>JBAVFZ010000395.1:0-13330 GCA_049684495.1 Anaerolineales bacterium | reverse complement strand
GCTTTATTCTATCGCCCCCGGGGAGACTGTCACACGCTTGCCGACCTTCTACTTCCGGGGTCCGATGATTTCGAACTATCCCGCCACTCGGATATCCGCCGAGGAACTTCCCAACATGTCCTGGATCGCACCGGCCTCGGTCACCAGATCCATATTTTCATCATAGAAGGCAAGAATGTCCACCGGAGGGCGGAACACCACTTTCCGGAATTCGCCGGGTTTTAATCCGATCCTGCAGAAGCCCTTCCATTCCTTCACGGGCCGCGAAGTGGAAGCAACCGGATCGCAGACGTACAACTGCACCACTTCATCCCCGGCAACCTTCCCGATGTTGGCCACCATCAGCCGGATTTCCCCCACGCCCCCGAAACCCGCTTGCGCGGGTGCGATGAAAAAATCCGTGTATCCTAACATAGTGTAGCTCAAGCCGTGCCCGAACAGATCCGGCGGCCCGGCCGGTGATTTCAGATAACCGACATACCAATTGGAGCGGCCGCCCGACGGTTTGTGGTTGTATGGGATCGGAATCTGGCCGAGGAGCGTGGAACGGAAACTGGAAGATTCCCGCCGGGATTAATTTCACCGTACAACGCATCGGCCACGGCCGCCGCGCCTTCTTCGCCGGGAAGCCAAGCTTTATTTTTTATCCACTCACACGATCGATAACGGCCGTCCGTTGATCTGCACGACCGCCGTGGGTTTTCCGGCGGCCAAAACCGCCTCGGCCAGTTCCTCCCGTACTCCGGGGAGGCCGAGTTCCACGCAGTCGCGCGTTTCGCCGGAGGTGCAATCCAGTGTGAACCCGGATTTATCTCCCAGGACGAGGACGACCGCGTCCGCTTGCGCGGCGGTCACAACGGCTTCCACGAAACCGGACCGGCCGTCTCTCCCGAAACCGAACCGCCGGCCGTATGCAACACCTCCGTATCCCGTCCCGCCCGGTCGCGGATCTTTTCCAGGATCGAGAGTATCTTCTCCGAATGCGCTTGGATGTAATCCCAATCCAATCCGCCCAAGGTCGGGATCCCAAGTTCGGGCGCGGGCGGATGCGCGGCCAGCTCCACGCCGGCGAGGTAGGAATAATTCCCCATCAAGTTCCGCGGCGCATCCGCGTTCGTGCCGATGACGGCGATCGTACGCGCTGAGCGCAGCGGGAACAGGGGGTCGTTCTTCCCAAGGATCATGCTCTGCCCGGCGGCTTCGCGGGCCAACGCCCGTCACGCCGGCGTTTTAAAACTCACCTCCGCGGTTTGCTCGTCCGCAAAGGTATTCTCGAACAAATTAAGTTCGAACCCCTTACAGTCGAGTTCGCCGCGCAGGAGATCCGTCAGGATCTCCCTCGATGCTGCCACCACTTCCCCGTCCAGTTCGTTATAGGCATTCACGACCGAGCGGACCCCCGCCTCCGCGACGGTCCCCTGGAAGGGCATCCGGTAGGTTTCATGCAGGAAGCGCGGTCCAGCCTGGATCGGGACGCGGTTCATCCCGCCGGAGGAAAGGCTGTACCCGACGAAATGCTTGGCGGTGGCCATCAGCCCGTGCTTCATCTCATCCCCCCGGACTCCGCGTTGGTCATTTATTGGAAACGCTTACATGTTTTTGGACTGTTCTTACTTATTAATCCTTTACCGTGGAAATGAGAGTTATCTCGTACCTTTCCACCGCCCTCGTTTTTGAAAAGGATCCTGGGAAAACCTGCGATGGATATACATCATTCGATACATAACCTATTGGAAACAACGGAGAATCGGAAAAAGCCGGGGAAATTGCTTTTCTTCTTTATTATTTTCATACCATTGGGATGCCCAGTTTCGGTAATCTATATGAGCGTGGTTATTAATGGATTTTTGTATTGTTTTAAAAGGAGAACTCCGGTCTGATTTCAGACTGGAGTTCTCTTGCCGGGACACCGTCGTTTTAATATGCAATAAGGAAAATATTTAACGGCTAAAAGCTACTATTTTATAAAACTTCCTCTTCCTTGTATCAATACTTGTCAAGAACGACGGACCATTTCCGGCCGGGCTCTATTCCGCCATCGCTTCCGCAATCAGCCATCCGAAATTTTCGCTTCCTTCAAAACTGGCGGTGACTAACTTCCCGTCGCGTACGGGATCCAGATCGGAAAGTACGGCGCCAAACTGTTCCAGGACGTATTGATCGTTGATATTGCTCGTTGCCTGCTTGCCTTTCAACACGCCGGCCGCGGCCATGAGCGCCGGCATCATGCAAATGCCGGCCAATACTTTATTTTGTGCGACCGTCTCCCGCGCGAGGTTCTGGTAATCCGCATTAAAAGTTTCCTGTGGTTGGCCGCACTCGAAGATGACGGCGTCATAATCCGCCGCCTGGATTTCACTCAGGAGCTTGTCGGGGGTCAATACGGGCGCTCCCGCGCCGAATCCGGGTACGTCTTTTTTCTCGATTGCGGCCAGGGTGATACTCACCCCGCAGGCTTTCAGGGCCGCCGCCGACGCTTCGTGGCATCCTTCGGCATACACCTTCCGGGGCAGAACATAAACCGCCTTTTTGCCGGTGAGATCGAGAACCGGAGTCTCTCCGGGAGCCAGGGTCGGCTTGGTGGTGGCGGTCGGTTCCGTGGTCGGATCGGGTGTCTCGATCACCGGACTGCACCCGGCCAGCAAACCCGCCACAGCCGTTACCTTCAGAAAATCCCGCCGGTCAACTTTCTGCGAACAGGAACAGGAGCTTTTCGATTTACTGTTTTTGGTTGCCATGCTGGTCTCCTCCAAAATATAAGTATTGGCCTTCACCGATCGCATCCGCATGATGCATCACCATAATAAATAAAAGAAACCCCGCAAGGGGTTTTTTCACAGCAAATCCATAGCCGGTCGGATCCATCCGGCGGCGGGTTTTCGGCCTCCTCCGCCGGTGCGCGAATTCACCAAATTCCCGGCAGCAGCCGGAACCGTGTGCGCTGCGCGTATTCCGCGTATCCGGTGAGTTCGCGTCTTAGCATCCGGTCTTCGAGAGCGGTCCGCGCGACGAACAAAACGCCGATCGCCGCGGACGGGATCAACCCCCACCCCGATCCCAGTACCAGCGGTATACAGAGGATAAAAATGATAACCCCCAGGTACATCGGATGCCGGATATGCCGGTAAGGTCCGCCGCTTACGACGGTTTGCCCGCGGTCATCCTGGATCCGCGCCGTACGCGAGGCAAAGGTGTTCGCCGCCATGACCCGTAAAATGAGCGCTCCTGAGAGCGCCATGCCAATCCATCCCAATCCCTTCAGGCCGATCGGAAGCGGGAGAGCCCGAAACCGCACGGCATCCAGCCCGCAAACCGGAAAGAGGACGAGCAACAGGACCGAGTATATCGACAGGATTACTCGATCCCATGCCTTCGTGTTGGCCCCCTGCTTCCCGCGCTCCCGCAACTGGCCCGGATCGCGGAGCGTGCCGCGGATCCCGTAGAAAAGCAGGACGATGCCGTAGGCGGCGATAAACAACCACGCGTCGATCCAATCCAGCCTGCCGGCAGGCACGAAGAGCAGGATGGCAAGCACTCCCGCAATCAAAAACACGCCCAGTATCAAACGCACTACCGCGCGTCCCGAAGATGGGTTGGGATTGGAGAATGCGGCAGCCGGAATGGTCCCGAGCCCGGTCATGCCGCGTCCGAGAGGAAAAGATAATCGATGATGGCGGAGCCGGTTTCCCGCGGGTATAGGATGATCGAGAGCCGGACGACCTTATTCCGATCCGCGATCGGCGCGCGGAACTCCCAGTTGGTAGCGGCGGTCTTGTAGGTTTCGGCGGTGAGATCGAAGGTAAGCGTGACCTTTTTGCCCTGCTCGACCGGAACGGTATCGGATTCATGCCAAACCGAATCCGCGCCGGTGGTCAATGCGAACCCGACGCCATCGATCGTACCTTCGTGGTAAATGTCGAAACTGACGGTGCGGCCGCCGCTCAGATCCATCGGCTTTTCGATGTAGAAAACCGCCTTCAGTTTTTCGTTCTTCTCAAAGTTGAGGGCCAGCGCGCGGATGCCGTGCGTGGCGTGATCGGGAGTGAGCACGACGCCCGTTGCGCTGCTGTCGGCGCACTCCGGGTCGATGCAGACCGTCCAGGCCGTCTCCTCCGCCTCAAAATCGTCGATGACGAGAAGCACCTTCGGCGAGGCGGAGGGAGACATCGTGGGCAGGCCGGTCGCGGCCTCCGTCGGGGTGGACTTGGCATGCAGTTCGGCGAACGGCGTTTCCGTGGGGGTCGGCGCGGGGGAAGCCGTTGCACAACCGGCGGCCAGGATCAGAGTGAAGGGTATGAGGGCTTTTCCGATTCGCATGCGATCCTCCCGATACGAAAAAAGGTTGGGCCTTGTAAGACCGATCACCGTAATCCTATCCCGTTTTGGCTTGTCCGGCAACCGCGTGCATAGCCGGTTCCCCTGCTTGTTCCGGATTATTTTCTCCCGAGAGTTGGAAACCCTCGCGTGTTGCGGCCATTACATGTCCGCCGGTATCGATGACAATCGATACACGATCGGGGGGGACGGAAGCTTGCCATTAATGGCAGCCCATTCCACTCCCCCGTCGATCGAAACGTACACCCCGGGATGCATGCCCGTGAAAATAATCTCTCTTCCTGTAGCCCGAAGGCGACGAATGGAATGGTTGGGGAAGCAGATAATCCGCGGATGCCCTCCGCGGATTATCTGTCCGGCGGGAACGAAAATATTATTCGAAATTTTCGGCTCGCCGTTTGGATGATGCGGTTCATCCACCAAGCAATGCCGGCCCATTCCTGCCTTTGGAACAGGGATGATTCTACCCGCAGCAACCGGCGGCCGGTCCCCTGGGCGTCTCCGGCGCATCATTATTTCCGCATTCATCCCGGTCTACCGCCTTCTCCTCCTCACGGGAAGCCGTCTCTGCGGCGGCGGATCCGCCGGAACACGCGCAGGAACCGGGCTGTCCTTTGGGGAAACCGAACAGGCCGCGGACAAATCGAACCAACGGGTTTTTGGATTGGGTTGCCATATCGGCTCCTTCTTCGAATGGTATTTACTCAGCCTGATTTCTCTTTCTTGTACACCGAAACGCCGAAAAGAACCGAAAACACCGAATTTTTTTAATAATCCGTGCAATCGGTTCTTCTCCGTGCCCGCCCCGTGAGCGGTATATGCGAACGGGGTAATCCGTGTACGCTTTTCCCGGTCTGAGCAGATACTTTGAATGTTTTAATCCGGGTTCCCTCATATTCCGTCAAGGCCGTGAAGGCCACCATAAAATCATCATGGGCCTTTTCGGCGTATTCACAATCCCACTCCCGATATAAGGTTGAAGGCAAATCCGGAAACCACCGCCCCGACCCACAGGGTGCCGATCACCAGGCCGACGACGCGCCAGCGGGCGATCGTCAGCAGGCCGGCCAGCGCGCCGAGCGAAGTTCCCGCGCCGGTGATGAGGAAAGCCAGCGCCGCTCCCTGGCTCATCCCCGTATCCAGCATGGCGCGCACCAAGGGCAGCGATGCCTCGGAGTTGACGTAGAAGGGGATCCCGAACGTCGCCGCGAGCGGGACGCCGTATATCCGTCCCCCGCCGAATACCGCCGTGACCCACTCCTGCGGGATCAGCCCGTTGAGCACGTAGCCGACGAAGGCGAAGGTGAAGAAGAAAAACAGCAGCTGCGATCCCATGCGGATGGCATCGCCGGCCAGAACCCGGACGGTTTTTTTGCGCTCCGGCGAAGCCGGAACGGGATCCGGGGAGAATGCCGCGGCGGCGGGCGCGGTCTGGAACCGCGTCTGGTTCTTCAGCCATCCCCGCGACTCCATGACGTAGGCGGCGAATCCTCCGAGCAGCCCCAGTGCGATCGACGCGATGTAGAACGCCCAGGCGAAGGGCCAGCCGAACAGACCGGCGCTGTAGATCAATCCCTCGGGCGAGGTCAATGGCGAAGCGACCATGAAGGCGACGATCGGCGCCCACGGCATTCTGCCCGCCATCATCCCAAGGACCACCGCGGTCGTGCCGCACGAACACAGCGGCGTGGTCACGGCGACGGCCGTCGACGCCAGCACCCCCGCCCGCCGGTAGCGCATCAGGAAGGCGGCGGCTTTTTTCTGGTCCAGGAACTGTTTCAGGATTACGCCCACCACCACGCTAATCACCAGGAACGGCCAATTGTGGGTGAACGACACCCAAACCTGGCTCAACGAAGCAAGGATCAGGTCGAAAAAGAACATGGCAGCACCTCTTTCATATAGATGTTTGTCTATATTTCAGCCTAAAAAAGGGCCCTTTGAAAATTCCAGGGCCGACCCGGTCGACTGATTCATATAGACGTGTTTCTATGCGTTATTATATAGATAACCTTCTATATGTCAAGAGGTTTTTTTCGTCTGGTAGGCAGTTGAGAAAGTCGGGCGAGTAGTCCCGCATCGCATCCGCGATGCGGGCGTATCCCTGGCCCCACCGCCTCCAAAGCTTTTTCAACCTCCTGCTGCCCAAAAAAAAAGAAGGCGGGGACAAGACAGGCCCCGGGGAACCCTTTTAAAAGAAGCGGGGCACTTTCCGGGAATATTCTTCGTATGCCTGGCCGTATTGCATCCTTAGCCAGGGCTCTTCCGCGAAAGGAACCAGCACCAGCGGGATGACCGCTATCAATGAAACGATCGCCGCGGACGGCGAACTTGAGAGCAAAACCCACCCGGCCAGCATTGCAAGGCATCCGGCATATTGCGGATTTCGTGAGAACCGGAACGGTCCCCCGGTCGTGAGCGCACCCGCCTTCCCCATCATTTGCCCGAATCCGAGGACACCCTGCGCCCAAAGGAAGAATATCAATCCGCCGGCTAGCGGCGGCAGACCCAACCCGAACCGGACCCATTCCGGCGATCCCATACCGCCCCACTCGAGCATCCCGAGCATGCCGATTCCCAGTGCGGGAAAAAAGAAAAGGAAACCCATGAGGCCGGTCTTCCACGGGGAGAGCCGGTTGGGAGGCCAGATCCGCCGGACGGGGAAGCGGATGCTGAGGAGGACGGCCGCTGCCGCCGAGAGTTCGCAAAAGACCGACGCCGCCAGGAGCAGATCAATCATCGCGGAACTCGGTCTGATCCGCCTGGTTCATCCGCTTCCGGTAATCATCGTATGTCGGCACGAGCCGGTCGTATTCACCGTCCATCAGCGGCGAGGAAATCATGAAATCGGCGGACGCCCGGTTGCAGGCGATCGGGATGTTCCAAACCACCGCCATCCGCAGGAGCGCCTTGACGTCCGGATCGTGCGCCAGTTGCTCGAGGGGATCCCAGAAAAAGATCAGAAAATCGATCTCCCCGTTGACGATCTTCGCCCCAATCTGCTGATCCCCGCCCAAGGGTCCGCTTTGCAGCTTAATGATGGGAAAATTAAGTTCCCGCTCCAGGACAGACCCGGTGGTCCCGGTCGCATAGATGGCGTGGTGCGCCAGCAGATCGCGATTGTATTTCGCCCATTCGACCAGATCGCGCTTTTTATTATCGTGGGCGACCAGCGCAATCTTCTTGTCGTGTTCCATGGCGATGCGTTTGTGAGTCTTTTCCATGCTTTTTCCATCCTTTCGGCCGGTTCGCTCGGGCAACCTTCATTATATATGGTAGGGTGGGTTGAACCTCGGATACGCAATTCCATCCGGGGTTCAACCCACCCTACGGCGATTGACGCTTCCGGGCTTCGCCCGTATAATCCCGCCTTACAGCAATCGCCGCGAAGAGTAGGCGGACCCGGGATGCCAGAGAAGGTGCGGCCGCAGGTTGAAAGCCCCCGCTTCCCAAATCCGCCGAACGTCGCGCGGCGTTCCGCCGAAGAACTCCCCCATCGGGGGATGGTAGACCGGCGCGGTCCGCACCGTTAGCGCGGCAAGCGCGCCCCCGTCATCGCGGGGACGAATCGAGGTGGCACCACGGAGGCACTCAGCCCTTCGCCCTCAGTTGGCGGAGGGCTTTTTTAATTCTACCTACCCCCCTCACCCGGCCTTCCCACGGAAGTTCACCGCGGGTTCGGCCACCCTCTCCCCCTTCCCTTAAGGGAAGGGGGAGAGGGAAGGGAGAGGGGGTTAGGTCAGCAAAGGATTTTTTCCATGCCTAAAATCGACCTTCCCAAAACTTACGATTTCCATTCCGTCGAACGCAAGCTCTACGAGTGGTGGGAGAAAAGCGGCTACTTCCAGCCGGTGATCGACCACACCCGCAAGCCGTTCGTCATTTCCATCCCGCCGCCGAACGTGACCGGCGAACTGCACCTCGGGCACGCGATGTTCGTCTCGATCGAGGATCTGATGATCCGTTACCACCGCATGCTCGGCGAGCCCGCGCTGTGGGTGCCCGGATCGGACCACGCCGGGATTGCCACCCAGCTGCAGGTGGAGAAGATGCTCCTGCGCGAGGAGGAAGTCACGCGCGAGGAGCTCGGCCGCGAGAAGTTCGTCGAGCGTACGTGGGAGTGGAAACGCAAGTACGGCGGGATCATCTACGACCAGCTTCGCCGCCTGGGCGCCTCCTGCGACTGGACCCGCGAGCGCTTTACATTGGACGACGGACTGGCGCGCGCGGTGCGCGAGGCGTTCGTCCGCCTGCACGAGAAGGGCCTGCTTTACCGCGGCCCGCGGCTGGTCAACTGGTCGCCGGGGCTGCGCACCGCGGTCAGCGACCTGGAGGTGGAATATTCCGACGAGCCGGGCGCGCTGTATTATTTCAAATATATGATCAAGGACGATCCTGGTAGGGGCGACCCAGCGGATCGCCCCGATGGCCGCGCCGACGGTACGGGCGACCCAACGGGTCGCCCCTTCATCCCCGTCGCCACCACCCGCCCGGAGACGATCCTGGGCGACACCGCCGTCGCCGTCCACCCCGAGGATCCGCGCTTCGCCCAATTCGTCGGCCGCACCGCGCTCGTCCCGATCCTCGGGCGCGAGATCCCGGTGATCGCCGACGAAGCGGTCGACCGCGAATTCGGAACCGGCGCGCTGAAGATCACCCCCGGGCACGACCCGATCGATTACGAAGTGGGCCAGCGCCACAACCTGGCGCTGATCTCGATCTTCGACAAGACCGCCCGGCTCAATGAAAACGGCGGCCCGTACGCCGGAATGGACCGCTTCGAATGCCGCAAGAAGATGTGGGCCGACATGCGCGCGGCCGGGCTCGTGATCAAGGAGGAGCCCTACACGCTGCGCGTCCCGCGCTCGCAGCGGGGAGGGGAGATCGTCGAGCCGATGATCTCCACCCAGTGGTTTATCAAGATCAAGCCGCTGGCGGAAGCCGCGCTGGCCGCCGTCCGCGACGGGCGGATTAAAATCATCCCCGAGCATTTCGAAAAGGTCTACTTCAACTGGCTTGAGAACATCCAGGATTGGTGCATCTCGCGCCAGTTGTGGTGGGGCCACCGCATTCCGGCCTGGTACTGCGCCGACGGCCACATGACGATTGCGCGGGAAGACCCGACTACGTGCTCCACCTGCGGCAAGCGCGGTCTCAAGCAGGACGACGATGTGCTCGACACCTGGTTTTCCTCGGGGCTGTGGCCTTTCTCGACCCTCGGGTGGCCCGAGCAGACCCGCGACCTGAAATATTTCTACCCCACCACGGTGATGGAAACCGGGTATGACATTCTCTTCTTCTGGGTGGCGCGGATGATCATGTTCGCGCTCGAGTTCACCGGCGAGGCGCCGTTTAAGACCGTCTACCTGCACGGGCTGGTGCGCGACGAGCAGGGCCGCAAGATGTCGAAATCGATCGGCAACGTGATGGATCCGCGCTGGGTGATGGACGGCGCGACCGCGGAACAGATCCGCGACGCCGGCACGAGCGAGGAGATCGCCGAAAAATTCCCGCAGGGCATCCCCGGGATGGGAACCGACGCGCTACGCTTTACGCTCATCACCTCCGGCTCGCCGGGCAACGACCTCAACCTGAGCATCGAGCGCGTCGAGGCCAACCGCAACTTCGCCAACAAGCTGTGGAACGCCGGACGCTACACCCTCGGCGCGTTCGAAAAACTCGGCGGCCCGTGCGGGAAAGCCCCGCGGACTCTCCCGGACCGCTGGATCCTCGCGCGCCTGTCGCAGACGGTCGAGGCCGTCACCCGCCTGATGAACACCTTCCAGTACGGAGAAGCCGGCCGCACCGTCTACGATTTTTTCTGGAACGAATTCGCAGACTGGTACATCGAGCTTTCCAAGCTGCAGATTGCGGAGAGCCCGGAGCGCGCGCGGAGCACGCTGCAGATACTGGCGCATGTGTTCGACACCTGCCTGCGCATGCTGCACCCCTTCACGCCGTTCGTCACCGAGGCGCTGTGGGGCTACCTCAAGGATGCCTGCCGCGCGGCGGGTGAGGATTTCACCCCACCCGGCGGATGGCCCGAGGCGCTGATCATCGCCCGCTGGCCGGAGCCGGTCGATCCGGCCGACGAGGCCGCGCTCGAAGAGTTCTCGATTTTCATGGAGATTGTCCGGGCGATCCGCAACCTGCGCGCGGAAAAGAAAGTGCCGCTGGCGAAGAAAACATCCGCGGTCATCCTCCCCGATAAATACAAACAATCCCTCACGGCCGCCTCGGCGGGATTGTGCCTGCTGGCGCGCATCGAACCAGCGGGGCTGGCATTCGCCGAACAACCGCCGGCCGACACGCAGAATATGGTGCCGCTGGTCGTCGGACCGGTGCGGATCCTGATCCCGCTGGCGGAGATGGCCGATCCGGCCGCCGAACGCACCCGCCTTAAAAAGGAAGCCGAACAAACGGCGGGGCAGATCGCCCGGGTGGAGGCGTTGCTGGCGAGCGATTTCGGCTCGAAGGCGCCGGCCGCGGTGGTGGAAAAGGAACGTGCCCGGCTGGCCGCACTTAAGGAAACCCGTGCTAAACTCGAGGAGCAGCTCAAGGCGCTCGCGAAATGACCGGACCGATCCTTTTGGAGATCACCGCCGCCGATTCGCACCAGCAGATCATCCTGCCGGTGATCCGCGTGCTGAAAGCCCGCGGAATACCGGTGATCGTATACTCGGATTGCGAACTGCTGCGCACCGCGAGCGACACCGAAGCCCTGGCGCGCGAGGGGATTCCCTTCGTGCGCATGGCCGCGAGCCCACTGCCCGTTCCTACCCGCGAGTGGGAGCAGGCCGCGCGCCCGTTCCGCATACGGATCCCGCGCGAACTCGACAAAGTCCGCCCCGCGCTGGTCGTCGTCCTCAACGACCGCAATTTCCCGCCGATAGCGTATGTGGAGGAAGCCCGCCGCCGGCGGATCCCAACTCTCCTGCTTCAGGAAAGCCTGCGCAAGGATCTTTTCCAGCGGCCGCCGGCGAGGAAACTGTTCGGGCGCTGGATCCGGAAGGTCCGCTTCGGGATCGAAGAGGGGCTGCGCAGTTTCGGCCAGGGCGGATGCACGCGCGTCGCCGCATGGGGCGAAACGTCGCGGGAGTATTTCCTGCGGGTGGGCGTGCCGGAAAGCCGGATCGTCATCACCGGCAATCCGCGCTTCGACCAACTGGCCAACGCCGATTTTTCCGCTGAAGCCCGGCGCCTCCGCATCCACCTCGGGTATGCGCCGGCCGATTTTTTATTGACGTTCCTCAGCAGCCCGATCGAGCGGATGCAGATAGTTTCGAAGGCGGAAAAGCTCGACGCGCTGGAGCAATTGCTCGGATGGGTGAACGCCCTGCGCGCGAATCCGGAATGGGAACCGCTCAAGCTGGCGTTGAAACTCCACCGCAGCGAGGATCCCGCTCCCCTGCAGGCGATTCTAGAAAAACGGCGCACCGCCGGATGGGCGCGCATCGTCGATCCGCCGCTGTATCCCCTGCTGCGCGCCTCCCAGGCGGCGCTGATGTTCAGCACGACCGCCGGGATCGAAGCCGCTCTGCTTTCCATCCCGATCGGGATCCTCGAACTCGCCAGACCGCTTGACGACTGGGATCTCGTCGGGCGGAACGTCGCGGAGGGGGTCCGATCGCAGCCCGGCCTCGCCGGGTTTCTGCGCAAGGCCCGCGAGGATAGGGAATTGGGTGCGCGCGGGGCGAAGGCCGCCTCGCAGTTCCTGGCCAATTTCGGACAGGCCACGGAAGCGGCGGCGGATCTGATCGCGCGCATGGCGGGTTACTCCGGTCCGGGGGAAGATCGATGAGCCGCCGCGAACTGATTCTGCGCGCCAATCCGGAATACCTTGCCGCCATCGAGAATTCGTACGCGCGTGCCGCATCATCCGCCGCGGGCGACGATCCGGCGATCAGCCCCTATTGGAAGCTGCACCGCTCGCTGGCCGGATTCGAAATCCTCGACCGCTGCAACGGAACGATCCGCATCCACGGCGAAAGCGGATTTTACTTTCCGGGCTGTTCCTATTCGTCCTTGGAATGGATCAATACGCTGGATCGGCTCTTGTGGCTGACATTTTCCGGATGGCGCAGGCAGGCGCCGGTCGAACCGAAGGCGCTCTCGTTTTCCATCCCCCGCGGACGCAAGAACTACACGCGATTCGGGTATCCCTTCGGCGCGCAACGCACGGCTTACGATTTCCTGCGCGCCGGGTACCACCTAGCCTGCATCACGCCGCACCTGCCGGCGGAAATCGGTTCGGGCGCGCGGCGGCTTAACTCGATCGAGATCGGCCCTGGAACCGGTCTATGCGCGCTGGCTGTAAAACTCCTGATTCCGAATTCCACGCTTGTCCTGGTCGATCTGCCGGAAACCCTCGCCTTTAGTTCGGTCTTCCTCGCCACGGTGCTCCCGGAGTGCCGGTTCCTGTTCCTGGACGGATTTGCGCGGGATGAAAAATCCTGGAGGGAATTCGACTTCGTCCTTCTCCCGCCGGACGCCGCCCGCCGGCTTCCCTCCGGTTCTTTCGACCTGGCGCTGAACACCGATTCGATGCAGGAGATGGAACTCGCCTCCATCCGGGAATATTTCGCGCTTCTGCGCCGCCTGCTGCGGCCGCCGGCGCTGTTCTATTCCAGCAACCGGACGGAAAAATGGATCGGCTCGGGCACCACCCGCCTGGCGGATTATCCATATGTCGAAGGCGACCGGGATCTGTTCTCGCGTGAGAATCTCTTCATGCACCACCGCTGGATCTGGAAGAAATTCCACTACCGCATCCCCTACCCGTGGCGCGAGCCGCGCCGCGGCGGAGAGGTGATGATTCAAAAGTTGACGGCCATGAAGACGAACGAGAAATAATAGACAGGATTTACAGGATTTCGCAGGATTGACAGGATTTATTGCTGAAGAAATCCTCCTCCGTTTGCCATCCCATCCCGCCTCCCCTAACCCCTCCTCCCTTCCCGTGATACGGGAAGGGAGGAGGGGAACGTCCCGAACG
>JBAVFZ010000394.1:0-13373 GCA_049684495.1 Anaerolineales bacterium | reverse complement strand
GGGAAGTCAAACCGGCTCAGATCTATTCCACGCTCGCCCGCCTGGAAGCGGCCGGCTTGGTGAAGGCCATGGGCGGCAGGAAAAACCGTAATCCGGAAAAACGGGTATTTGCGATTACCGCCCTCGGCCGGCGCGAATTGGCGCGCTGGTTCGAGGTAAACGATCCGCCCGACCATCAGCGGGATGGGATCTACCTGAAGGTGGTCCTGAGCTTCGCCACCGGGCTGGCCGATACCCGCAGGATCATCTCCCGGGAAAGGGCGATGCTGTATCAGGAGCTTCACCGGGCGACCGCCCGGAGGTCGGAAGGGGATCCGGAACGCGAACTATCGCTCATTTTGCTGCTCGATAAAACGGTCATGCACCTGGAAGCCGATCTGCGCTGGCTCGATATGCTGGAAGCGCGGCTGGATGAGATAAAAAGCCAGCCGATCGCGATGCCGGACCTGCGCCCGAGGGGCAGGCCGAAAAAAAGTCCGCCGGATCCCAATCGCGAGCCAGGGGGATGATGCCGGGTCCTGGTTTGGTCGTCATTCCCGCGTGGTTTTAGCGGGAATCCAGGGAAGGCAGGAATGGATGCCCGCCAAGTTCACCCTCGCGGCACATTCATCCCGGCTCATAAACCAGATACGAGCCGGGATGTTCTGCGAGGGCGGGCGCGGGCATGACGATCAGGTAGTTGGAGCGGGGCTCTTTTTATGAACCCAGTCCTGCGGCGATTGACGGTGTCGCCGCGCGGCTTTTCATCCGACCGCCACTTTTTATTCCAGTGAGGCAAGAATGGCACTGATACAGACGGAAAACCTGACGAAGATATACGGCAAGGGCGAGGCGGCGGTCACCGCGCTGGACCACGTAAGCATGAACGTCAATCCCGGAGAATTTGTGGCCGTGATGGGTCCGAGCGGATGCGGAAAATCCACCCTGCTTCACCTGCTGGGCGGTTTGGACCGCCCGACCGGCGGCAATGTGACCATCGACGGAAAAGCGCTGGCCGACATGAAGGACGACGACCTGGCCAAATTGCGCCGCAAGCGAATCGGTTTTATTTTCCAATTCTACAATCTGATCCCGGTCCTGGATGCCGCGGAAAACGCCGCGCTGCCGGTCACCCTCGACGGGGTGCGTCCGGCGGATGCCAAGAAGCGCGCCGTCGTATGGCTGGAGAAATTCGGGCTGGGCGACCGGCTTAAAAACCGGCCGGATCAGCTCTCCGGCGGGCAGCAGCAGCGCGTGGCGATCGCCCGGGCGCTGATCGCCGACCCGGCACTTATCCTGGCCGACGAACCGACCGGCAACCTCGATACGCGCGCCGCGGACGAGATCGCCGCGCTGCTGGCGCGGGTCTCCAAGGAATTCGGCCGGGCGGTGGTGATGGTGACTCACGACCCGCGCATCGCGGCCTACGCCAACCGGATCATTTTCCTCAAGGACGGCGCGATCGTCGATGAAACCGTCCTCGACCGCAAGTCCGGCGACAAATCAAGAATCCTCGCCGACAAAATGCGGGAAATAGGGGAATAGGGTGATGCCATGAACCTCCAACTGACACTGGCCTGGCGCTACCTTATCGGGCGCAAACTTCGAACCTTCCTGACCACGCTCGCGATCATCTTCGGCGTGCTGGTCATCTTCGGGATGAACATCATCCTGCCGACCGTGATCTCCGCCCTGCAAGCCAACCTGCAGGGAATGTCGGGAGTCGTGGATTTCAGCATGACGCTTGGTTCCGGTGAATCCTTTGCGCCGGAGATCGTCCAAAAAATCAAGGCCGTGGACGGCGTGCGCGCGGTTTCCCCGACTCTGGTCCGGACGGTCAATCTCCCGGCCGGGTACTACGGCGGCGCGAACACCCAGGCCGCTTCGGTCAACGTCCTCAATCTGGTCGGGTTGGATCCCGAGGCGGCCCGCTCGGTCCGCACCTACCCGGTGCAGGAGGGGGGACGGTTTCTGACCGCCGCGGACACCACGACGGCTGTGATCTCGCAAAGCCTGGCGGACAAGCTGGGGATCGGGTTGGGCGGCGAGTTCCGTTTTCCCACCACCGTCGGCGAGATCCGGTTGACCGTGATCGGAATCCTTCCGCCGCGCACCACCCCCGGCACCGAGGAAGTGCTGGTGACGCTGCCGCAGGCGCAGCTTATGACGAATGAAGGCAATAAAATCAATACGATCGACATCAACGTGGATACGTCCGCCGGCGAAGAGCGCCGCGCGGAAATCCAGAAATCCATCGAAACGGCGGTCGGAACCGATTATCAAGTCGGCACGCTGATGTCGGGCGCGGATATGTTTGCCGCGCTGCAGCTCGGCCAGGCGGGTATGGGGTTGTTCGGGTTGCTGGCGCTGTTCATGGGCGGATTTATCATCTTCAACACCTTCCGCACCGTGGTCGCCGAACGCCGCCGCGATATCGGGATGCTGCGCGCGCTGGGCGCCACCCGCGGCACGATCATCGGCATGATCCTGGCGGAGGGGCTCCTGCAGGGGATCATCGGCTCCGCCCTCGGGCTGGGATTGGGGTATCTCTTCGGCGCGGGATTGCTGAAACTGTTGTCGCCGGTGCTCGGGAAATTCCTGAACATCACCCTCGGAAGCCCGGTGGTTTCCCCCGGGTTGATGGTAATTTGCGTGCTACTGGGCGTGGGCGTGACCGTCCTGGCCGGCCTGATCCCGGCGCGCAGCGCCAGCCGCGTGACGCCGCTCGAGGCCCTGCGGCCGACGATAGCGGAGGCGGGATGGATGCAGAAAATCGGGATCGGATCCCTCATCGGGATCGTGATCATCGTCATCGCCTTTCTGACGCTGGTTTCCGGGAACCAACCGGTTGTCGTCCCGGGCGGCTTTCTGTTCCTGGTCGGCCTGGTGATGGTGGCGCCGCTCTTGATCCGGCCGATCACCGGATTTTTCGGCAAGTTCATCGAGTGGGTCTACGCCCGCCGCGGGATTGGTGAACTGGCGCAGGGAAATCTGGTTCGCCAGCCGGCGCGAACGGCGGTGACCGTTTCCGCCACGATGCTCGGGCTGGCGGTGATCGTCGCCGCCGGCGGCATGGTCGCCAGCCTCTCGGTGGTGATGTACGACGTGATGCGCAAGAGCCTGGGAAGCGACTACCTCTTCATCCCGCCGTCCATTTCCGTCTGGAATACCAATGTGGGCGCGGGACCGGATCTCGTGGATCGGCTGCGCGGTGTGAATGGTATCGGCGATATCAGTACCTTCCGGTTTGCCAATACCAAGGTGAACGGATCTGGAGTCTCGCTCCTGGGAATCGATCCGGTGGCCTTTCCCAAAGTCGGCGGATTGTATTTCATCCAGGGCAACGAATCCGCCTATCAGGAATTGGCCGCCGGCCGAAACATGATCGTCAACGCATCGTTCCTGACCGCCGCCGGCGCCAAGGTGGGGGACACGGTGGAACTGCTTGCGCCCACCGGACCGGTTTCGTATCGAATCGTTGCGGCCGCGACCGACCTGATCAACGTCAAGATCACCACGGCCTTCATCTCCCAGGCGAACATGCAAGCCGATTTTGGGAAGACCGAGGATGTCTTTCTCCAGCTCAACCTCGCGCCCGGGGCGGACCGGGCGGCGGCGGATTCGCAGATCAAGGCGATCGCCGCGGATTTCCCGCAGTTTTCGATCATCTCCGGATCCGCGTACTACGAATCCATGAAAACCCAGTTCGAAGCCGCCTTTTCGGCGATGTACGCCCTGTTCGGCCTGCTGGCCATCCCTTCGTTCATCGCCATGCTCAACACGCTGGCGATCGGTGTGATCGAGCGCACGCGCGAGATCGGGATGATCCGCGCCGTGGGCGCCACCCGCGGGCAGATCGGCGCGATGGTGACGGCGGAGGCGCTGCTGCTGGCGGCGATCGGCACCGCCTTCGGGATCGTCGCCGGCTGGTACCTGGGCTACGCCTTTATCAGCGCGATGACCACGGTCTTCCCGATGGGCTATGCCTTCCCGGCAACCGGGATCATCGTGGCGGTGGTTTGCGGCCTGCTGTTCGGTGTGCTGGCGGCGGTCATCCCGGCCCGCCAGGCTTCAAGGCTGGATATCATCCAGGCGCTGCATTACGAGTAAATCACTCCACGAAGGACACGAAGGAAGTTCAGAAGAACACGAAGTTATACAAAATTATTAATACCCCTTCGTGTTCTTCGGGTTTTTCCTTCGTGCCCTTCGTGGAAAATCAGAGCGCGAAGCTGAGCAAAGGAGGAACCATGGAAAAGAATACGCAAGCCGTACAATCCGCCGACACCTCGCGCATCGTCGCCCGCTGGGCTTTGCGTGAGACGATGGGCCTGGTGATGCTGGCGCTGTTCCTGTTCCTACCCGCCGGCCGGTGGGATTGGGGCTGGGGCTGGGCGCTGGTGATCCTGATGGCCGCCTGGGTGGTCGCCACCGGCCTGGCGGTCATCCCGCGTTATCCGCATCTGTTGGCGGACCGCGTCAGCCCGAAAGAGGGCGCAAAAAAATGGGATGCGGCTTTGATGGGGATAGTCGGAGTGCTGTCCCTGGCCGGGTATGTGATCGCGGGATTGGATGTCCGCAACGGCTGGACGGCAAGCCTGCCTTCGATCCTGCAATGGATCGCGTGTATCCTGCTGGCGGCCGGCTACGCCGTCGTCGTATGGGCGACGGCGTCGAATGCGTTTTTCTCCGCCACCGTCCGGATCCAGACCGAACGGGGCCATACCGTGGCCACCGGCGGGCCGTACCGCTTTATGCGCCATCCGTCTTACCTCGGAATGCTCGCCGTGTATCTGGCCACGCCGATCATGCTCGGCTCCTGGTGGGCCGGCCTGCTCGGTGCTTTCGCCGCGCTGTTGATCGTCCTGCGCAAGGCGCTCGAGGACCGCACGCTGCAGGCGGAGTTGCCGGGATACAAGGAATATGCGGCCAAGGTGCGCTATCGGCTGGTGCCGGGTATTTGGTAACCACGAAGGGCACGAAGGAAAACCTGAAGGACACGAAGCCCTCATCCCTTCCTTCTCCCAGCATAAGCTGGGAGAAGGTGGCCGAAGGCCGGATGAGGGCTTCGTGGATTCATTTTTTTATGATATTAGGAAGCCCCGCTCTTCGAGATACGCGATAATTTTCCGCGCGTTCTCTTCCGGAGTCTGTTGGACCGTATCCAGCGTGATCTCCGGTTGGATCGGCGGTTCGTACGGGTCGTCCACGCCGGTGAAGCCCTTGATCTCGCCCCGCCGGGCGCGGGCGTACATCCCCTTCGAATCCCGCTGCTCGCAGACTGCGATGGGGGTATCCACATACACCATGATGAACTGCTCCTCGCCGACCATCTTGCGCGCCTCGTTGCGCGCGGCGCGGTACGGGCTGACGGCGGCGCACAGCGCCACGCCGTGATGGCGGACGATTTCGCTGGCGACGAACCCGATCCGCAGAATGTTGGTGTCGCGGTCCTCGCGGCTGAAGCCCAGCCCCTTGGAGAGATGGGTGCGGACGACGTCGCCGTCGAGCACGGTGATCTGTCTGCCGCGTTCCAGAAGCAGGGACGTGAGCACATCCGCCGTGGTGGATTTCCCGGCTCCGCTTAACCCGGTGAACCAGATGCAGAATCCCTGCTGGTGCCGGGGCGGGTGGGTGCGCGAGAGAATTTCCGCCGTTTCCTTGCGCGTGAACCATTCCGGCAGGAGCTTCCCCTTTGCCAGATATTCCTCGCGCACTTCCGTGCCGGAAATCGCCGCCGTGCGGGCGCCGGCGGGCACCTTGGATTCTTCTACGTACTCCCCGGTATCGGGCAGGTACACCAGTTCGCGGAACGGGACGGGCGTCACGCCGGTCTCCGCCGCGAAGCGGGTTACCAGTTCCTGGGCGTCGTACGGGCCGTAGAAGGGCTTGCCGGCGCTGTCTTTGCCCGGCCCGGCGTGATCCCGGCCGACGATGAAATGCGTGGCGCCGTAATTGCGGCGGATGATCGCGTGCCAGAGCGCCTCGCGCGGGCCGGCCATGCGCATCGCCAGGGGGAGCAGGCTGAGCAGGGTCGAGCCCGGGTCGTAATATTTTTCCGCCAGCGCGCGGTAGATCCGCACCCGCGTGAAGTGGTCCACGTCGCCGGGCTTGGTCATCCCCACCACGGGGTGGATCAGCAGGCTGCCCCCGACTTCGGCGGCGGCCCGTTTGGTGAGCTCCTCGTGAATCCGGTGCAGCGGGTTGCGGGTCTGGAAGGCGACGACTTTGGCGTGCCCCATTTTTTCAAGCATCGCGCGGACTTCGGCCGGGGTCCGGCGCAGGTCGGTGAAATCGTAGTAGCGGGGAGGGTTCAGAACGGTGAGGGCGCCGGACAGGCAGCGATTCCCCCACCGGCTCATCTCCGAAACCAGCGGATGGCGCGGGTCGTTCGTCGCGAGTACCCGGCGGGCTTCTTCCTGCGGATCCCATTCGAACACTTCTTCGAGCCGCATCACCGCGATCAGGTTGTTATGTTCGTCCCGCAGCGCCAGGAACTCCGCCCCGGCGGGGAATGCGTTCCCGGCGGCCGGCAAAGTGACGGGGATCGGGAAAAGCGTGCCGTCGCCCAGCCGCATCTCGCGCAGCACGCGCTCGTAATCCGCCCTGCCCATAAACCGGTCGAGCGGCGAGAAACCGCCGCAGGCGATCAGGTCCAGGTCGCACAGGGAGCGGGGGGAAAGTTGGATCGAGGGATAATGGCCGGCTTTTTCGATCCATTCCCGGCGCGCCTCGCCGGTGACGGTCCGGTCGATAAGCGTGCCGCCGTACGGGGGGATCAACTTCTCTTGGGCAGGGTTGCGGTTCATGGTATTCATTTTACCCGTTACCCGGCGGGTAAGGAAGCGCGAGTTTTACGGCCCGGGAAAAAAATATACGGATCGCTTAACGGGAAAAGAGAAATCCCCTCGGATCTTGAAAGGGGATTTCGGGTACAGCTATCGTACGCGTGCGTTTGTTATACGAAGGGTATTCCGTGCGCTGGGCCCGGAATCCCCCGCCGGCCCGTTCCGGCAGGCCCGTGGGACCGCCCGGGCCCTCCCGGAAAGACCGGGAATTATTTTTGCCGCATGAAGAAGAAACCGCCGATGCCCAGCGCCGATCCGACGACTGCGCCCAGGATCTGCTTCCAGCCGATGACAGCCGTGTTCGCGCCGAGGCCGATCGTATCGGCCAGCAGCGAAACGAGGATGAGCAATACTCCGGCGACGATCATTGCGATTCCGAGGTTTCGTTTGGACATTTCTGCTCCTTTTGGATCGGGTAGGATGGGTCGCGCGGCCGCGGAAGGAATGCCGCGCGGCGGTTCATTTAAACCATGCCAACAACTCGCCGGGGTTTACCCGGGTCCGCTCCCGGATTTGCCTGCGCCAGGATTGGATTCGCGGCCAGGCGCGGCGAACCAGACCGAAGGCAGCCAGCGACGAATGCTCGAACAGGCAAAGATAGCATAGAATTCGCAGATCGTACCAAAGGATGCGCGGGAAATCCCTGCGCCATCCCTGAGGGGTTTCGTTTTTTAATAGCAGCAGATAGCGGTTCTTGACGGCATGCAGCCGCAGCGCCGGAGAAACGGCGTCGCGCTTCGCCGGGCGGAAGGTGCGCGGATGAACGGCGACTGCCTCCGGCGCATACCAGCACGGCCACCCCAGCAGCCGGGCCCGCCATGCCAGGTCCACATCCTCCTTGTGGATGAAGAAGCTCTCGTCAAAGTATTGGCCGTCGATTTTAATATCTTCGAGCATCGCCCGGCGGTAGAGCGGGGCGGCACCGTCCACGCCGAATACCTCCTCCGCGCGGTCGAACCGGCCGTCATCCACTTCCCCATGGCCGCGCAGATACTGGCGGCGCTGGCGGTTGATGAACAAGCCGGTGCTGTCGAACGTAGGGGGCCGGCCGGTTTCGGAAGGCTGCAGCAGCTTGCCGGCCGCCGATCCGTAATCGGGCCGCGCTTCCAGCGCCGAGACCAGCGCGGCGAGGTAATCCTCCTCCAGGATTACATCCGGGTTGAGCGGCAGGTAATAGGTACCCTTGGATGCGCGGATGGCCTGGTTGTGGGCTGTGCAGAATCCGGTGTTTTCGGTGTTGCGGATCAGCGTGGCGGCCGGGACGGATCGGGCCGCGAGCTCCGCCGAGTTATCGGCGGAGGCGTTGTCCACGACGATCAGCTCCCAGCGCGCATCCCGCTGGCGGGCGATTGAATCCAGGCAGGCGGGAAGCGGCGCGGCGCTGTTCCAGGTGACGATACCAATGGAGACGGGGGGAGAGGACATCGGACGGGGATTATTATATCAAGTCCGGGAGGATGCAGATGAGTTGGCGATCATTGCTTTTGATGCGATCGCGGTAGAGGAGCGAAAGCCGGGTTCATTGCCTTATCGCTAGGAAATAGGGAATTTCATGACTTCCAATCGGTTTATCCGGACGAAATACATCTGAAAGATTGCTTTAGAGAAGTAACCAATCCTTGACGGCCTTATCGGCAAAAAATGTCGGCCGTTACTCTGCGAATCGTATTTATTCTTGCCTTAACGTCCATTCATACACCCTCGAAATCCCTTCGAATAAATCTACGGACGGTTGCCATTGTAGATACTTTATTGCGCGGGATATATCCAAAACATTGACCGGGATGTCGAACGCGCGACCCTGGAGATATTTCACTCTTAAGGGTTGCTGAATTACTTTTTCAATGATACCGATGATATCATTCAGACTGTGTCCTTGTCCCGAACCAATATTGAAAATCTTGGACTCTCCTTCATATTCTCCTGCTTTAATAAAAGCACTCACGATGTCGCTGACGCAGATGTAATCACGCACGATGGAACCATCCCCCCAAACCGTAATCTCAGAACCATGATGTGCTTTATGCAAAAAGGCTCCAATTACGCCTTGTGTGCCTGTTGTGGGCTGTCTTATTCCATAGGCATTTGCAGGTCTTAATATGCAATAATCCAGCCCATACAAATTGAAATAGAGATGAAGATATTTCTCAATGGTGAGTTTACTGATACCGTAGGAACTGGTCGGCTCAGTGGGGTGGCTTTCTTTTATGGGTATCTCCTGTGGAATCCCATATACCGTCCCGCCGGAAGAGGAAAAAACGATTTTCTTCACATTTACGTTTTTTACCGCATTCAACAGATGCAATGTACCCAAAACGTTTGCTTCGACATCTGAAATGGGATTATCGTTTGAAATCTGGGGTACGGTTGTAGAAATTAAATGATATACAACATCACATCCTGATATCGCATTTATTATATCCCCCGGCCTTGAAAATTCCCCTTTATAGAGTTTCGCCACCGATCGTTCCAAGACCTGTAGAAAACGGGCGTTGGGCCTATCAAACACCCTTACCTCATGACCATGGGCCAACAAGGCCTCGCTTAAGTGAGACCCAATAAACCCGCCTCCGCCGAGAACCGCACATCTCATCGCGTTACTCCTGTTGCGTTTGTAAGTATCAAACGAAATGCCTGATTTGTAGCCACGAAGGGAAGTATCTTTTCCAGTGTATTCAATATCGTTCCATTATCGGGAAGCGGCTCGAAGGGACAATCTTCCCAACCTAGTCCAATTATAAAAGGATGCGCCAAAAGCGGTAAGGAATGGGCTATTGTCGTGCCCGCGGTTTGGAACCAGCGGAACCCTACTAACTTTCCCGGGATATCCTTTCAATGCGCGCTGGACTTCCTTACGGATTGCCTCCTTTGAGACCCACACAAATAAACCGGGATGTACAGGATTATTATTCAATCTCGATATCATATTAGGAAGTTGGTCTGGATAATAAACGTAGGGTGAAGAGCGATGCGCGGATGGCCCGGTTACGGGCGATGCAGAACCCGGTGTTTTATGCGTTGCGGATCACCGTTGCCGCCGGGACGGATTGTAAACCGCCATGTCTACCAAATTGTCGGAGGCGACGTTATCCACCACGATCAGTTCCAAACGCGCAAACCGCTGGCGGGCGATCGAATCCAGGCAGACGGGGAGCGGCGCGGCGCGGTTCCATGTGACGATTCCTATGGAGACGAGGGGAGAAGACATCGGACGGGAATTATTATATCAAGTTTGGGAGGATGCAGAGGATGCAGATGAGGTGGCGGTCATCGCCTTGGGCACGATCGCGATGGTAAACGGAAGCCGGATTCTTTGCTTAATTGCTTGGAAATAGGGGACCTAACTTTTACCTGTAGGTTTATACGGACTAAGTACATCTGAAAGAGTGGTGTAATAATTGGCCAACAAGGCTTCGGCGTAAGCGGACCCTATGAGGGTTAATTCCCGGTTGGTGTACTGCTGACGAGCAATCTAATCCAGGATGGTGAGTAGAAAAACGGTATTGTTCCAAGTCAAAAGCTAAAATCGAAACAAGGGGAATGGAAATTGGACGCTCAACATAGGAAGACGAAATTACTTATTTGATTTAGAATGCTATGTTAGCCTGATAGTTGGTGTCGAAAACATATCACCTTTTGTGCCCGCGGATGCTCCCATTCTTCGATTAATTCAGTAATCAATCCCGCTTTCTTTACGATTGATTGAAGTTCCTCAAAAGAATAGTGAAAGGGATCTGAATCATAATTGGGTGTAATTCCACCTGTTTGATTGTATATACTTGGTAAATATAAAGAGAAAGGTACCTGAAAAAAGGTGGCGTAAAACTCGCCTTGTGGTTTAAGGACCTTCTCTACTTCAATCAGGCAACGCCCTATTTGGTTCATGAACAAATGGGTAAATACCGAAAAGGCTAGGGCAAATTCAAATACTTCTCCAAATCTTGAAAACTCTAACTTTTCATTCACTAGAAGAGTTGGTTTTATTATCTAGACAATTAACCGATGCAAATTCAGTTTTGCCGGCCTCAATCAGAGATGAATTTATATCTAGAACATAATATTTTCCCGTATTTAGGTACTGAATGAAGTGAATCCCTCCCCGAAGACATCCGCAACCCACATCCAAGAATCTATGGCCGGGTAATAAACCGCGCTTCTTATTGAATTCGAATTGCAGATGGCCAATTTCTTCCCACAATCCGCCGACACGTTCTCTGTGTGTAGTAGATGCTATTCCGTCTTGGCTCAACTGCCGCGAATATGGGTTTATGTTGTTCATATACCATTCTCCTTGATAACAAACCAATGCGAAAGCAAATGAATCTATGTATCCTTTCCTATTAAGCTTTGAAGATGATTATCTACTGCACCTGCAAGAGAAGGAATATGCAGTTGTAAGAGAGAGAGAATGAAAAACGTCTACGAGTGGTAATGGAATAATTCAACTCTTTCCTTTGGTCCAATTCGAGGCGAAGCGCTTCAATTCACCATCTGTATAAAAGTGCCTTGCTCCCTGAGTGGAATAAACATCTTCAACGTATATAGAAGGCAAGGGGAGTTTTTTAAAATCATTATACAGGTCGGCATAAAATTTTTCTGAACCGAAATTATCTTTCGGAAGATGAATTTCTTCAATATCGAGGAATTCCTTCATGGCGAGTTTGATAGTATTATTCATGTCTTCCATTCGCAACAATAGCAAACGAAAACGGTTGTTTTGATAGATTTGATAGCCGCGTTGCTTGTTAAAAGGCTCTTCAAAGACATCGATGGAAAATATTGGTTTGAGTTGAATGTCAAACCACAATTCTCCAATAAAATGATCGAGCCGATACAGGAACATATCGCGAAGGTCGTGGGCGGAAATTGAACCGTTTTTGATCCTTTCTTCAATATCGGGAATGAATTCCTGTATACTTTGGAAGAAGTGAGATACATTTCTTGCAATAGGGTCACGTGTTATGGTTATGATATTCCATGGCATATCGATGTTCTTCTCGATTTCCGCGCGTATATCCTTCCCCATTCTCACGCTAATGAGCGATTGTGTTGGATTGTGGCGGACCCTCAGTTCATTTTCAATATTATCCAGGTTGTTTAACAAATGAATCTGGTAAACGGGAACGCCTGGATGCAAATCCGACAAACCATTAGCGACCGATGTGGAACCAACTTTACCGCTGGTGTAGATCAGAATAGGCCCCTTTATTTTCGGAGAATTGAGTGTTGCAGTAATATCCTGGTTGTTGTTGATTGCCCTTTGGTCGGCAGGTAAGGCATTATTATTTCTCTTGACGACAATAATATTTTGCGAGCAAACTTTATCATCAAAAAAGTATTCTACGAATTCAAAGTACCTGGTCCACCGGTTCTTGACATATCCAACAGGAATGCAAGCTTCTCCCTGCCATATGGATTTCTCCCCGTAGACTGCAGGGGAAGTATCGAAGCAGAAGCTGCCATCATCGTAATCCGCCAAAAAACGGTCTGAATCTGGAAAGAGACTTGGGAGGTGTCTTTGCCAGGCGGGAAGATCCTTTGCTTTTCGAAGATCGCGGCATCTTGTGATCAGATCCCGGCCCCAGGTTGTAACGATCAGAAGACCGCCCGGCTTGATAATTCGCGCAAATTCATCCAGCCATCGTAAATGCGCCTCTTCGGAAAGGTGGGAAAACACAGAATAGGAAAAGACAAGATCGAACATATTATCCTGGAATGGGGTCGGAGGAAACGGATCATTCCTGTAAAAATTACTCCATGGGTTTGACTGCTTGCAGAATTCAATGGCCTTGTCGTAGGGGTCGATTCCCCAGAGGTGCGACGGATCGATATCTTTGAGATAGAAACGAATTACCTGGCCCCAGGAACACCAAAAATCAAGGATGTTTCCGCAGGCGGAAAAATCGCCGGCATGCTTCTCATACAACTGTTTGAAGACCCGGGAAATCCTCATCCCCTGCTGTAAGGCGTCGTCCCCTGCGCACCCCACCGTCTGGCGCTGTAATTCCTCGTCCGGCAAACCAGGGAGAATATCGCGAAGAGTCGGATCTTTTCGATACCCATCTGTATGAAGGGAGAACCAGGCATCATCATCCATTCCGGAGAATGTCTTGAAGGGGTTGGTATCCCGGGAAAGGGCTTGGGGAGGGGCGTTGAGAATTGGCGCGGCCGGACCGGCGGATACTAGAGGAGTTTCCTTGCGGAGCGCAGTTTGGGATCCATCAGGAGACACGGAAAGATCGGACATCGAATTCAGGGTAGCCTGTAAATACGCGTATCCATAACGCCTGTCCGGCTCTAAATGGGCGCCTTCGCCCCATTCATTCCAGGCGTTGATAAAAACGAATCGGTTCCCTTTTTCCTTCCGTAGGGCGTATCGACAGGCGTTGGCGAGCCATTGTTGATACGCCTCCGGCGTGGAAAAGGCGAAGGTGGAACCCCTTCCCGGTTTCCGGGGTTCATTATCCCAGCCCGGGCAAACCGTTTTATAAACCTCGTAGGGGTAATCCATCGGACGGCTGGAGAAATAACCCGACAAATCCTGA
The DNA here is from genome assembly GCA_049684495.1 of Anaerolineales bacterium. Classification (GTDB taxonomy): domain Bacteria; phylum Chloroflexota; class Anaerolineae; order Anaerolineales; family RBG-16-64-43; genus JAFGKK01. The sequence goes on along the minus strand of JBAVFZ010000394.1, from coordinate 1 downwards.
T
>JBAVFZ010000393.1:0-13731 GCA_049684495.1 Anaerolineales bacterium | reverse complement strand
TTCCAGTACCGGTTCGCGGAAGGCGACGGATTTCGCGGTCACGCCTTCGGGAATTTGTTCGTCACCGCGCTGGCGGGAGTGACCGGCAGTTTCGAACGCAGCCTGATCGAATCCGGCAAAGTGCTCTCGATCTGCGGCCGGGTGGTGCCTTCCACGCTGAGCGACGTCACGCTCGAGGGCGAATTGCTCGGCACCCAAACGGACTCGCTGCGGCGGGTCAGCGGGGAGAACCAGATACAAGCCGTTCCGGGCGCGGTCTGGCGGGTGTGGCTCAATCCGGAAGACGTGCGCGCGTATCCGGGCGCGGTCCAGGCCATTCTCTCCGCGGATTTGATCGTTGTTGGGCCGGGAAGCCTGTATACCAGCATCCTGCCCAATCTTCTGATCCGGGAAATCCGCGAAGCGCTGGCCGCCAGCCGCGCGTTGAAAGTCTATGTGTGCAACGTCGCGACCCAGCCCGGAGAGACCGATGGTTTTTCGGTGAAGGATCATCTGGATGCGATCGAACGGCATACGGGGATGCAGCCGTTCCAGGCGGTCCTGGCGAACACGGTCCCGGCCGCGCTCCCGCCGGACGGCATGGCGTGGGTGGGGGATCCGGTCCCGGGCCCTCCGGTAATGGTCGTGCGGAAAGATCTGGCGGATGCCGCGCAGGCGGGCCATCACGATCCGCAAAAACTGACCTCCGCTTTGATGGAATTGCTCGACCGGCGGAGGAAGATCTTCCGGATCTGAAGACCGCCACTCGCCCGCAGCGGCGGGGCTTTCCGAATTCCATCGTGAACAATCCGGCAATCGGTTTCCGGTTACCGGTACCATCCAAGACGTAATCTAACTTTTCCATCAGGAGGAATACCATGGCTACAAAGGTTGGCATCAACGGATTTGGCCGGATCGGCCGGCAGGTGCTCAAGGCGATGATAGAACGCGCCCCCAAAGACCTCGAAGTGGTGGCGATCAACGACCTGTTTGACGTCGACACCAATGCGCATTTGTTCAAATACGATTCGACCTACGGAAAATTCGACGGCACGGTCGAGACCAAGGAGGGCAATCTCGTCGTCAACGGCAAGACGATCAAAGTGCTGGCCGAGAAGGATCCGGCGAAACTCCCCTGGAAGGACCTGGGCGTCGAAATCGTGATCGAATCCACCGGACTCTTCACCGACGCGATCGGCGACCCGGCCAAGGGCAAAGCCGGCGCGAACGTCCACATCAATTCCGGCGGCGCGAAGAAGGTCATCATTTCCGCCCCGGCCAAGAACGAAGACATTACGATCGTGCTGGGCGTCAACGATTCCAAGTACGATCCGGCCAAGCACAACATCATTTCGAACGCCTCCTGCACCACCAACGGGCTCGCCCCGGCGGTCAAAGTCGTCCACGAGAATTTCACCGTTTTGTACGGGACGATGTGCACGATTCACTCCTACACCAACGACCAGGTAATCCTGGATCAGGGCCACAAGAAGGAGCTGCGCCGCTCGCGCTCGGCCGGGCTCAACATCATCCCGACCACCACCGGCGCCGCCAAGGCCGTGGCGCTCGTCATGCCCGAACTCAAGGGCAAGTTCGACGGGTATTCCATGCGCGTCCCGAGCCCGACGGTTTCGGTCGTCGATTTGAGCTGCACCGTGGCCAAAGCCACCACCAAGGAAGAACTGAACGCCAAGTTCGTCGAAGCTTCGGAGGGCGCGTTGAAGGGGATCCTCGGTGTGACCTACGGCAAGGCCGCCGACCCGCTCGTCTCGACCGATTTCCGCGGCGACCCGCGTTCCTCGATCGTCGACCTGCAATACTGCCAGGTCCTGGGCGGAACGCTGATCAAGGTTGTGGCCTGGTACGACAACGAATGGGGCTACTCCTGCCGCACGGCCGACCTGGCCGTCCTGATCGCCAAGAAACTCTAAACCCCGACCGGGTGTGGAGGACATATGCAGAAAAAAACTGTTCGCGATATAACCGTCGCCGGTTGGCAGGTTCTGATGCGGGTGGATTTCAACGTCCCGATCAAGAACGGCAAAGTGGGCGAAGACACCCGCATCCGGGCGGCGCTGCCCACCATTCAATACCTGATCGACCAGAAGTCGATGGTGGTGCTATGCTCGCATCTCGGCCGGCCCAAGGGCGGGCCGGATCCGATCTTCTCCCTGGCGCCGGTCGCCGAACACCTGAGCGGGCTGCTGAAAAAGAAAGTCGCCTTCGCCTCCGATTGCGTCGGACCGGCGGCCGAAGGGGTGGTGGCCGAACTGAAACCGGGCGACGTGGCCATTCTCGAAAATACGCGCTTCCATCCGGAAGAGGAAAAGAACGACATGGCCTTCGCCCAGCGGCTGGCGATGCTGGGCAAGATCTATGTCAACGACGCTTTCGGCTCGGCCCACCGCGCGCACGCCTCGACCGAGGGCGTGGCGCATTATCTTCCGGGCGTGGCCGGGTTCCTGATGGAAAAGGAAATCGAATTCCTCGATAAAGCAGCCAACGCTCCGGACCATCCGTACATCGTCATCCTGGGCGGCGCCAAAATCAGCGATAAGATCGGCGTGATCACCAACCTGCTCAAGAAATGCGAAAAGCTCCTGATTGGCGGCGGGATGGCGAACACCTTCCTTAAGGCCAAGGGCCTGGCGGTCGGCGATTCGCTGGTCGAAGACGCCAGCGTCGAGACGGCCAAGAAGATCATGGCCGACGCCGGCGGCAAACTGCTCCTGCCGGAGGACGTGGTCGTGGCGGATAAGTTCGATGCCGCGGCCCAGTCCAAGACGGTACCCGCGACCGCGGTTCCGGACGGCTGGCGCATCCTCGATATCGGACCGGCTACGGTGAAAAAGTACGCCGCGGCACTCCAGGGCGCGAAGCTGGTGGTATGGAACGGACCGATGGGCGTATTCGAATTCCCCAACTTCGCCAAAGGCACGCGGGATCTGGCCCAGGCGGTCGCCTCATGCGGCGCCGTCACCATCGTGGGCGGCGGGGATTCCGTCGCCGCCGTCACCGAGGCCGGGCTGGCGGACAAGATTTCACACATTTCCACCGGCGGCGGCGCTTCCCTGGAGTTCCTCGAGGGGAAGGTCCTTCCGGGGATCGCCATCCTGCAGGATAAGTAATCCCGCATCGCGGAAAAAACGCATAGCTTGTAAAATGGAGGGCGCGAGATCCGGAAACGGATCTGGCGCCCTCCGTGGAATGAAAGGGTGCCGGGGCAGGCGGAACGGTATTATGCAAGTCATTCCGAGGGGCTGCAAAGCCCCGAGGAATCGGTCCGCTGGACCAACCGATTCCTCGGCCGATATCGCGGTCTCGGAATGACCTGTCGGGTGCTTTCTGATGAGGTGAAATGACTTTCACCAACGGTCAAAATGTCGGTCCCTACCGTATCCTGGAACAGCTTGGCCAGGGCGGTATGGCGACGGTGTACAAGGCCTACCACGCCGGGTTGGACCGCTACGTCGCGATCAAGGTCCTGCATGCGGCGTTCCGCGAGGATCCCTCCTTCACCGCGCGGTTCACCCGTGAAGCGCGGGTGGTGGCCAAGCTCGAGCACCCCAACATTGTCCCGATCTACGATTATTCCGAATACGAGGGACAGCCCTACCTGGTGATGAAGTACATCGAGGGCGAAACCCTCAAAGCCAGGCTGGTGCGCGGCCCACTCTCGGCCGCGGAAGCCGTGCAGGTGATCCAGGCGGTCGGCGCGGCGCTGGCGTACGCGCACTCCAAGGGAATCCTGCACCGCGACATCAAGCCCTCCAACGTGCTGCTCACGCCCGAGGGGGGAATCTACCTGGCGGATTTCGGACTGGCGCGCATCGCCCAATCCGGTGAATCCACGCTGTCCACGGACATGATGCTCGGCACGCCGCACTACATCTCCCCGGAACAGGCGCAGGGCGTCAAGAATCTCGACGCGGGGACGGACATCTATTCCTTCGGCGTGGTGATGTACGAACTGTCGGTCGGCCGGGTGCCCTTCAACGCCGATACGCCGTTCTCGATCATCCATGATCACATCTTCACCCCTCTCCCGCTGCCGCGCGCGATCAATCCGAAAGTCCCCGCCGCCGTCGAACGGGTGCTGCTCAAGGCGCTGGCCAAGGACCGCAAGGACCGGTATGCGGATGTGGATGCGCTGGTCAAGGCGTTCCTCGAGGCCGTGCGGGAAGTCACCGTGGCGGGCGCCGCTCCGGCCAAGGCATCGCGCTCGACCGTGAAGGCCGCGGTACCGCCGCCTACGGCGGCAGCAAAACCCAAGCCGGAGTCCGGAGCGAAGAAGCCGCCGGTTTGGAAACGAATCCCGAAGTGGCTGTTGATCCTCCTGATCATCATGACTTGCGGGTGCATGTGCTTTGGCGGATTGGTGGTGCTGGGAACCATATCCGACCGGCAGGATCAGAAGGCTACGGAAACGGCGATGGCGGCGATGAACCTCACTCCCGCGCAAGGAAAACCGACGCCGGAAGCGCGACAAACCCCGCAAGCCGAGATCCCTCAGGACGCGCGCGAAGCCTGGAGCCATCTGGAGAAGGGGATCGCCTACGTGGATGACGGCAGTTTGGATGCGGCGACGAAGGAATTCGAGGCCTCGCTTTCGATGATGCCCGCCGAACGGAACGGGGTGATCGTCCTGGCGGTCCAAAAACTCAACTCGCGCGGGCAATGGATCATGTCCGCGCGCTTCCTGCAGAAAGGTTTGGAAAAGAACCCCAACGACGTCGTCCTCCGAACCGCATCGGCGGAAGTACTGTTCCATGTGGCGGAGCTAAAGGATGGAGAGACGATCCTGCGCTGGAATGTGGAGCGGATACCCGGATGGGCCATCGCCCAATCCGGTTTGGGACGGTGGCTTTTCACTTTTTCACCGAAGTCGCAGGACGGCGAACCGTTCGTTCGAAGCGCGCTTGACGCAGCCCGCGGGAATGAGAAACTATTCGCCCGGGCGATCATGGGCGAGTATCAATGCGTCACCGGCAATACCGGCGAAGGATTGGATAATCTGAAGACCGTAAGGGACGACTCCAATACACCCGCCTGGTTAAAGGCAGAAGTAGAAAGGATAATTGGAAGATGGGAACCGAAGTAAAACGCATCCCCTGCATGGCGGCAAACTGGAAGATGAACAAAACCTCAGTGGAGGCGGCGGATTTCGTCCGCCAGATCCTCCCGCAGCTGAAAGCGCTGAACGGTGTGGAACGGGTGATTTGCCCTCCCGCCACCGCGCTGCCCGCGCTGAACCCGATTCTACAGGGCAGCGGCGTGGGCTTGGGCGCGCAGAATATGCACTGGGAGTCGAAGGGCGCTTTCACCGGCGAACTATCGGCCGCGATGGTGAAGGAGTTCTGCGCCTACGTGATCATCGGCCACTCCGAGCGGCGCGGCCTGTTCGGCGAAACCGACGAGATGGTCGCGAAGAAGGTCAAGGCGGCGCTGGCCGCCGGGCTGATCCCGATCATTTGCGTCGGCGAAACGCTTTCGGAAAACGAAGCCGGGCGGACCGATGCGGTCGTGCGGCGGCAGATGAGCGCGGCCTTCGAAGGGCTGACGGCCGAACAGGCCGCCAAGACGATCGTGGCCTACGAGCCGGTGTGGGCGATCGGGACCGGGCGCGCGGCGCACGGGCCGGACGCCAACCGGGTCATTGCCGGGTCAATCCGATCGGTCCTGAGCGAAAAAATCCATCCGGGTGTTTCGGCGGCCGTCCGGGTGCTGTATGGCGGCAGCGTGACGCCCGAGAACATCGCCGAGTTCCTCTCCGAACCGGAGATCGACGGCGGGCTGGTGGGCGGCGCGAGCCTCAAGCCGGAGTACGTGGAGATTGTCCGCGCGGCGCTGAAAAGAGTCCACTAAATACACGAAGGAAAACCGGAAGGTTTTTATATCCTGATTTTAAGCTTTGTGTCTTGGTGTCTTTGTGGTGGATGGTATGAATCCATTGAGATTCGTTGATCACCACAAAGGCACTAAGACACAAAGTTTTATCGCTTTTTTATCGGTTACCGCGATATAGTATTTGAATGCGGATAATCAAAAAATTCCTCATACTCCTTTTACTGCTGGCCGCGGCGTGCAACTTCCCCGGAGGCAAACCTTCCGCAGCCGGCCCTTCCACGACCGGGTCGACCGCGCTCCCTCCGGCGCCGACGGAAACGGTTGCGCCAAGCGCGACCTCGACGCCGGATGACCTTTCCTCACCGGCGGGCGAAACCTACGAATTGCTTATTGTCACGCCGCGGGCGTTTTTGGATTCGATGCGGCGGTTGGCCGAATGGAAAAGTTCGAGCGGCATGCCGGCGGGCATCCTGGTCCTGGAGGATGTGGACCGGCTTTGTGAAGGCCGCGACGCGCCGGAACGGATCAAGCGCTGCCTGGCGCTCTACAACCGGAAAAGCGGGGTGCGCTACGCGATGCTCGCCGGCGACGGGGATCAATTCCCGATCCGCTGGACGATGGCCGATATCGTCGGCCCGACGGTTGGGAACACCGCCTTCTATCCGGCCGACCTGTATTATGCCGACCTCTATAAAGCGGACGGATCGTTTGACGATTGGGATTCGAATGCCAACGGATATTTCGGCGAGATCGGCGGAGAGATCCGTTCGGGGCTGTTGAACATCGACAACGTGGACCTCAACCCCGACATCGCGGTCGGGCGCGCGCCGGTGTCGACCGCGGAGGAAGCCTCCATCTACGTGGAGAAGGTCATCTCCTACGAGACGCTGGCCTCCAATTCGGAGTGGGCGCGACGGGTGCTGGCGATATCCTCCGGAGGATACTTGCCGGACGACTGCCGGCGCGAGGAAGAGATGCTGGCGCTTCTTCCCGCCGAATGGAACATTACGCGCCTGTATTATGAAGGCAACCCCTGCCAGGAGACTCCGGCTCTGTCAGCCGAAGCGATTGTCGACGCGCTAAACGGCGGCGTGGGGCTGGTGAGTTTCCTCGGACACGGCAATATGGATTTATGGGCGGATGCGGTGACAGTCAAGGATTTCGCGAACGTGCAGAACGCAAAACAACTTCCGGTGGTATTTTCCGGCGGCTGCGGAACAGCCACCTTCACCGCCTATCCTCCGGGTGGACCGTATTCGGATATTAATGGAGTCCATCACGCGGGTGGCGAGTTCGGCGAGGCGTTCACCGGAACGCCCCCGCCTCCGGCGCCGATCCAGGCCGCGGATAACCTCGACGGGATGATGGAATTCTCGCTGGTCCAAACCCCGAACGGCGTGGTCGTATACGTCGGGGCGGTGACCGGCGCCCAATTCCCGGCGATGTTCGACGTCAACCGGCTGTTCTTCGAGGGGATCGTCCACGCCGGCCCGCGCGCGGGAGACGCCTGGAACTATGCCATCCGTAAGTATTATCAAATCCACACGTTTGAGACGGAATACAACCATGCGGACTGGTACATCCTCGCGGTGTTTCACCAGATGTGGAAGTTCATGCTGTTCGGCGACCCTTCGCTGCGGATCGGGGGAGTCCCCGCACTCCTTTAGGTGAACTTGACCGACGGTGGAACTTCTCCAAATCGTTCCGCGTTCCCCCCGCCTATCCCGCGATCCCGGCGTCTCGGCACCGGGATCGCATTTATTTCCCATGGATCGTCCAAACGTTCCATCGGTAATGACTTGCGGATTCATTCGTCTCCTCCCGGGGGCGCGATGGGTTGACGAAATACTTAATAGTTGTATAATCAAACCATTGGAATATAAAACCAATAATAGGTAGAGGAATGGGACTGACGAATCGGTCATATTTGCAGGTAAATCAAGCATTGTTCAGCCTGGCCCATGCCTACGAGTCGCGGATGGACGAGGAAAGGGCGCGCAACGCGCTTGGTCTGAAGGTTTCCGATTGCTCGGTGCTGATGGTGATGGGGCAATTCGCACCATTAACTTCGCGGAAATTGTCGCGGTTGATGGATATCAATCCCGGAACCATTTCGGTGTATGTTCAGCGACTGGTAGAGATGGGATTGGTCCGGAAGAAGCAGGATTCGAAGGATCGGCGCAACTGGCGACTGGACTTTACCCCGAAAGGCCGGCAGGCCGCTTTGGGGATCGGAGCCGGTGCGGTGGAGTATACGCGTGATTTTCTGTCCGGATTGAACACGGGTGAGCAACAGGAACTTCACCGGTTGTTGTTGAAAGTATCCCACTCCCTCGGATTTGAATGGCAATAACCAGGAGGCTGCCTTTTTCTACATTCCGGGTTTCGTTTCCGAGGTTCAGGAATTCACATAGTAGCTCGAGTAGGGTATTTTATGAGACGAAGATTGATCCTGATAAATCCGATTAATCCGGCGCGAACAGGGCTGAGCTTCAACCGGAGTTCCCGGTTTCCGCCGCTGGGCCTGGGAATCGTCGCCGCCCTGACGCCCGCGGATTGGGAAATCGAATTGGTGGACGAAAACTGGGAACCGTTTCACTTCCCCGAGGAAGGCTATGCGACAGATGCCGGGCAGGTCGTGGTGGGGATAACCGCCTTCACGGCGTCCGCGAATCGGGCGTACGAGATCGCCGGCTACTTCCGCCAACGAGGCGCGGCGGTGGTGATGGGCGGTATCCATGCATCATCCTGCCCCGAGGAGGCGTTGCGTTACGTGGATGCCGTGGTGATCGGAGAGGCGGAGACGGTTTGGCCGCGCGTGGTGGCGGATACGGAGGCCGGGCGTCTCCAACGGATTTATCGGGGCGAGTGGGCTGCTTTGGCGGGGTTGCCGCGTCCGCGCCGGGATCTTTTCCATCCGGATTACATGTTTTCCACCGTGCAGACCTCGCGCGGTTGTCCGATGGATTGCGAGTTTTGCTCGGTCACGGCCTTCAATGGGCGGCGTTATCGTCGTCGTCCGCCCGAGGAAGTATTGGATGAACTGGCGACGATTCCGCAAAAGATGATCTTCTTCGTGGACGACAACATCATCGGGTATGGCGAAAAATCCCGCGAGCAGGCGCTGGCGATTTTCCGTGGCATGGTTGAACGCAGGCTGAATAAATGGTGGTTCTGTCAGGCGTCACTAAACTTCGCCGATGACGACGAACTGCTGACGTGGGCGGGGCGTGCGGGCTGCAAGATGGTCTTTTTGGGCTTGGAAGCGGAGGAGGCGCACGCGCTGACGGAAGTCCACAAGGTTCTAAACCTGCAACGCGGGGTGGGGAGCTATGCCGGAGCGTTCCACCGTATCCATCGTGCCGGAATAGCAGTCCTGGGAGCTTTTATCTTCGGAATGGATGGCGACACGCCGGAGAAGCTGCGTCACCGTACCGATTACATGGTGAATGGAGAAGTAGACGTGATGCAAAAGACATTTCTGACTCCATTGCCTGGAACGCGCTTGTTCGAACAAATGCGTCGGGAAGGGCGGCTGCTCTATACCGACTTTCCCCATGATTGGGAGCACTATGATATGGGAGAAGCGATTCACAAACCGCAGAGCATGACTACGGAAGCGCTTACCCGGATGATGGATGATTCCAGCCGGAGGATGTACGCCTGGCCGGTGCTGGCAAGGAAGGCGTTGTGGACGTTGTGGAAGACCCGAAATCCAACGGCGGCAATGTTTGCCTGGCAATCCAACATTAATTATCGAAATGTCTCCTTTGGCGGTTGACGGCGGTGAATACTCAGGATCCACAGATTCGACCCATATAAAAAAGCTGGGGAGTCTGGTATCATATAGAAGAGTGCGACCCCGGCAGAGAGCCGCCGGGGTCGTTGCGCGTAAACTAAAGGAATCCAACGGATCATGAAGACGGAACGCACGGACATTCGCAATATCGCCATCGTCGCCCACGTCGACCATGGCAAAACCACGCTGGTCGACGGCCTGCTGCGGCAATCCCACACCTTCCGGGAAAACCAGCAGGTCGCCGAACGGGTGATGGATTCGAACGACCTGGAGCGCGAGCGCGGGATCACCATCCTGGCAAAAAATACCGCGATCGTCGTTTGGGACCCGGTCGCCAACCAACAGGTGAAGATCAATATCGTCGACACCCCCGGCCACGCGGATTTCGGCGGCGAGGTGGAACGGGTGATGAACATGGTCGACGGCATTCTGCTCCTGGTGGACGCCGCCGAAGGACCGATGCCGCAAACACGGTTTGTATTAAAAAAGGCGCTGGAAAAAGGGCATCGCGCCATTGTGGTTATTAACAAGATGGATCGCAAAGACGCCGAACCCGACGTGGCACTGAATAAAACCTTCGACCTGTTTATCGAACTGGGCGCCACGGAGCAGCAGGCGGATTTTCCGGTTATCTACGCCAATGCCATTACGCAGCAAGCCGGGCTCACTCACGCGATGAGTTCGGATCTGCAGCCGCTCTTTTCGGCCATGCTGCGCAACATTTCACCGCCGATGGTGGATCCGGATGCGCCGCTGCAGATGCTGGTGGCTTCGCTCGGATACGACAACTACCGGGGAGTTACCGCCGTCGGCCGGATCTTCGCCGGGCGGATGCACGCCGGGGAAAAAGTGGCCCGCATGACCATTGCCGGAGAAATATTGGAGGAGCGCACGCGGTATCTTTACGTGCACCAAGGGCTGGAGCGGGTGGAGGTGGAGGAGGCGGCGGCCGGGGAGATCGTCGCCATCGCCGGATTGGAGGGAATCGCCATCGGTGAGACGCTGGCCGATCCGCAAAACCCGGTTGCGCTTCCGCAAATCAAGGTGGAAGAGCCGACCGTAAGGATGATCTTCGGTGTAAACACCTCGCCCTTCTCGGGACGGGAGGGCCGTTGGGGAACGTCACGCAAACTGCGCGAGCGCTTGTTCGAGGAATTGCGGCACAACGTCGCCCTGCGCGTGGAGGAAACCGGGTCCACGGATTCGTTTGTCGTCTCGGGCCGCGGAGAATTGCATTTGGGCATCCTGATCGAGACGATGCGGCGAGAGGGATATGAGTTCCATGTTTCGCGGCCGGAAGTGATCTTCCGGACGGCCGAGGACGGGACGCTGCTTGAGCCGTTCGAGGAAGTCCACATCGAAACCAGCCCCGATACGGTCGGGGCCGTGGTGGAAATGCTCGGATCCCGCCGCGGGAAAATGATGAACATGGTGGATAGCCAAAAGGGCAGTGTCCAATTGACGTACATCGCGCCCACTCGTGGATTGCTGGGTTTCCGTTACCAGTTCCTGAACGCCACGCGGGGGAACGGAGTGATGAATGCCGTTTTTCACGGGTATGATTCCATGGCCGGGCCGGTTCCCACGCGGGCAACCGGGTCGATCGTCGCCTGGGAAAACGGAACCACCACCACCTTCGGGTTGAAGAACGGCGAGGAACGCGGCGTTCTGTTTGTCGGCGCCGGGGTGGATGTCTACGAGGGGATGGTGGTGGGGGAACAGCAACGCGCCGGCGACCTGCCGGTGAACGTGTGCAAGAAGAAGCACCTGACCAATATGCGGTCCTCGAACAAGGATATCGAGATCCGCCTGAACACCCCGCGTTCGATGAGCCTGGACGAGTGCCTGGAATTCCTGGCCGACGACGAACTGCTCGAAGTGACGCCCGTTGCCTGCCGGATCCGGAAGAAAATCCTCGATACCGAGGATCGCGGCAAGACGGTCAAGCGCGCCAAGGAAGCATTGGAGGAGGCGGGATAGCGCGTGGGAATCCCCGGGTATTGGTTATACGGTGGACGCGGTCGGCGATCGCGTCCACTTTTTATTCCCCTGAACCGTTTCCGCACCGCCCGCCGGGACGAAAGAGCGGTATCCGGCGAGCCTTGACAAATATATCAAACTGATATATACAATAGTGATATAAACCTCGCCGAGGGTGATTTCGCCGTTTTGGGTTTCCTCCTCCTCAAGCCGATGACCGGGTACGAATTGAAGGCCATGATGGACATGACCATCGGCCACTTTAACCGGCCCAGCTACGGCGGGATCTACCCCAGCCTGAAAAAACTGGCGCACGGCGGATATGTCTCGATGGCGCAGTCGGTCGCCGGTGGGAAAATCCGAAAAACATACAAACCGATTCCGGCGGGAAAAAAGGCGTTCCTAAGCTGGCTGAAAGAACCGCCGGATATCACCCGCGGGCCGGGCCCTTTGCTAACTAAAATTTTCTTCCTGGGACTTGGCGACCGTGAAAATGCGAAAGCGTTCTCACGCGAAGTACGCCGCGCGGCATGCGAACGCGTGGAGTGGCTGAAGCGAATGGCAGCGGAGTATCAGAGCATGGCGGACGCGTATCAGGTGTCGACCTGCCGGTTTGGCATTGACTATTACCTCTTTCTGGAAAAATGGTTTGTACATTGGGAAGCAGGCATATGAAAGCGGCAGTGCGTTATTTTTCAGGGACCGGCAACTCTTGGCGGATTGCATCTGCCTGTGCGGAGCGGTTTCAGGCTTCAGGGTACGAAACCGATCTGAAATCCATCCGGAGAGGAGAAGCGCCGGATCCAGACGCGGACGCGGCGTGTTTTTGCTTCCCGGTGCATGCGTTGGATCTTCCGCGGAATGCTTTTTCCTACCTGCGCGGGCTTCCCCAATCATTGAAAAACATCCCGACTATCCTGCTTGTCACCGGCGGCGATCCGGATAATTGCGGCTGGGCGCTGAGGAGCGGTGCACGGCTGTTGGCCGAACGCGGCTACCCGGTGCAGATCGCCGATCTGATCCTGATGCCGAACAATTGGACCCCCTTCCATTCCGGACCGGACCGGGAGGAGGCGGAGCGGATCATCGGGCAGGGGGTGGAAAAGGCCGAGGATGCCGTCTCGCGGTTCATGGGCGGTGAAACCCGGACCAAACCGATTTCCCTGCGCAAGTTCGGCCCGATCGGTTCGATCCTGATGCGGACCCTTTATCACCGGCGCGGGGTATATAAATTATGGATGTTCTTCGAGACCGGAACCCGCTGCAACGGCTGCGGATTATGCGCGCGCATCTGCCCGACCGGGAGCATCCGCATGGAGGGGGGCAAGCCGGTATGGAGCGTGGGATGCGTCCAATGCATGCGCTGTTTCAACTATTGCCCCAACCGGGCCATCCGCCAGTTGGAGCCGCTGCTGCATGGCAGCCGGCATAATGCGTACCACTTGCCGGGATTTAATCCGCTTGCGGAGAGGGGACTAGACAGGATTGATAGGATTTGATCAGGATTTTCAAGATATTTTGTATTTGCCCAGCCCGATTTCACTTTCTGGTACACCGAAACGCCGAAAAGAGCCGAAAACACCAAATTTTATATTTTAAGAATCCGTGTAATCGGCTCTTCTCCGTGCCCGCCCCGTGAGCGGTATATGCGAACGGGGTTTTCCGTGTACGCTTTTTCAAGCCTGAGCAGATACGATATTTTTTAATAAACCAATCCTGTCCATCCTGATGCAATCCTGCAAAGCCTGTCTATTCTTTCACCTTATCCGTCGTTTTTCGATCATCCGGCGGTGATCCGAATAGTGTTCATACGTATTAAAGACGATCCACTGCGCGAGCGGGCGGGGTTCCGCGCCGAAGCAAAGGGTCGCCTGCTTCAGCCGCTCTTCGTCGAGTTTGGCCAGTTCCGCCATCAGCCAACGGTGGGTTTCATACCATTCGATCTGCACATCGACCAGAGCCCGGTCACGGTTGCGTTCGAAAAGAATCGCATTTACTTCATCCTCGCTGGCGCGTTCGATTACATCCGGCGGAACGCCCAGCGCTTCCTGCGCGGGGATGCCGAGAAATTGATTCGCGATCAGGAATTTCTCCCAGGCGGCGATGTGGGCCAGGATGTCCTTAAC
>JBAVFZ010000392.1:0-3764 GCA_049684495.1 Anaerolineales bacterium | reverse complement strand
TCCCCCTTCCCTTAAGGGAAGGGGGAGAGGGGACGGGGGAGTGGGGGTTGGGTCAGATTTCAAAATCCTCTCCGGACCAGACGCCGTGATCCAGGGTCCGGGCGTGCGATGGATGGGCATGTCCGTTCACCCGTCCCTCCAGTTCGCCGACTCGTTGGATCAGATCCTGCAGCGCTTCGCCCAGCACATCGGGCATCTGCGAGTGCTCGAGGTCGGGCGTATGGACGCTCGGGTGAGGCCGTGAGCGGACGACGATCTCGCCCGGCACGCCGACCACGACCGAATCCGGCGGGACCGAGCGGACCACGACGGCATTGGCCCCCACCCGGCTTGACTCGCCGACAGTGATCGCCCCGAGGATCTTCGCGCCGGTGCCGACCACCACGCAGTCTTCGAGCGTCGGGTGGCGTTTGCCCTTAATGTTGCTGGTTCCGCCGAGGGTGACGCCGTGATAGAGCGTGACGTCTTCGCCGATCTCGGAGGTCTCGCCGATCACCACTTCCATGCCGTGGTCGATGAACAAGCCCGGCCCGATCGTCGCGCCGGGATGGATTTCGATCCCGGTGCAGCCGCGGACGATCTGCGAGATGATCCGGCCGATCAATTTAAATCCGTGGATCCAGAACCCGTGCGCGATCCGGTACCCCCACAGGGCGTGCAATCCCGGGTAGCAGGTCAGCACTTCCAGCAGGCTGCGCGCCGCCGGGTCGCGGGTGAAGACGGAGTTGATGTCGCGGCGGATGGTAGTTAACATGCTTTCTCCAGTTTTATGTGTGCTCACCAATTAGGATTGAAGACGATGGACCATGGACGATGGACGATAGCAGTTGGTTTGTTACTGCTTCTTTGTCCTCGTCTCACGCGTAACATAGGAACCCCCACAGCATATGGCCATGGTCCATCGTCTACCGTCCATCGTCAGAGTTGCTTCTCCACCAGATCCGCGAACAGCGGCGTGCTCAGGTAGCGTTCGCCGAAGGATGGGATGATCACCACGATCAGCTTGCCGGCGTTTTCGACGCGGTTGGCCACCTGCACGGCGGCCCACAGCGCCGCTCCGGAGGAAATCCCGACCAGCAGGCCTTCTTCGCGCGCGGCCCGCCGCGCGGTGGCGAAGGCGTCTTCCCCCGTCACGCGGATAACCTCGTCGTAGATTTTCGTATTGAGCACTTTCGGCACAAAGCCGGCCCCGAGGCCCTGAAGCGGATGCGGCCCCTTGGCGCCGCCGGAAAGCACCGGCGACGCATCGGGTTCGACCGCCACGATTCGGACGGCCGGTTTGCGCTCCCGGAGCGCCTCTCCCACGCCGGTGATCGTTCCGCCGGTGCCCACGCCCGCGATGAAGATATCCACTTTGCCGTCGGTGTCGCGCCAGATTTCCTCGGCCGTCGTCCGGCGGTGGATCTCGGGATTGGCGGGGTTTTCAAACTGCTGCGGGATGAAGTAGCGCGGATCCGACGCCGCCAATTCCTCGGCTTTGCGGATCGCGCCGGGCATCCCCTCGCTGCCGGGGGTGAGGATAAGCTCGGCGCCGTAAGCGCGCAGGAGCATGCGCCGTTCGCGGCTCATCGTCTCGGGCATGGTCAGCAGGCATTTGTACCCGCGCGCGGCGCACACCATCGCCAGCGCGATCCCGGTGTTGCCGCTGGTCGGCTCGACGATGATCGTATCCGGCTTGATCCGCCCGGCTTTTTCGGCGGCCTCAATCATCGCCATGCCGATCCGGTCCTTCACCGAATGCGCCGGATTGTAGAATTCGAGCTTGGCGGCCACCTCCGCTTTCGCGCCCGCCGCCAGGCGGTTGATCCGCACCAGCGGGGTATTGCCAATCAGATCCGTTACGGAATTTGCGATTTTCATGGCTTCCTCTTCCTCTTATCTTCCCTCCCCCTCCTCTGTCCTCCCCCATTTGCTTCCCCCGAGGGGATGATTTTCCTATTATCTGAAAGCAAATGGGGGAGGTAAGGGAGGGGGTTAAAAACAAAAACCGCCTCTGAATGATCCAGGAGACGGTTGCCTTCGCCCATTAAGCCTTATCCGGTTCGTTGCGTGCAAAAGCCTAAGCGAGAGACCTCCGTCCCTGGCGAAGACAGATACACATGCAGACGACCGAACCGGCGATGGGTTTCATTGGGTTATCCGTCTACCATTTTATGGAAAGCCTCCGCAATGTCAAGGGCGGTTGTCCGGCCCCGGCTCAACGGTAAATCCCAACGGGCGCTTTGAACCGGACTTGGGAGGCTCCATCAGCCGCCGAATCGCTTCGAATATAACGGCGAATTGCCTGTCGTATTTTTTCTCCAGTTCGTCGATTTTCAGTGCCAGATCCGCGTTCGATACCACCATTCTCCGAAGGCGGACAAAAGCGCGCATGATCTCGATGTTTACCTGAACAGCGCGCGGGCTGTTAAGGACCGACGAGAGCATCGCCACGCCTTGTTCGGTGAATGCATAAGGAAGGTACTTGGGGCCTTTTCCGCTACCTTGGTTTAAGGTCACAAATTGTGACCTTAAACCTTCCCACTCCGCAGCAGTGAGCTGAAACATAAAGTCCTTGGGAAACCGTTCACGGTTGCGCTTTACTGCCTGGACAAGCACCTTGGTTTGCACGCTGTACATTTCTGCTAAGTGAAAGCTGAGGATAACCTTTTGCCCCCGTATAAATTGAATGGTATTTTCGATCTTAGTGGATGGGACAAATAATTTATTGCCAGTCATGGAACGCCTCCCCCTTCGATAAAACGGTTTTTCACCAAAATAATTTTACGCTTCAACCCGCCGCTCGGCAACTTCCCAGTATGCCAACATCCGCCAATCGCTATCGCGGTCCTCTGAATCCGAATTGTACCTGCATCACATCGCGCTCCGCCCCTCGAGCGCCTTGGCCAGCGTGGTTTCATCCGTATACTCGAGGTCGCCGCCGACCGGCAGGCCGCGCGCGAGCCGCGTCACCCGCGCTCCCAGCCCCTGCAGCGCGCGGTGGATGTACATTGCCGTGGCCTCGCCTTCCATGGAGGGATTGGTCGCCAGGATCACCTCCTGCACGCCGCCCTTGCGGACCCGTTCGACCAGTTCGAAGATCTTGAGGTTCTCCGGGCCGATCCCCTCCACGGGCGAGATCGCTCCGTGCAGGACATGGTAGCGCCCGTGGAACCCCTGCGCCCGTTCGACCGCCTGCACATCCAGGGGCGCCTCGACCACGCACAGGATCGATCCGTCGCGTTTGTCGTCGCGGCAGACGGCGCATGGATCGGTGGCGGTGTCGGTGATGTTGAAGCAAACCGAGCAGAAGCGGGTCTGGGCATGGAGATCCAGCAGCGCTTCCCCCAGGTTGCGCGCCTGCTCCTCCGGAACACGCAGGAGGTGGTACACCAGGCGCGAGGCCGTCTTGGGGCCCACGCCGGGCAGGCGCTGGAACTGCTCGATCAAACGGGAGACGGGCTTGGGGAGGGTCACGGCATCAGCGGCCCGAGCTTCTGCTGGGCAAGATCCTTCGAGGCTTTCACCGCCTGGTTGAAGGCGGCGGTCAGCATATCCCCCAGCAGATCGGGGTCGGCCTGCTGCAGCACTTCGGGGGAGATCCGCACCGAGCGGATCTGCTGGCCGCCGGTCATCACGATTGTGATCGCCCCGCCGCCGGAAGTGGCGGTCACCGTTTCCTCCTCCAGTTCGCGCTGCGCCCGTTGCATTTCCTCCTGCAGCCGCGCCAGCTGCGCCATCATGCCGGAGGATCCGGCGCCGGGGATGGAGGGTCTGTGTTGTTT
>JBAVFZ010000391.1:0-3676 GCA_049684495.1 Anaerolineales bacterium | reverse complement strand
GCACTAAGGGCACTAAAAAAAAAAAAAAAAAGAAAACCAAAAATTCTTCGTGCTCTTAGTGCTCTTCGTGGATTCGAGCGGTTATTCAAACACGACGTCCGCCGGCATGCCGGGCTTCAACCCGGATTCCAAATCGCTCACCGTGACTTCCACGGCGAAGACCGTCGACCGGCGGCCTTCCTCGGTTTGGACGTTGCGCGGGGTGAACTGCGCGCGGTCCGCGATCCGCGTGACCGAGCCGGAGAAGGTTTGGCCCGGGAAGGAATCGGCGGTGATGGAAACGGTCTGACCCAGCCGGATTTCCCCGTACCGTTCTTCCGAAATGTAAACGGTAATGGTCAACCGGTCGAGCTGCCCGATCACCAGCGCGGTGGAACCGGCGATGGCCACCTCGCCCGGCTGGATGTTGCGTTCGATCACCGTTCCGGCGGAGGGCGCGTAGACGGTCAGCTTTCCGATCTGGGCGTCGATCGCGTCGAGCTGGGCCTGGGCCTGTTTGACGGCTTTTTCCGCCTGGGCCGCAGCCGCTTCCGTCTGCCGCACGGCCCCCGCAGCCAGCTTGACCGGATAGGAATCCTCGCCGGTATGCAACCGTGCCAGACGGTCGAGCGCGGTGTGGTACCGGTCCTCCGCCGCGCGGACCCGGGCCCGCGCTTCCAGCAATTCCTTTCCTTCATCGGTTGTCAACAGGTCCTTATAGGCCTGCTGGGCGTCGTCCAGATCCGTCTTGGCGGCGTCGAAGGTTGCCTGCGCCGCGTCGATCAATTCGGCATCGCCGTTTGCTTTCGCCAGGTTCAATGAATCCTGGGCTGTGAGGTAGGCCGCACGCGCCTGCGCCAGGCGTGTTTCGGCGGCGAGGATTCCCGCATACGCCGGATCCTTCCGCAGGGCATCCAATTTTTGCAGTTCCTCATCCCACGCCTTTCGGGCGGCTTCCACCTCCGCCTCCATTGCGGCAATCTGCTCCTGCTTGGTGAAATACCAGACCGGTTGATCGAAATCCGCAGGCTGCGCCGATCCCAGCGCGGCGGAGCGGGCGGTGGATTCCGCCAGGCGGGCGGTCTCCAGAACCTGCTCGTATTGCGTGCGCGCCGTATCCAGCGCGGCGCGGGCGGTATCCCATCCGGATTGAGCCGCGGCAAGGCCGGCCTCCGCCGATTTGCGCTGGGCTTGCAGGAGCGTGTCGTCCAACTTGATCAGCGGCTGGCCTTCGGCGACGGTCTCGCCCTGCACCACGAGGACCTCCGTCACCCGGCCCGAAATTTCCGGGGAGATAATCACCTCGACGGCCTCGACCGTACCGGAGGCGGTGATGACGCCGCTGGTTGTGGAATTGGCCCGCGTGATGAAGTACCACCCAAGGGCGGCGCCGATCAGCACGAGGATAATGATGACCGGAAGGATGCGGCGAAGCTTAGCTTTCATGGTTTCACCTCTTTCATCGGACATACCGACCCCTCCCAAACCGGGGAGGGAGCCGAAGGCAGGGTTAATCCAACCGTTTGCGGAACCGGAGCGCGGCGATTCCCATGATCACCACGCCGAAAATGGCGAGCGCGAGGATTTCCGGATAAAGCGATTCCACCCCGACCCCCTTGAGCATCAACGAACGGATGATCACCAGGAAATACCGCAGCGGCGTGAAATAGGAAAAAAATTGCAGGGCCGGCGGCATGGCTTCCAGCGGGAAGAAGAATCCGGATAGAAAAAGGCTAGGAAGCAAAGTCATCCAGACGATGAGCATGGCTTCCTGCTGGGTGTTGGAAATGGTGGAGGCGAGGATGCCGATCCCGAGGCTGGACATCAGGAATAGGCCCGACAGCAGCGCGATCAGCACGAGGTCGCCGCGGACCGGCACGCCGAACCACCAATGCCCGAGGGCGATGACTTCGAAAGTGTTGAGGAAGGAGAGCAGGACGTACGGCAGGAGTTTTCCGATGATCATTTCCAGCGGGCGGATCGGGGTGACGATCAGCTGCTCGATCGTTCCGCGTTCCCGTTCGCGGACGATGGCCGAGGCGGTGAGGATCGAGGTCAGCGCCTGCAGGATCATGCCGATCACGCCCGGGATCATGAAATACGCGCTGATCAGATCGGGGTTGTACCAGACCTGGGTCAGCACCTCGAGCGGGGCTTGCGCCGCGAGAGAGACTCCCCGGCGCGCCAGGCTTTCCGCCAGGATGGTGGTGGCATACGATTGCCCGATCATCTGGGCGGCCGAGAGCGCGGTGGAGGCCGCGGAAGGATCCGAGCCGTCCAGGATGAAGACAATCTGAGCCTGTCTGCCGCCGGTGATCTTTTCCCCGTACCCGGCCGGAATGATCACGGCCGCCCGGGCTTTGCCCCCTTCGATCATCGACCGCAATTCCTGTTCGGATTCCACTTCCGCCGTCACGCGGAAATAATCCGCGGCGCGGTACGCGTCGAGCAGCGCGCGCGCCTGCGGGCTGCGGTCCTGGTCGAGGACGATCAGCGAGACGTTGCGCACGTCGTTGGTGGCGGAATAGCCGAGCAGGAACATCTGCATGATCGGGATCACGATGACCAGGACCAGCGTGCGCGGATCCCGGCGGATCTGCAGGAATTCCTTGCGGATGAGGGCGAGCAATCGCGAGAAGGACATGGTCACTCCGCGGACGCCGGGGCGGGGGCGATCACCCCGTGCAGGTGGATATGGGAAGGAAGTATATATTAATTCTTGCGTCTTTGCGCCTTCGAGGTATTTCTTAAAAAACCTTAAAGCGAAGCCCGCCCTGGTCGGGCTGGGCCAGTGGCGCTAAGACGCAAAGGAAACAATAGATTTTTGCGCCTTAGCGCCTTTGTGTTAATGCATTAAGAAACTTGAACCCAAAGCCCGCCCTGGTCGAGCTGGGCCTGGGACACTAAGACGCTAAGATGCAAGGGAATGGAAAAAGATTTCTTGCGTCTTTGCGCCCTGGCGCCTTTGCGTTAATGCAGTAAAAAATACCTTAACGCAAAGGCGCAGAGACGCAAAGGCGCGTTAAATTCCTTACTATCGATGAGTTTTCTTTGGGAAAAGGATTATTTATTTTGAACGGCGAATATCCTTACATTTCCCGATGAGAACACTTCCACAAGCATTCCATCTTCAGAGGATGTGCAGGCCGGTTGATCCATCGAACACAGGACCAGATCGACCTGATGGCCGGTGAGGATCCGTGTCCGAAGATCTTCATCCGATGAGGTGAAGAACGCTTCCACATCCCGCAGCGCCTGCCCGGCATCCGGCGTTTCCATGCCGTGCCCGTACACGACCCGGGCGCCGGCCATCCCGGGCAGCCAGGCGCTGTTTTCCGGCGACGCCAGCACGACCGACCCCCGCGCGTTGGCGTTGAGCCAGTCGAAGGCCGCCGCCGAATCCGGGCTCAGGAAGATCAGCGGATTATGACCGAGGGCGTTGATCCGGATGGCGGAAAGAAAAACCAGATTGGCCGCGAACAGGGGGATGGCGGCGTATACCGCGTACCGAAGATGAAACGCGGGGCGAAACAACAGGCCTTCCAATTTCGGCGCGGCCAGCGCGGCCAGCGGGATCCACATCCCAAGCATTAATCGCCGCTGCAGCGAAAATGGCGCATACAATAAAACCAGGTTGAGGGCGAGCCATAACGCCGGCAGGAGAACTTCACTGCGGACGGTTCCGAGCTTCTGCCGC
>JBAVFZ010000390.1:0-2171 GCA_049684495.1 Anaerolineales bacterium | reverse complement strand
GCAAGAACGCATGGTTTTAAAATACGGAGGGGGATATGAAGACCTGGCAGTCTTTTCTATTAGGTTTGTGTACCGGCCTTTTTTCGGCCGCCCTGATTCTGATCGGCAACGGCCGGCTGGAGGGGAAACCGATTCTCCTCTCCACCCCGCGCGTCCCGCCCGGAGTGCGCGTATCCGTCCGCGGGGCGGTCGTATCCCCCGGAATATACACACTGGCGCCCGGCAGCATCGTCCAGGACGCGTTGCAGGCCGCGGGCGGCATCCTTCCTCAGGCCGATACATCCCGCTTGAACCTTGCCGCTCCGCTCAGCGACGGCCAGGAATTGCGCGTTCCCCTGATCACTCCAACCCCCGCGCCGGGGACGCCTCTTTCGACACCGCCCGCTGGCGGGAAAATCAACCTCAACACCGCGACGCGCGCGGAACTGGAATCCCTCCCCGGCATCGGGCCCGTCCTCGCGCAACGAATCATCGATTACCGGGAGACGAACGGACCGTTCCAATCCGTCGATGATCTGCTTAATGTGGAAGGTGTGGGCCCGTCTTTATTGGACAAAATCCGGGATTTGGTGGAAGCCCCTTGAATTCTTAAATTACGCCGTGGAAGGCAGGCTGCCGGAGGGAGGAACGGTGGAGACTTGCGGGAGAAGCGAAGGGCGGCAAGTGTTTCGTCGCACCTCCATTCCGGAAATTTGCTCTATGTTTCGCCGGATCGGAATCCAAACCGGGAAAACGGCGGAAAGATTTCAATCGTCCATGGCGCGGGAATGAGCGAAGCGCTCGGCCTAACCCGATTCGATTCCTTTCGAGATGCGATAGCATCCTTTTCCAGCCTGTTTGGCTTCGTACAGGGCTTGGTCCGCGGACTTGATCATCGCCTCCGGGTCATTTCCCACAAACACGGAAGAGGATATCCCAATCGAGCAGGAGATCGCGGTCTCATCCGGTATGGTGTATTCGTTTCCGGTCAGTTCTCTGGTTCGACGGAGAAGATCGTGACTATCCTTGAGGCGGGAAAGGATGCGGCTCGCAAGATTTTCCGCACCGTCGACCCCGGTCGCGGGAAGCAGGACATTGAACTCATCGCCGCCGAAACGGGAGGCGATATCCGTTGTCCGGATGATCGCGGCAATGGCCTCCGCCACCGCTTGGAGCACGGCATCCCCGACGGCATGGCCGAAAGCGTCGTTGTACCGCTTAAAATCATCGATATCGATAAACAGCAGCGAGCAGATTGTCAGTTCGGCCGCAGAATAGCGCTCCATGCGGCGTTTCTCTTTCAGAAATTCACGGTCAAAGGCACGCCGGTTATACAAACCGGTGAGCGAATCGCGTTCGGAGAGATTCAGGATATTCGCGTAAGCCTTCTCGAGCTCGATCCTCTTCTCATTCAGGCTTCGAACAAGGTAGGCACCTTCCAGGACGCTGGCCAGCCGGGAAGCCAGGCTGGCATACGAGGCGCCGTCCGAATCGCCCCGCTCCATCACCATGTACCCCAGGCGGCGCTCCGCGAAAAACAAAGGCTCGATATAAACGGAGACGGGGTCATTCGGATCCGGCCATAATCCATCGGGGAGAATCCGCCGCGTGGGAAATTCCGGCGCGTCGGGTCTCGCCTCGGCGTTCCGTTTGCCGCGGGATGAGGAAAAGATAACCCGGGATTTTCCGATCGGGTCCATCGGATCCGAGAAAAGTACGATGGCGCAACCTTTCGCTCCGATGACGGGTAACTCCGCCTCCACCGAATCGAGAACCAGGTCCAAGTTGTACGTTTGGAAGCTATCCCGGTTGATGGTATCCAAGGTTTCCTGGCGCTGCTGGGCATGGATAAACTTCAATAATTGCAAGCGCTGAGCGATATCGCCGACCAGCGCCTGGGCCGCCTGGATGATTTCCTTCCCGTCGGGGAGCGAGGGATTTGTGGGGATGGCGGATATCAGCTCCGCCATTTCCATCGGGTCGGCGCCCATTTCCGACAGGCGCCGCATGTTTATGCCGATCTCGTTGGAGAGGTCGGACATGGTCGCTTTCCGGTCGGCGATTTTTTCCAGGACCGTCTCGATATTCTTCGTGACCGAGGGATTCTTCCGTTCCGAATCGCCCTTGCCGGACAACTCGATGAACGTCCGGCGCATGAATTGGTTCAGGCAGCCGCAGGATTCGCGAATGAT
>JBAVFZ010000389.1:0-21566 GCA_049684495.1 Anaerolineales bacterium | reverse complement strand
GTTATGATCTCCTTGTTCAGGATGAACAAACCGGAAATCTGCCCGAAGAAGCCCGCCATGACCGGAACAATGATGATCATCGAAACCTGCTCAGCGACGCGCGGATCGTTGACGCGCGAGGAAACCATCAGCGCGAAGGTCACCGCCAGGGTCGCCAGCAGCGGGCCGACGGCGAAGACCGCCAGCAGCCAGCGGAAATCGAGGATCACAGAGATGAGGGAGGGATTGTTGAGAATTATCGCCGCGCCGAGCGCGAAAATACCGAACGCGCCGAAGGTCGCCAGGACCGCGGGGATGACCGCCGCCAGGCATTTCCCGATCAGCAGTTCGACGGTGGTGATCGGCGTCGCCAGCAGAGGCTCGAGGCTGTGGGTGGTCTTTTCGCCGACGACCGAATAACCGGCGATCGCTCCGGGAACTGCGACCGGGATAATCATAAACAGGATCATGAACTCGTTGATGATGAATACTTTCATGCAATCCCCGGTGCTGATGGTATTCGGGCACAGGGCGGCGAACTCCTTGGGCAGGGCTTCGGCGGGCACATTCGCGGTGGAAGCCGGCATCGCGTCCTTCATGCTGAACAGGATCCCGAGCGGGATGGCGGCCATCATCAGCGGCAGAAAAATCACCGTGAAGATCACGAGTTTGTTCTGGAAGACTTCCAGCCATTCCTTGCGGATGATTGTCCGTACCTTGTCCATATCCACCTCAGGCGTTCTTCACCAACTGCAGATAAACATCTTCCAGCGAGTGGCGCAATTCCCCGACGAAGATCACCTCCGCCCCGGCGTTCACCAGCGTGCGGATCATCTCCGGATTCTGCCGCTCGGGGTCGTCGAGTGTGACGACGAGCTTGCTTTCGACGCTTTTCACTTCCCGGATGAAGCGCAGCGCCCGCAGCCCGGCGGCGAATTTTTCGTCCGCCGCGCGCAAATGCACGACAACTTTCCGCCCGAACACGGACTGGCGCAGATTGGCCGGAGTGTCCAGGACCAGCAAGCGTGTCTTGAACACGCCGACCCGGTCGCACAAGCGGTCGGCTTCGTCCAGGTTGTGGGTGCAGAGGAAAATCGTCCGGCCTTCCTTTTTAAGATCGGCTATGAACTCACGGACCAGGTGGGATGCCTCCGGATCAAGACCGGCCGTCGGCTCGTCCAGGAACAGGAGCCGCGGTTCGTGCAGCAGCGCCCGGGCGATCGCGAGTTTCTGCCGCATGCCCTTGGAGAAGGTCCCGGCCGCGTCCAGCCGGCGGTCCCAGAGACCGAGCATCTTTAAATATTTTTCGACCTGCCCCTTCACGTCCTTAACTTCATAGAGCTCGGCGAAGATGCGCAGATTGGTTTCCGCGGAGAGGTTGTCGTACATTCCGGGGGTTTCCGTCAGGATACCGACCGTCCGGCGGATATCGGTATCCTGCCGGCCCACCGTAAAACCGGCGACGGTCGCCGAACCGCGGGTGATCCCGATCAGGCTGGTCAGCATGCGCACGGTCGTCGTTTTCCCGGCGCCGTTGGGCCCCAGGAAGCCGAACACTTCGCCTTCGCGGACGTCGAGGCTGAGGCTGTCGACCGCCAGGACCTTGCCGAACTGTTTGGTGATGTTCTCGGTATGGATCATAGGCACCTACGCAAAACGAGTGTCATCCAGTTTCTCGGGTGTTTCTTCGACCGGCTTCGGCGTAAAGCCCGTCATGGGAGCCGGGGGCGCGGGTGTACCTTCCGGCGCGGGTTCGGGCCGCCGCAAGCGGAAGATGATGAACAGGCTCAGAATGGAAAAACCCGCGACGATCGCTTCGGTGCCGTACGCGCCGACATATTTCATGGCAAGCACGGCCGTCGCATCGACCAGCGCATGATAGCCCACCGCCAGCCACACCCAGAATCCCTGGCGCCGCGTGAAACATTGGAGCACGATCACGGCGAATGCGATCTGAACCGGAATGGTGAAGAGGCGTTCGACCGCGCCGAGCATCGAATCGTACCAGGTCATCGACCAGTAAGCGGTCATTTGCTCCCGGGCCAGCGCCAGCTGGTTGGCCGGAACGAGCGCGGAGAGGTCCGCCCCGCGCAGCGCCGCCAACTGAACATACACAAGCAGCGCAAGGGAGCCGAATACAATCGCTTCGATCCCGCCGTGCCCGGCGCCGGTCAGGATTCCCGTCCGCCACGAGCGCGCGTCACGAGCCCACCAGCGGAACATGGCGTAACGGAACAATTCTTCAAAGAGGCCGGCGCTCAATCCGAGAAAAACGGCGTTGAACAGCAACTGCCCCGCGGGGGGAAGTTGGACGAGCGGCGTGCGGTTGAGCAGCAGGCCCATCACCAGGTTGAACGGTATGTGGCCGGCCTGCGAAAGGAGGAACGTCCCCGCGCCGATGAACCAGAGCCTCCAGCCCAGCTTCCAGCGGCGGGTAAGAAAGATCCCCAGCCCGATCGGGAGAAGGATCATCAACAACCCGTTTAGAAAATGCACAATCGACAAAAAGTCCATCTGTTTCCGTTGTCCTTCGTGCGCCGCTTCCCGGAGTCCGGGGAACCTTGGAAAAAATCCGGCCGACCGTTGCTTACCGGCGCCGGATTTTCCGTTCCAGCTCGGAGGGATCGATGCTTAAGTCATTTCGCCGTCCAGCCCCGGCATGCTGCGTGACCGGCGGGTGGCGTGAGTCAATAGGCGCTTGGCGATGATGCGCAACCGCGAGGTGTTGTCGGAATAAACGGTGCTGACGACTTCCCAGCCCTCCTCGCCCCAGGAGTTGAGGATCGCCTGGAGTTCTTCTTTTTTGGGTTCGCGTTTCAGGATACCCCCGAATTCTTCCACGCGGTATTCCCAGAGCGGATACGCCGGTACGGTCATGGCTTATTCCTTCTTTGCCACCAGTTGGTTCTCGAGCGTTGCCAGCCCCACGAGGCCGCCCAGGTTCATGGTGTCCACCGCGCTGGAAGGAACGATGACCAGCGCGCCTTTTTCCTTGAGCCCTTCGAAGAGCATGTTCATCGCCCGCAGGTGCAGCGCGGTCGGATTGCCGTGGTACGCCTTGGAGGCTTCGGCGAAGGAATCGGCGATCTGCCGCTCGGATTCACCGAGGATGACCCGCGCTTGCCGTTCGCGTTCGGCCTGGGCCTGGCGGCTCATCGCGTCCTCCAAATCCTGCGGGATGATTACGTCGCGGATCTCGACCGATTGGACGGTGACCCCCCACGGGGTGGTGCGTTCATCGATGATTTTTTGCAGATCGGCGTCCATCTTGGCGCGCCCGACGAGGATATCGGCCAGGGACATCTGGCCGATGATCTCGCGCAGAGCGGTCTGCGCCGCCCAGGCGATCGCTTGCCGGTAGTTCTCGACCTCGAGCGAGGCTTTTTGCGCGTCCCACACCATCCAGAAAAGAACCGCATCCACGTCGACCGGCACCGTGTCCTTGGTGAGCGTCTTTTCGGCGTTGAACGGGGTGACCATCACGCGGTGATCGATCCACGCCGCGATGGTATCCACGACCGGCAGGATCCAGAACATGCCCGGACCGCGCAGGCCGCGGAACTTGCCCATCCGCAGAATGACGGCCTTTTCCCACTGGTTGGCCATTTTCAGTCCGGCCAGGATATAGAGCGCCAGCAGCACGCCGGGAATCACGACCATGAGGATGACGGCATCCGGCACGCGATAATAATCCAGAACCAAAGCCGCCATCACCACCAGGGCGGTGATGGCAATGAACAGGAAATATCCGATCGGGCTGACCCGGTAGGTTGCCCCCGCACCGGTCTTTTCCCTTCTCGATCCAGCATTAACATTGTCGGTCATTTTGAATTCTCCATTCTCTACTTTATTACGGGGCAATCCCTTGCCGAGTTGCCATACCGTTTATTCCTTCGACCAGTGCGCATATCCATCGAGCCAGGCTTTTTCGACCTCATCCGGAGCAAAGCCCAGGCGTTTGGCCTCCTCCAGCCAGCCGCGGATCATCGAATGCAGCCGTTCACGTTTCATCCGTCGGGCTTCCCCCGCCGGCGGGGCTTCCAGGACGTATGTGCCGCGTCCCTGCTGAGTGGAGATGATTCCCTCTTCGTGCAGCAGCCGGTAGGCGCGCGCAGCGGTGTTGAAGTTGATCCGCAGATCCGCCGCAACCTCGCGAACCGTGGGGAGCTGACTGCCGGGTTTCAGGGAACCCGAGGCAACCATGCTCTTCACCTGTTCGACGATTTGCAGGTAGATCGGCTCTCGTTCTTGAAAATCCAATCGGAGCTGCACTACGGCACCTCTTGTATCAATTGTATCACAGAACTAATTGTATCACATATTTTAGCGGTGTCAAGAGCGCTTGGATTTGCCCATCAACGCAGGGGTGCAAAGGCGAAAAGGAAAAACCGAAAGCCGCCATGCGGCTTAATGTCTTCGCATCTTTGCGAAAGCGGTTTCGAGCGGTACCAAACGGCTTGCGCTTGCCGATAATCGGGTTTAGACTCGGCGATACCCTGATAGATATGGGAATCCTTGCGCGGGAGGGACTCATGGACAAATTCCTTACAGATACTTGGAACCCATTATGTGAGTTACTGGGGAGTCTGATCCGGCCACTGGGCGGCCTGCTGTTCGGCGCCGCAATCGGATGGCTTGCCGTTTCGTTGCTCATGGATGCGGCAAGAGAGTGGCAGCTGAAGATCGCCGTCTTCCTCGGTGTGCTCGGCGCGTTCATCTGCATGCACATCTACTCCGGATCCGCCACGACGGGCTTATTCGGGCTCGGATTCGCGGTCGCTGCGATCTTCATTTTCATCCGACAGAATCAGCCGGCGAAGAAAAAAGAAGAGAAAAAGTAGAAGTTCAACCGGAACATGAGCGCGCCCGCCATGGTTCAGACGGGCGCGTTTGTATTTAACCAGTCGGCGGCGTACCAGAGCAGATAGTCGGTGATATGCCCGCTCCAGTAGCCGTCGCTGTGGTCGCCGGGCGGGACGTGTTTTTCGTATGGCCGCTTTAGGAGGTCGAACACCTGGACAATCGCCTGCATTTGCGGAAGCTGGGGATCCGAATAGCCGGCGTCGAAATAGACCCGCGGCCAGACTGAATCCGGAACGGCCTCGGCCCAGAGGTAGATATCGGCCAGGGTGGTCGGCCCGGGGGAGATGCTGTGCACACCCGCCGCCCCGAATAAATCCGCCCGCCGCAGCGCGAGCCGGAGCGCCCATTCCGCTCCGCGCGAAACCCCGCCGATGGCGCGGTAGTCCCGCCCGGCCAGCGTCCGGAAGCGGCTCTCCACCGCCGGGAGAAGGTCGGCGAGGAAAACGGCATCATTGGAATCTTCGCCGGGAATGGACGGCAGGACGATCAGGAGCGGTGCGATCCGGCCGGAAACGATCAAATGGTCGGCCGTCGCCTCCAACCCCAGGTCGTGCCATTGGTCGGGGGTCCGGCCCAGTCCGTGGAAGAGGAACAGCACGGGGTAGCGGATCGGAGGATCGGTATCATAGCAGGGGGGAAGATAAATGTAGAATTCCGCGGGTGTTCCGGTGATTGAGCTATGGACGGTCTCCGCGCGCAGAATTCCCTGGCGTTCCGGGCAGGCGAGCACGCTTTCCGGTGTTTCGGTTTCCGACAGTGGCGGGGGAAGCGTCTCGGTCGGACGCACCGGCGCCGAGAGCGGGGTAATGGTCGGGCTGGGAAGCGCCGTCGCCATGCGGGCGCGCTTCTCGCTGCGCCCGGCGATCGCACAGGATGCCAGCAGCAGGGAAACGCCCCACGCGGGGATTATTCTTCTGTAGCGCGAAATCGCTGACGGATTAATCATGGATCCCGTTTGGCGTAGTTTGAAAAACCCCGCCCGCCCGAAGACGAAGCACCTTGCGGGCAGACGGGGGCGCCTGTTAAAGGAAGTGTAGACCGGCCGATGGAAGTCGTCAAGGGATATAATTGGGAACGCCGGGCCCGCGGCATCTCCGGCTCCGGATCGGAGGAGAGCATCCTATGACGTTGCCCAATTTTGCTTACTTTAAAGGCCGCATCGTACCGTACGACCAGGCGAAGGTCGGCGTGCTCAATCACACGCTTAATTACGGGACCGGCGTCTTCGGCGGCCTGCGGGCGTATTGGAATGATAAAGACAACCAGCTCTACCTGTTCCGGCCGCTGGACCACTTCCGCCGGTTTTTGGATTCGGCGCGCCTGCTGTGCATGGAACTTCCGCATACGCCGCAGCAGCTCACCGAAGTGACGGTCGAACTCCTGCGGGCCGAAGCCCGGCAGGAGGATACCTACATCCGGCCGCTGGCCTACGTGCCGGATGAAACGGTCGGCGTTCGGCTTCACGATCTGCATGCCGATATCACGATGGCTTCCATACCCTTCGGCCGATACATCGAAAGCGAGGAGGGGTCGTCGGTGACCTTTTCCTCCTGGCGACGGATCGACGACAACAGCATTCCCGCCCGCGGAAAGATCATCGGCGCCTACGTCAACTCGGCGTTCATCAAAACCGATGCGATCCGCGCCGGCTACGATGAGGCGATCGTATTGAACGCCGACGGGCACATCTCCGAAGGCAGCGCCGAGAATTTCTTCATGGTCAAGGGCGGCGTGCTGGTCACCCCGCCGGTCACCGACAATATCCTGGAAGGTATCACCCGCCGGACCGTGATCCAACTGGCGCGGGAAGAGCTCGGCATGACGGTCGTCGAACGGCCGATCGACCGGACCGAGGTTTACCTTGCCGAGGAGGCCTTCTTCTGCGGGACCGGCGTGCAGATCGCCGCGATCGCCCATGTGGATAAACGGCCGGTCGCCGACGGAAAGATGGGGCCGTTTGTCGAAAAACTGCGCGATCTGTATTTTCGGATCGTGCGCGGGATGGAGCCGAAGTTCCGCGCCTGGAATGTGCCGATCTACCCGAAATCCTGATTACTCCCGGAATCTTGCCGAAGGCATCGCGGTGTCGGATTCTCGAAAGCCGCCCGCGGAATCCGCCACGCCTCACCGGCGGCTGAAGAATCCGGCACAGAATATTCCCCCATGCTGACCCGCTTTCCGGCTGTCCGTACCCGCCCGCTTATCCTGCACATCCTCCTGGGCGTCTTCCTGTGCGGATTGATTTCTGCCGCCGGCTGGCGGTTGTTTGCTTTTCCGCCGGATCCCATCGGCGCAGCCGGCCTGTTTATCGCCGTCGCCGGATTTTTCCTGCTGCCGGCGGTACTCTATCGCATCGTCTTCCTCCTCAACGCCGGCTATGAAATCTCCGCTTCCGGTTCACTGACCCTGCGGTTCGGATCCTGGCGGGAAGTCCTGCCGATCGAAGAGATCGAGGAAATCCGTTCCGGGAGCCGGATTTCGACGGCGCTTCGCGCATCCGCTCCGGGCTGGCTGGAGATGTGGCACGGGCGGGCGGCGGCCGAAGACGATGCGGCTGTTGATTGGCTGGCCACCGACCGCGGGCAACGGCTTTTGCTGCTGGTGACAAAAAGACGACGCCTGGCGATTTCTCCCGCCGATCCGGCCGGATTTGCCGCTTGCCTGACCGAGCTCTCCGCGCACGGGAGCCTTGAAAAAATCGGACCGGTTTCCATCCAACCCCCGTCCATTTTGGTGGAGATACTCAAAAATCCACCCGCGCTCGCATTGTTGATCGGTGGATCCGTTGGTATGGCCGCACTGGGAGCCTTCCTCACCGCAATCCAACCCGGTCTGCCGCTCGATCAACCCTTTCGATTCGATTCAGCCGGCGCGCCGACCAGCTTCGGCGAACCAGGCCGGTTGTTGATTTTGCCTTTGGCTGGAGGGGTTGTCTGGTTGTTGAACGCGATGCTCGGGTGGTGGGCATGGAAAAAAGGGCAAAGGCCGTCGGCCTATGCCCTTTGGGCGGTATCATTCATCATAACGGTCGGCCTTTGGGCGGCGGCTGTGTCCTTGATTACGATTAAATAATCCTCAAATTACACACCGGATTCCCACTGAAATCCTGATTTTCTCCAACGGTTTTTCCACAAAAACCCGGGGCTTATCTACAATTTTCCCTGCTTTTTCCCGACTTTTCCACAGTTTTTAATCGGTTATCCACAGGAGGGGGGATACCAGACCAAATTGGTGGGGATAGGTGAATTACGGAGTTGTGCTCGTCATGCCGGCGCGCTTGTGGCCGGCGTCCATAAGAAATTGAGAACATTTTAAAAAATGGATCCCGGCTGAGATCACCCTCGCTTCGCGTTCGCGCAGGTTCAAAGAAAAAAGACGAACCTGCGCGCTTCGCGAGGGCAGGCGCCGGGATGACGCGCGGTTTGTGTGATTGTCATGCCTGCGCCTGCCCTGGGCCATTTGCAGGGAAGCGGGTGTGTACTAAGTAAGCGGGCATCCACTGCTTTGTAGTAAAGGCGTTGAGGATTCCCGCTGGGAGCGCGCGGGAATGACGCTTCGCAAGGGTTATGGTCTGCGGAGGGTCAGGCGCGATATCGGTTCGCCCTTGCCGCCCCATTGAAATTTATAGGGCTCGTCGCCGCGCATAAAATCAAACGCCCGGTAACCGGCTTCGATCGCGCGGCGGATCAACTTGGCCAGCAACACCCAGCCGGGCGATGACGCCGCATATTGAGGATCCATTCCCGAGTTGTAAACCCAGATCCGCTTCCCCAGGGCGAAGTTCATGTAGGCGGCGGCTTTTTGCCCGCCGATTTCCAGAAACGCCAGTTCCAGCATCCCGGCCCGTTCGGCGGATTCCGCGATCGCCCGGAATTGAGCGCGCATCACCGGGGTGAGGAACGCCGCCTTGTGTTCGTCGCACGCCATCAGGCGGAAAAACTCCTCCATTTCCCGCGCCCCCTGGATTTTCAATTCCAATTTTTCATCGCCGGATTCGGCGCGCCTGAGTTTGCGGCGGATTTCATGGCGGGATTTTTTATCCAGCGTGGAAAGGTATTCTTCCCAGGAGGCGGGAAGGTCGATTACCGGGCAAACCTGGAGCGGCTCGCGCACAAGCGTCCATCCCCGGCGGGCGGTTTCCTGCTCGAGGATCGGGATGGTGGGCGAGGCGGCCTGCAGGTTGTACAAATCCAACGCGCCGAATTCCTGCGGCGGCAGCGCCGCGAGCGCATCGAGGAGATGGACGCAGAACGCGGGAAGCCGGTCCGGAACGGCCATGACGTCCAGGTAGTCCGATATTTCCACGCTGCCGATCAGGAGCAACCTTGTTTCGCCGCCGATACGGAACAGGGGAGCGATCCCCTGGACAGCGCCGTCTTCCTTCCAGACGGCGATCTGCAAAACGCCCGACGGCCATTCTCCGCCGCCGAGGTGATCCCACCAGGCGCGCAGGAATTCACAGCGCAGAAACGGATTTTCCGTCGCGCAACGCGCAAGCAGTGAGTTCCAATCGGCGGTGATCCGTTCCCACGCCGGCACGTCGCGGATGAATTCTATCGGCATACTTCTCTCCCGAATGTTTTTAGGGGCGCGCGGAAGACCGGGTTTAAATCCACTCCCGCGGGTTCAGTTTATTCCCTACGGTCCGCCGGCAGGCATTCCAAAGCCGCACGCGCGGCCTTGCGCTGTTCTGGCTGCCATCCCGCTTCCTCCACCATGGCGTGCAAATGCCGGCGGACGCCGTCCCGCTCCTCGGCGTCCAGCGTTTCCCAGGCACCGCGGATGAGGTCCGGTTCCCCGGAAAGCAGTCGGCGCCACAGGAGTTCGGGATCCAGCGTCTGGGTCATGGAACAACCTCGATCCATCTTCACGGAAGTATAATCGAACCGGATGCCGACATGCACCTGATCCTGACGCACGAACAAGCCGATTTCGACGCGTTGGCCGCCATGCTTGCCGCGCGCCTTTTGGAAGCGGATGCGCTCGCCGTGCTCCCGCACCGCCTGAACCGCAACGTGCACGCATTCCTGGCGCTCTACGGCGACGCGCTGCCGTTTGAATCGATGGACGACCTGCCGCGCGGACGCGTGGACCGGGTGACGCTGGTGGATACGCAAACGCTTCCGACGGTCCGCGGAGTCGACACCCGCACGCGCGTGCATGCGGTGGATCATCACCCACCGCACAAGGCGTTGCCACAGGGCTGGACCGCCGCGGTGGATACGGTCGGCGCGTGCACCACGCTGCTCGTCGAATCGCTGCAGGCCATCCCGCAGCCGCTAACACCCGAGGAGGCGACCCTCCTGCTCCTCGGGATCTACGAAGACACCGGATCCCTTTCCTACGCCGGGACCACCCCGCGGGATGTGCGCGCCGCCGCCGGACTGCTCGAGCAGGGCGCCAACCTGGCCCTCGCGGCGGGCTTCCTCAACCATCCGCTTTCCGTCTCACAGCGCGAACTGTACGACCGCCTCCTGGGCAGCGTGGAATTCCTTACCGTCCAGGGCCGCCGGATACTCCTCGCGCAGGCTGCCGCACCGGCGGAGGTCGAAGAGATTTCCACTCTGGCCCACAAGCTGCGCGACCTGTTCCATCCCGACGGTTTGATCGTCCTGGTGGATTTGGGGTCGCGGATTCAAATGGTGGCGCGTTCGACGACCGATTCGATCGACGTGTCCGAAATCGCCGCGCATTTCGGCGGCGGCGGGCACGAACGCGCCGCGGCGGCGCTCGTCCGCGGACGCACCCTGGATGAGCTGCACCGCGAGCTGGTGGAACTGCTCCCCGCCGTCGTAACCCCGCCGCTTTCGGTGGGACAGATCTACTCTCCGCGCCCACAGGTGGTGGAATCCGACCTGACCGTCGGCGAGGCCGCGGAACGGATGGCGCGCTACGGATACGAGGGATTTCCCGTCGTGCGGGACGGCCGGGTGGTCGGATTGCTTACGCGGCGCGCGGTGGATCGCGCGGTCGCGCACGGGATGAAGCGCGCGCATGTGGAAACCGTGATGGAGGGCGGGTCGGTCACCGTCCTACTCACCGATTCGATCACCCACCTGCAGCGGTTGATGGTGGAGCGGGGCTGGGGACAGATTCCGGTCGTCTCTCCCGAAGGGGATCATGTGGTGGGGATCGTCACCCGTACCGATCTGATTAAGGCGCTGGCTCCCGGGAAGGGCGGGGTGGCCGCCGCCCGGCTAAACCTGCGCGAGGTCCTGGAACAGGATTTTCCCGCGGCGCGGCGGGCTCTTTTGCATGCCATGGCGTCCGTCGCGGACCGGCAGCGCATGCCGCTCTACCTGGTGGGCGGAGTGGTCCGCGATCTGATCCTGAAGATATCCTCCTACGATCTCGACCTGGTCGTCGAAGGGGATGCAATCGGGCTGGTCCGCACGGTGGCAAAGGAATTCGGCGGGCGTGTGCGCAGCCATGACCGGTTCGGCACGGCCAAATGGCTGCTGCGCGGAGTCGATTTGGGAAAACTGGGTTTGCCCGCGGAAGCGGCATCGGCGCTTCCGGATTCCGTGGATTTAGTGTCCGCCCGGGCGGAATTCTATCCGCATCCTTCGGCGCTCCCGGAAGTGGAACGCGGAAACCTCAAATTGGACCTCCACCGCCGCGATTTCACCATCAACACCCTCGCCCTTTCGCTGAACACCGCCCGCTTCGGGGAGATCAGCGATTTTTGGGGCGGGCTGCGCGACCTGGAGGAGAAGCGGATCCGGGTATTGCACTCGATCTCCTTTGTCGACGATCCGACGCGGATTCTGCGCGCCGTCCGGCTGGAGCAGCGGCTGGGATTTGAGATCGAGCCCCGCACCCGCGATCTGATCGCGCGCGCGCTGCCGCTCCTGCACCGGGTGAGCGGCGACCGCATCCGCCACGAACTGGAAGCCATCTTCGAAGAACCGGCGCCGGAAAACGCGCTCCGCCGGCTGCAGGAGTTGGAGGTCCTCGGCCAGATCCACCCGGGCCTGAATTGGGATCCGGAGGACGCAGAGCTTCTCCGCCGCGCACGCGATTTCACACCGGACCCAACGTGGGGGCTCGTCGGCGGCGGCCGCGGGATGGTTCCACCGCTCTCCGCCTGGCTGGCCGCGCATCCGCACGAGGCGCTGGATGGAATCCTCGATCGGCTCAATCTCCCCAAGCGGGAAGCCAATAATATTCTGGCCGCCCGCCAGGCGGCCGACCTGCTGGCGGGGCTCTCCCGGGACGCCGCCCCCAGCCTTGTGGCCGACCTTCTGGAGGACGTCCCCGAGCCGGCATTGGCGGGAGCCGTCCTTCAATCGGAGGGATTGGCGCGCGAGCGGCTGGAACGATACCTCGCCGAATGGCGCACCGTTCAACCGGAGACGGACGGCTCGCTTTTGCGTAGGCGCGGGCTGCCGCCCGGGCCGCGCTATGGGGAAATCCTGCATGCGCTTCGAAGCGCACGCCTGGATGGACGGATCTCGACCGCGGAGGACGAGGCGCGGTTGCTGGATTCGCTTCTGGGGGATCCTCCGGCGAAGGAAACCCCGGGGTAACACCCGATGACGGCGCAGACGCTGAGGGATGAGACGGTGGATTTACCCGCCGGAAAGGGATGTCCGGATGCGGATGAATTCGCCATCCGGCCGGTCGAAGAAAGAGATCTGCCGGCATTGGAATGGGACGGGGCTTATCTCCATTTCCGGCGCCTATTCCGGCAGGCCTACGAGGATATGAAAATCGGTACGCGGCAGCTGTTGATGATGGAGACCAGGGTGACCGGCGAGATGATCGGCCAGGTTTTCATCCAATGGAGCAGCAGTAATCCGCGATTCGCCGACGGCGCGCGGCGCGGCTACCTTTACGCGCTCCGCATCAAGCCCGCGTTTCGCGGCCGGGGTCTGGGCACCCGGATGCTCAACGCGGCGGAAAACGAACTGCGCCGGCGCGGGATGGACACGGCCTCGATCGGGGTGGAGAAAGACAACCCGCGGGCGCGCGCATTGTACGAACGACAGGGCTACCGAATCATCGCCGACGATCCCGGACGCTGGTCTTTCCTCGATCATGAGGGAAAAATCCAGGAGGTCCTGGAACCGGCTTGGTTGATGGAAAAGAGACTCCAGGAAGGGCACGAAGAAGATCGGAAGAAGATTAAGGAATTTAAATAATTGGATCCTTGGAAAAAGAGTGTCATGCGGAGCGCCCTCGCGGGACCCTCGCGAAATCTTCGCACCGGAAAAACGCCGATGCTCATCGCTCGAGGGGCGGGCGCTTTGGGTTACGTTATCCTATATAGGCAGCCGAGGCCGATTCCTGATCAACCGGTTTCCCCGTATTAATCCGGCAACGTGAAGTAAAAGGAAGCGCCTTTCTCCGGTTCGCCTTCCGCCCACACCCTCCCCCCGTGCCGATGGATGATGCGCTGGACCGTCGCCAATCCGATCCCGTTCCCGGGAAATTCCTGGACGGTGTGCAAACGCTGAAACGCCTGAAAGAGTTTCTCCGCGTGATCCATCTGAAATCCGGCACCGTTGTCTTTTACGCGGTAGGCGCGTTCTCCTTCGGAGGTGACCACCGACTCGAATGCGATCTTCGCCTCCTTGCGGCGCGACGTGAACTTCCAGGCGTTGCCGAGCAGATTTTCCAGCACCGCGGACAACAGCCGTTCATCCGCCTCGGCCGATAATTTTTCGGCGACCGTCCAGGCCACGCTCCGGCCGGGTTCGGCGCGTTGGAATTCCTCCGCCACACGGCGCGCCATGGCGGTCAGATCCAGCGTCTGGCGGTGCAATTCCCCGCGCGTCAGCCGCGAAAGCTGGAGCAGGTCGTCGATCAGCAGCCCCATGCGCTTGCTGGCGGAACGGATCCGCTGCAGATAATCCAACCCCTGATCGTCCAGGTGGGCGGCATAATCCTCCTGCAGCGCCTGGCCGAATCCGTCGATGCTGCGCAACGGCGCGCGCAGATCGTGGGAAACGGAATAGGCGAACGCTTCCAATTCCTTGTTGGCGGATTCCAGCTGCGCGGTCCGTTCCTCCACCCGGCGCTCCAGCTCGGCGTTCAGGCGGTGGATTTCCTCCTCCGCTTTTTTCCGGTCGTTGATATCCATCGAAATGCACAATACCTGGTCGCAGCGGCCGTTCCCTTCGGGTAAAGGGATTTTAGTGATGCTGAACCAATGCTCGCCTGCATCGTAGAGGGCGATCTTTTCTTCGGGGATGAAGATCGATACCTGGCGGGCAATAACCTCGCGGTCGGATTCGAGGAGCCGTTCGATTTTCTCCGGCGGATGCGGACAATCGGAATCCGACCGGCCGATCATGGCTTCCGGCGTGGAACCGTACGCGTCCGCCAGGGCTTTGTTCGCCAGCGCGAACGTCCCGTCGGATTTCCGGACGCAAATCAGGTTCGGTGAAGCGTCGATGACCGCGCGCAGAAAGGTGCGTTCGCGGATCAGAGCTTCTTCCGCCAGGCGTCTCCGGGAAATATCGCGGATGCCGAATATGGCGCTGTCGAACGTCCCCGACGGATCATACATCAGGCGGGTTTCCGATTCGATCCATTTATATTCCCCGTCGGCGCAGCGGAAGCGGAACTCCTGGCGGATCGTGGGGAGGTGCCGGGCGACGGCCGCCTGGACCTGTTTCAGCATCACCTCGGATTCTTCCGGGTGAATGTTTTCCAGCACCGACCGGCCTTCCAGCTGCTTCGGTTCCCAGCCGAACATTTTTTTTACCGAGGGACTGGCATACAAAAGGATGCTGCGGGTATTGATGTGGCCGATGACCCCGGCCATATTTTCGGTGATCATCCGCAGCCGGTCCTGGAGGGTGTTCGCCTGCAACAGGGCGGCCTCGAACCACGTGGCGCAGATCCACGAGATGAAGGCCAGAAGGCCCATGACGACAATCGAAAAATAATTATAAGCAAGTGGACTTCCACTTTGAAGATAATTAAGCGTGTACAAGGCGATCTGGAGCGCCATCACGGCAAAAGAACCGGTCGGGGTGAACAGAAACGAAGCCAGCGCGATCGAGATGGACGCCGTGACCAATATGCGCTCGTAATCGGCGGCGGGGACCGAGAAGAAGGGCAGTAGCGACGCCAGAAGGATAAAGGCCACCGAAGCCGACCGGTTCCAACCCCTGCGGTTGATCCACCACAGCCCGATGATCCCGGCGACCCCGGCGGCATCGGTAAAAACAAAACTCAGCCCGACGGGATCGGGCGACCGGATCCATTCGATGGAATTGTAAGTAAAGAAAAATAAAGCGACATGAAAGCTGCCGAGGAGCACCAGGCTTAGCAGTTGTCCGCGCCAGCGCCAGACCGTATCCTGCTGCCGGATCTCCATCCAATTGGAAAGAATGTTGCGCAGGCTTAATTTTTTCATCCGCACTCCCGTATGAACTTCCCGGGCAGGCGCTCATCCCGCACCGGGAAACCGCCTGTTCCCCGCGGACCCGCCGCCGAAGGGCGCCAGCCGCGCCGTTTGGAGATGGATTATCGGCGAAATGACGGCTGGTTGCAACCAAGGAATGCGCGAAGCGGATTACAATGGCCGCCGGAGACGAATGTGCAGGAACCGCTTCTGATATTTCTCGCAACCATCGGATGGGGAGCGTTGCACAGCCTGCTGGCCGGTATTCCGGCGAAGGCAGCCGCCCGGAAATGGTTTGGGACGGTCGCGGATAACCTTTACCGGATCGCGTTCAATGCCACGGCGGTGATAACGCTGATACCGGTTCTGGCGATCCTGGCCCGGAATCCCGGTCCCGTGCTGGTGCGTGTTCCCGGACCGTGGTGGTTGGTTTTGGTTATCATCCAAATCACCGCGTTGGTTTTATTGGGGTTGAGCTTCCTGCAATCCAATCCGCCGGATTTCCTCGGCCTGCGTCAATTGGGCAATGCGAAAGGCGATGCCAAGCTGGTCACCACGGGCGCCTATTCAATCGTCCGGCATCCGATGTATACGACCGGTTTGCTGGTTTTATGGTTGTTCCCCATCCTCACCGCCGGTACGCTGGCGTTCGACCTGGGCATTACGCTTTATATTTTGGCGGGGAGCGAACTGGAAGAGCGGAAGTTGACCGTTGAGTATGGTGAAGAGTATCGAAAATATAAAGCGAAGGTTGCGCGATTAATCCCGTTTTTATTCTAATTCCAATCTTTCTTTAGTAAATCCATTCCTGCGCTAAAAAAATTTTAACCACGAAGACACAAAGACACGAAGAAAAATGCTTGGTGCCTTCGTGTCTTCGTGGTTAAAAAAATTGCGGAATGAACATATAAAGAAAATAGATCGGGGATTGGGGTACGACCAGTCCTTATTTGAAGTTGAGCAGAATCTCCAGGACTTTCACATTCAACGCAAAATCGGTGTTGGAGTGGCTCATTAATTCCAGGTCGACCGCGGCAACCCCCTTGAAGGCCGCCCAGTCGACGAGGTTCCCGGTGTATTTGCAGCCGGTGTTGATCGGGGGATATTGGTAGGGTGAAACCGCGGCGATCGCCTTTGCCAGGCGAACGGACGCCGGATCGGGGGGCTGCCCGGCGGGAAAGATTCCAAGCGCCGCGCTGTGATAATCTATCATCGCGGTAAATTGATGTTCCAGCATGAAATCCCGCAACGCGACGCTCTCGGGTTCCGAGAACGGGAACGGACCGGCGTTGACGGGGGTGATCACCCAGCAGCCGTCGAGCGGCCACTTCGCCTGCCAGTAGGCGTCCCAGTTCCGGTTTAAATCCACCTGATTGGCGTTAGCCCGCCCTTCGGGGCCGTGGGCTTTGGCTTCCCCGTCCGGATTCAGCGAACGGACAATATACAGCGCCGTCTGCTCGGGGATCCTTTCGGGATGGTCGGTCAATTCCTTGATCAACTGATCCGCCAGGGCGATGGTGTTCCATTCGCTCCCGCCGTGGATCCCGTGGACGGTAAGCCGTTCCGAAGGGCCCGTGCCGAAACGGTACACCTCGATCGGCCGGCCCTCCACCGAGTAACCGATGATCATCGGACCGGATGCGTATGGGAGCGGGGTGACGGTCGGGGTGATGGTGACGGTGGGGGTGTTCGACGGCGTGACGGTGCGGGTTGAAGTGCCGGTTTGCGACGGAGTGAGGGTGAAGGTGCGCGTGAACGTGGACGTGCGCGTGGCGGTGGAGGTGACGGTCGCGGTCGCGGTGGGCGAAGGAAAAAGGACGGCCACGGCCGCGGTTCCCAATCCGCTCCAATAAACGAGAAAGGCCGCGATTAAAAGAAAGCAGAAGCCCCAGACCGTGAACGCGACCCGCCGCAGGGTCCGGGTGTTATTCATGGGGTACCAGCGCCGCCTCGATTGCTTCCCGAAGCGTTCGGCAGGGGATGATCTCGATTCCCTTGGGCGGATCTTCGCCGCGGCGGACCGTCTTGGGGAGGATGGCGCGGCGGAAACCCAACGCCGCCGCTTCCCGCAACCGGGCGTTGGTCTGGCTCACGGCGCGAAGTTCGCCCGACAGCCCGATCTCTCCCAAGAGGACCAGGTCGGCGGCGACCGGGCGGTCCTTCACCGATGATGCGATGGCGACGGCCATCGCGAGGTCCGCGGCCGGTTCGTTGATCCGCATGCCGCCGACCACGTTAAGGAAGATATCCTCTTCCGCGACGCGCAATCCCGCGCGGCGGGTCAGCACGGCCGAGATCAGCAGCAATCGGTACAGATCCACCCCGTTCGGAGTGCGGCGCGGTGTTCCGTAGGCGGCCGGGCTGGTCAACCCCTGGATTTCGATCAGGAGCGGCCGGGTGCCTTCCATCACCACGGCGATCGCCGAACCCGGCGATTGCGCGGCGCGTTCCGCCAGGAATGCCTCGGAAGGGTTCGGCACCTCGGCCAGGCCGTCGGCGCGCATTTCGAACACGCCCACTTCCGATACCGCCCCGAAGCGGTTCTTCACCGCCCGCAGCAGGCGGTAGCTCTGGAACCGGTCGCCCTCCAGGTACAGGACCGTATCGACGATGTGCTCCAGCACCCGCGGACCGGCGAGCACGCCCTCCTTGGTCACATGGCCGATGAGGAACACCGCCATGCCGGACGATTTGGCCAGCGTCTGAAGCCGGGCGGCGCACTCCCGAACCTGCGAGACCGATCCGGCGGAGGACGTCAATTCCGGCAGATACACGGTTTGGATCGAATCGATGACCAGGATGCGCGGGGAAAGCGCCTGGACATGCTCGAGGATGGCGTCCAGGCGGGTTTCGGTGACGAGGAACAGCGATTCCGGATACGCCGCCGCGTCCTTGGACATTCCTTCCGCCAGCCGGACCGCGCGCATTTTCATCTGGCGTTCGGATTCTTCGCCCGAGACATACAGCACCGGACCCGACGCCCCGGCCAGGATCCAGGAGGCCTGCAGGAGCAGGGTGGACTTGCCGATCCCGGGATCTCCGCCGATCAGGACGATCGAGCCGGGGACCACGCCTCCGCCCAGTACGCGCGAGAATTCCTTGATCGGGAGCGGTAGGCGGCTTTCCTCGCCGCCGTCCACCTCACGAAGGCGCCGGGGCTTGGAGAGAACCGGTCCGGCGGAGGAAGCGGCATTGCGCGCGGGGGCGGCCGTCACCTGCTCGACCATGGAGTTCCAGGCATTGCAGCGCGGGCAGCGGCCCATGCCGCGTGGACTGGAATAGCCGCATTGCTGGCAGATAAATTCGGTGCGTGTTTTCGACAAGGGGAGCTCCCGACAAGATGATTATCTCAACGAGGCGGTTTCGCCGCAAGGGGTAAATGGTACAAGGCGTGATACGCGGCGGGGAAATGGGCATATAATAAAAAAGGATCGCCTTTTCGGGATGTGATGACCGTTTCCTCTTCCCCTCCCCAGACTCGCCGGATGCGAAAAGCCTTCTTCCTGTTGCTAAGCATTGGACTTGCCCTCCTCTTGGGCTGGATCGATTACCGCACCGAATCCGAAATCGTCCTTTCCATTTTCTATCTTCTTCCGATCGGGATTGCCGCCTGGTATGTGCATGAGACGGCGGGGGGCGCGGTTTCCATACTGAGCGCCGCATTCGCCGCATACGACACGGAACTCCAATCGGGTGCGCTCGCGGGCAACATCTGGCCCGGCGCCTGGGCGACCGTCTCGCGCCTGGCGTTCTTTCTTATCACCGTTTGGCTGCTCGGCCGGCAGCGGCGGACGATGGATTCCATCCGCCGGATGGCGATGACGGACAGTCTGACCGGAGCGTACAACACGCGCACCTTCTTCGACATGCTGCAAAAGGAAATGGCGCGCAGCCGCCGGTACAACCGGCCCCTATCGCTTATTTATCTCGACATCGACAACTTTAAAAAGGTCAACGATTCCCATGGGCACCAGATGGGAAATTCGGTGCTGGCGGCGGTCGCCGCGGCGCTCCGGGAATCCGTCCGGCGGATGGATATCGTCGCGCGGGTGGGCGGGGACGAGTTTTCGATTTTGTTGCCGGAGGTCGATGAAACCGCCGCCCGGTCGACCGTCGGGCGGGTGCAGGAAAACCTGGGCCGGGAAACGGCGCAAAAAGGCTGCGGGGTGACGGTCAGTCTCGGCGCGGTGACATACCGGACGATGGACTACACGGCGGACGATATCATCCGCACCGCGGACGACCTGATGTACCGGGTGAAGCGCGGCGGGAAGAACGGAGCCCTCTTTGCCGTCGTCCCGGAGTAAAATTAGCCTCCGGCCGGATATCCGCCCTCCGGCGGGACGACGGCAAAATCCGCGGGAGGTCATACTATGGGTTTCCTGGAAAATATATTCAAATCGTTTTCGGGCGGAAGCCCGATGGCGTATCCGATTTCAGTCCGGTGCAACCGGTGCGGCGAGATTCTTACCGCCCGGGTTAATATGGCCAACGACCTGAGCGTGGAATACGCCCCGAACGGCAACCCGCAATCCTACGCGTGCCGCAAGGTTCTCATGGGCGGCGGGCGCTGCTTCCAATCGATAGAAGTCATCCTCAAATTCGACTCCCGGCGCTCGCTGCAGGAAAAGGAAATCCACGGCGGAAAATTCGTCGAGGGATGATCCTTATCCCGCGAACGGGAGCCCTGTGCAAGCAGGGCGCCCAGCTATCCCCGATATCGGCATCCCCGCGACCGAAGGATTTTCCTTCCGGCCACGACATACCTTCGGGAAGGAAATCACATGGCAGCTGCTTCCAGCGAAGACCGTGAATTAACCGCCGCCTTATGCCGCGGGGAAACCGGTGCCTGGGCCGAACTGTGCGAGCGGTTCGGCGGCGCGCTCTATAGATTCGCTTTTCATCTCTGCGGCGGCGAATCCGCCTGGGCGGAGGATGTCCGGCAGGAGACGCTGCTGGCCGCGGCGGCATCCATCCAAAGCTACCGCGGGGAGGCGCCCCTCTTCGGCTGGCTGTGCGCGATCGCCCGCCGCAAAGCGGCGGACGAACTCCGCCGCCGCGGCCGGATGGCGGATCCTTTGCCGGAGGACGCGGGAGGAGCGGACGCATGGGACCATCTGGAAACGGAACCGCTCCCGGAAGACTGGATGGAACGGGCCGAACTGCGCGCGAAAATCGTCGAGGCGCTCGGATCGCTCCCGCCGGAATACCACCGCCTGCTGCTCGCGCGCTACGCGGAAGGGCTCGGCGTAGACATCCTCGCCCGCCGGTCGGGCCGGTCGTATAAGGCGGTGGAATCCATGCTGGCGCGGGCGCGCGCGGCGCTGCGCCATCAATTAATAGAGGTGAACCATGAAGGGACGAAATGATCCGGAACCGGTCGGCGAACGTAATTGGCGGATTCTTATCTCCTCCGCCCAGACGCCCGCCGCGCCGCCGCTCTCCGCCGCCCTGTCGGCGTCGCTCGCGGCACGCGTCCGCGGCGGAGCCGGGGCCGGAAGCAGGCTGCCGGTCGCCGCGGCAGGGTGCGCCGTCGCCGGTCTTGCGCTGCTC
The DNA here is from genome assembly GCA_049684495.1 of Anaerolineales bacterium. Classification (GTDB taxonomy): domain Bacteria; phylum Chloroflexota; class Anaerolineae; order Anaerolineales; family RBG-16-64-43; genus JAFGKK01. The sequence continues at coordinate 814 of JBAVFZ010000389.1, read as the reverse complement.
GTGCTGCTACCCTTCCTTCCCGCGGGGCGGATGGATCTGCGTTGGTGGATGGCGGCAGTACCGGCCGCCAACCTGCTGCTCGGTCCGTTCGCCGCAGCCGTTGTCATCCTAAAAATGAAAAGGGAGGCAAGCGATGCCAAAACGTAATTGGTTGCTAATCGCCGCCGTCGCAGGCCTGGCGGCATTTCTCTGCATGGCGGTCGGCTTTTCCGTCGGAATAAATCTCCATAGTACCGATCAGCTTAATGAGGAGAGGGTCCGAAGGCAATCCGTCGAAGAATCGATGAATGCCATCCTCCCGGGCGAGGTGGCTTCCGTGAATTCTCCGGAACTTGCGCAGGCAGTGGAACGGCTGAAATCCGAGCCTTACGTCGTCTGGGTGTGGGTATCCGATCCAAAAGGGGATATCCGCCTCTCGTACAACGGACCGGCGGAGGTTGGAGACAACGTGTATGAGCTTTCGCAGTATGAAGAGGATCTTATCTCCGCGGTTGATCCCCAGCATATGGATCCGGTTACGGAGATGGAACTTCGGCTGGCGATGGCCCTGCGGCGGGAAGGGGAACACAACGATATCTACAGCCACCTGGTACGGTATATCCCCGGACCGGACGGACAGCCGGCGGCCTACGTCGGGGTCACTTTCGAAGGGGTGGACACTTCTCCCGGAATTCTCGACATCGTTTTTGTGATCCTTGGCGCGGTCGGCTTCGGACTGTATTGGCTGGGCCTGCCGCTGTGGGTGTTTCTCGACTCAAGGGCCGGCGGGAGCGGAAGGGCATCCGTACTGTGGGGGCTGTTCGTCCTGGTTGCC
>JBAVFZ010000388.1:0-11048 GCA_049684495.1 Anaerolineales bacterium | reverse complement strand
GTCCTCGATATAGACGTTTTCCTTCCTATAGTTTCTCCGCCAGGGGGTCTCGGGCCAATAATCCTGGTGTCCGTCTTCCGCGAACCACCGGGTGGTATTGATCTCCGGCCCTTCGAATTCATCGCCGAACGTGAGCTCGCCGAAGGTGCCGCCGCCCGGCGTCGCGGTCGCGGTCGGCTTCGGCCGAGGCGTGGGAGTTTGTGACGGCCGGGCCCGGATTGGTACGTCCGTCTCCACCGGCGTGATGGAAACGGCAGTGCAGGCAGGCAACAGAACAGCCGCCGAAAGGGAAATCAACAATCTTATAGTTTTCAATTTTCGTCTTTCCATTTTCCGGGGTAAATACCATTCGATGCGGCGCGCTATTTCCGGGTGTGGCAAATCTCGATCCGCAACCGCCAGGCCAAAGTCGACTGCCGCCTGTCCAGCATATAGCTTTTGGCTTTGGGTCCGTACAACCGCCCGAGAATGGCCGCCGCTTCGATGGGATCGCCATACTCGGCGACATATGTAAAATCGTGCACGCGGATCGGAGCCGTTACGGGCACCCCATTCCAGGTGTTTTTCCGGATGAGGGAGTCGGCATCCGGAAAGGCCGGATCCAATGGGGCGGCGGGCCCGATTTCCGTAATGATCTCGGGATAGACATCCGCCAGAGTCGCCGTCAGCTCGCCGCACCACGCGCCGGGAGCGGGCACAAGGCTGATCAGCCATCCGTCCGGCTTGACTACCCGGTGGGCTTCGGCATGGTTCCAGTAGGCCCAGGCGCAAATGGCGGCGTCCATGGAATTTTCCGGCAGGGGCAGATGGCCGTTGTCGCCGATCAGGTAATGCACATTCTTTATTCCCGACCGGCGCATTATCTCCCGTCCGTACACGACGACGGATTCAAAAAAATCGACCGCCGCGACTTTGTCGGCTTTCTGGGCGGCTTCGAGGGCGACCCGTCCCGTTCCCGCGCCGAGGTCGATCACGTCCAATCCGGCCAGATCGACGAGTGTTTCCAGCTCGTGCATGAATCCGAGGGTTGATAAAGCAAACATATGATACAGGTCCGGATGCCTGGAGCTTAACCAGTCAAATTGGAAATATCCGGGGATCGGCCTGCGTTCATCATATTTCCGCCAGGCGCCGTCGGGTGCGGCCTTCACGCCATACCCGGCGCGTTCCAGTTGTTCCTGCGTGATCTCCGTCATTTTACCTCGATCGACCCGGAAGGGATATACCCTCGAACCGGCATATCGGCCCACCTGGCTGCGGCCTGCCGTTCCGTAATAAAAATGCATTTTACCCGATTGGATTCGGGATAACCGCGCGGCAAGCCGCGCGGGATCTAAAAGCACAACTTCCAGGGTATCTGCTCAGACCGGGAAAAGCGTACACGGATTACACGGAGAAGAGCCGATTACGCGGGTTCTTAAAAAAAATTCGGTGTTTTCGGCTCTTTTCGGTGTTTCGGTGGACAAGAAAGAGAAATCAGGCTGAGTAAATACCTTCCAGGAACATTAGCAGCAAGCTGCGGGGCATTCTTCATCCCGCGAAAGCGGGAAAATTGTTTCGCCGCCGAAAAGGGAATGGTCGTACGGGTTGGCAAAGGAGACAGGCGAGCGGGGGCCCACAAGAAATGCGGGGCGGCAGGCTCGCTTCGGTTGTCGGCCGAGAAATTAATGAAAAATCATCCCTCAAACTTTTCGCGGCAGGGCTTTCTCCTGCGATAAACAACGGATTCCAACTGATAAGAAGCCATCTGAGCCGCCAGGTACTCGCGGCCGGCACAAATCTCATCGGCATGGTGCGCATCCGAACCGGCTGTCACACGCCTTCCGCCCAGATCCGTGTACCTTTGAAGGATTGCGGAACTGGGCAGCGCAAAATCCTTCCCTTTTCTTAATGGCGAGCTGTTCAATTCCAGGGATATGTTGGACCGGATGATCGCGGATAAAATAGGATCGATCAGGCGGAAGGGTTCTTTATAATCGTCGATAAACCTTCTGGGGAAATCCATATGGGCCAGCGCATCGAACCCCCCGAATTGAACCATTTTCAGCGTTTCCGCATAATGCATTTCAAAGATTTTTTCCGCGGAATACTTACGCAGGATATCCTCGGCGCCGGCCCAGGTATCCCGTATGGCATGCACGCTTCCGAGAATAAAATCAAAATTCTTCTTCGTCATTAATTCAAAATCCTTCGGGTATTGCTGCGGTTCCGAGAATTCAATTCCAAAGAGCATCTCGATCTTGCCGGAATAAACGCGTTTGGCTTGTTCCAATTCCGATACATACTTCTCATGGTCGTAATACCGGAACCCGGAATCCGCGGGGTTCAAGTCGAAGTGCTCGGTGAAGCAAATGACGGATGCGCCTTTCCGGACGGCGGCCCGGCACATATCCAATATCGGGCTTTGGGCATCCGGCGAGATCGTGGAATGGAGATGGCAATCAAACAGCATGTTGCGCTTTCTATCGGAAGGATGGCACGCGGCGGATTAATCAACTTGGTTCATTTTACCTGATACATCAATGGCGAAGTAACCTTCGAAGTCTTAAAACCAATACCCAACCCCTTAAAGCAAGCTTGCCTTTTGTTACTCGGGAGAATTGTAAGTGGGTCGAAGGATCTATCCGCCTGCCGCAACGGGCTCGGCCGGCATTATGGGTAAACGCCGGAAAATATCAGGATGAAGCCGATGGTATCCACAAATCCGTGGATGAATACGGGGAGCCAGAGATTCTTACCGGAGAAGAGAAACGCCATTGCCATGGCTAATCCAAAAAACAGGTTTTCCAAAATACCGCTTATCCCTTGATATCCATGCCCCAGGGTAAACAAGAAGGTACATATAACGACGGCCGCAATTACACCGAATCTTTTTCGATCAAAAAGGTCCTCGAGTAGATGATAGAGATAACTTCTGTATGCGATTTCTTCTCCAAAGGCCGCGAGGGTCCAGCTCAGAATGATGGCGATAAGGAAATTCGCCCCATTGCCCCGTAAAGCCGTGATTTCCGATAAATCCAAACGGCTTTGCGTGATCACATCGAGCACCGGCACCAGCAAAAAAATGGAAAACGCCTGGTAAACAACGGCGATTATCAAACCGATGATCATCGTCCGCAGGATGTTATCCCGTTTGTCAAACCCCAAATATTCCCAGGTAAGGTTCCGCCGGTAAATCCTCCAAAAACAGATTATCAAAATGATGATCGTCAGAAAAGGAATCCGCAATAAAGCCAATAGCGCGATTGGGAGTAGTTCCAGGAGTATCCACCCCTTATGGGTCTTTTCTTGCTGATCTGTGGACGGCATTCTCAGCACTCCTGCCATTCAAAAATCGGTTAAATTCCTATTCCGCGGCGATCCTTTTCTTGTACCGGTCCACTTCCATTTTAATTCCCGCGGCAAAGAGGATAAATAAGACGGCGCTCAACCCAAATCCGATCCAAACATCTCCCCACTTTTTCGAGGGGGTGCATTCGTTGCAGAATTCCATCACATACGCCTGCGGATATTGCCGGATGTTGTACCTGTTCTTTTTCCAGACCTCGGTCGCCAGGGACGCCGTGTCCTTCGAAACGATGCCGACGAACGGCTGGGAGATGATGGCTTCACATGCGGGCCACTCATTGACGCTGCCCTTCAGGACCACCGTCCCGTCGAAGTTGGAGATCAGGAGCGTCGTATACAAGTGAACGAAAAAATAATTCGTCGTGGCTTTCCATTGTTCCAGGGAATTGCAGTCCACGGATCCATCCAGCACTTCGGCCCAGATGTCCACCGGATTGTCCGTCATCCGCTGTTTTATTTCCGCCAGAGTCAGCTTTTCCGGTCCCCCGGGAAGATCCTTGGATACTCGGAACTGCTCCAGCGCAAAATACAGGAAGACCATGGAGAGAAAAAGGCACAAGGTTCCCATCACCGCGGGAAATTTCCTGAATAATGAAATCATCCTTCCCTCCCTGCGCGGATGTTTTTCCGCCGCCGGCGGATTGGCTGCGGATCATGGTACTTTTGTTAAGCAAACGTTCCGCGAATTAAACGTCTTCGGCGGCGTCCGGTGGCCGGACCGCCGTTCAATGCCTGCCTTTCACCATTTTCTCGATCCGATCCGGAAGGTGAAGCACAGGGCTTTCCTGCGGGCCGCGGACGGCCGCCTCCCACGCCAATCCGGCGACGTCATAAGCCGCGCGCGGGTAGCCCAGGCTCCTGGCGTTCCGGCCGCGCCGGGCCAGCATATCACCCCCATCCGCAAGCCAGTGACTGATCCTCTCCAGCCCGTCCAGCGGATTGCGCACCAGCTCGCCCGCGCCCCCTTCGACCACGTACCGGACGTTGCCCGACTCCTGGCCTTCGATGTAGTCCGTGAGCATTATCGGCAGGCCGCACGCCAGGCTTTCGGTGACGATCAGCCCGCCCGCCTTGCAGACGATGAAATCCGATGCGTGCATCAGCACCGGCATGTTCTCAACAAAATTAAGCACGCGAACCGGCATATGCCATTCGACGTCCTGAAACTCGCGAAACAGCGCGTCATCTCCCCCGGCGACGACGGTCAACTGCAGCGGAAGCCCGGAATGGTTCAACACGCGCAGGATCCCGCCAAGGTTCTTAACCCGTTTGCCGCCGACGACAAGCACGCTCCTGAGGGAGGGCGGCCAGCCCAGTACGGCGCGGACGGCGGCCGGGTTCCGTTTTTCGTTCCCCAAGTCCGGGTGGACCGGGATCCCCGTCACGATAACCTTCTCCGGCATGAGGCCGCTCTCGATCGCCTCATCCCGCGCCGCCGGCATCGAAACCAGGCAGCGGTCGGCCGCTTTGTGAAAATAGATCCGGTGCACCGGCGAATAATCCGTGACCACGTTGAGCAGCGGGACCCTGTACCGGATGAGGGTAAAAACCACGGCGAGCGGAGCCTGGTAGATCGGGTAGGTCGTGACGATCGCATCCGGATTTTCCCGCCGGACAAGATCCCCCATCACCTGGAACAGGACCGCCGCCAGGGCATTCTGGATCATCCGGGTGGCCGACCGGGAATCGGATACATCATAATTTAACTTGTAGAAGTGCGGGATCTTGCGCACCATCCAGTCATAACTCGTCCCGCTCCGGCGCAGGACCGCGGGGACGCGCTTGTCTTCCAGCGGATTGACGATCTCGACCGCGCACGCATCCGGATGCGTCTCCTTCAGCGCCGCGGCGACGGCCATCGCGGCGCTGCGGTGGCCGTAGCCCGCATCGGCGGTGAGGATGAGGATGCGTTTTGTGCCGGTCATGTTTGCCTCCCCTGCGGTTTCTTCCGGCCGGCCACCGCTTTCCATTCAGGCCGGCCGTTCGACGCACGCCTGGTTTGCACGCCGACGCCTCGGACCATCTCGCCCTGAGCGCGCCCCCGCCTGCCCTCGCGGAACCCTCGCGAAGTGCGCAGGTTTGGGTTGTTCTTGAAACCTGCGCGATTACGAAACGAGGGAAGCATTCCCGCTCGCCTTTTGTTTCTGAGCGGGGATGTTGGCGAAGCGATGGGAGCGATGCGCACCGGTGTATCTCCGATGAGAAGAATTCGCGAGCCCGCCCTCGGCGTTGGTTTTCGCCAAGGAAGGGGGCAGCGAAGCTCCTACTAACATCGGAATAGATGCTTGGCGGCCCTCCGCATGACAACCTTTGATCAAACGATCCGCCGCCGGTCGAACCATTTCTTCAACTTGTTGAGAAATCCCCTCTTCGCCCTGGAGTCCTGGAGGGCGGAGAGATAAGTTTTAATATCATGGTTCTTCGCAACATCTTCAAATTGAACGGTAAAACCAATCGGCGTATCGACATGGGAGAAGTATCCGCCGACGGTTCCCACGATCGGCGCGGGCGGAGGAATCAGCCCGACCATGTCCGATGTATTTGCGATCCGGAAGGAATTTTCGTAATAACGCTGGTTGAAAGCCGTTACAAACGTATTGTCGCCGACCCGCGGCGACCCGTAGGTATACAGAAAGATCGGCCGCCGGCCCATCCGGCTGCCGATATCCGGCAGCGCGATCGTCGCCAGGGCTCCGCCCAGGCTGTGTCCGGCAATATAAAGCCTGCTCCCGCGGTCCATATTCTTAAAAGTATCCTGAATTTCGTCGCGGAACAGGGTATACGTCTGCAGGAATCCGTCGTGGACTTTTCCGAAATTGGGCAGCAAATACGGCACCAGCCGTATCCGCAGGTTTTGAAGCCATTCCTGGTCGGTGACCGTTCCGCGAAAAATAAGGAAGACGTTTTCTTTCCGCCGGGCAATGAACCCAATCGGCGCCGCTTCTGGATTCTTTCCGCCCGCGGATCGGACACCGCGCAGGTCCGCATCGAATAAGCCGCTGATCGTGACGGTGTTTTTTCCGGCCGTCTTCAGGAAGTTCAACTCGTTTATCAGAGTATAGGCGCCCGGCAGCTTCCAGGTATTTCCTTTCAGAAACGCCTCAAACTGGGCATAGGCCTGATCCGTAAGTTCGCATAATTCGATCGACCGTTCGAGATCAAATCCTTCCGGGAAATACATTCTGCAACCTCCGAATAATTGTTTGGCAGGCCTAACTTCTTCCTATAAGGATTCTACCTGTAAATGGAAAACTGTTTTTTGCCCCTTCGCCGCGTGACTTTATTTCACTCGAAGTTGCGTTTGGGCGGCGCCCCCGTATTTACAAAGACTCGATTTCCGTGGGGAGGGGCTTCTCTTCGATCCAGGCCCGTACGGTTTGGGCAAACAACCCCGGAGCCGTCAGAGCCCAGCTGTGGTCTTTTGCCATGGATGAGTTTTTCCCGAGGTTTATGAACCCTCCCCTGGCGTGCGGCAGAGCGGACGCCAGATCGCGCACCGATTGCTTCATGGCGGCGTATTCTCTCCGGCCTGCGATCACCAGGGTGGGAGCGGCGGCCTTCTCCAGGCCGGCCGGCAGGCGGAAACGTTGATTCGCCGCCAACAGGTTCACCCATTCCGATTCGGTCATGTCCTGGAAATCTTTTTTGAAGCAGGAATAGAATTCATCCGGGATGCCGGCCGCATATTTCATGTTCAGGCGGATCCACCAATCAACGTTCTTGAAAGGCGGGATCGAGATGCGGTAGATCCAAGCCAGCAGGGCCCGCGAACCAATCCAACCCATTCCCGGGATGGGCCGCAGCAGCGCGCTGGAAATGACTGCTTTTTCGACGCGATCCGGCGCGGTCGCCAGCAATTGAACGGCGATCTGTGCGCCTTCGGAAAGCCCCACCACGCATGCCTTTCCTCCATTTGCCCGGTGAAGGATCAGATCCGCCGTCTTTTCGCCGGCCAACTCCATGCTGAAAGGCGCGATCTGCCGGTTGCGGCCGTGTTCGGGCTGGTCCGGAACCAGGCAGTGATAATCCGGCAAAAATTTTATGACCGGCCGCCACATCCATCCGCCGGCTCCCCCTCCGTGCAGGAATACGATCGTCTTGGCGTTTTTGGGACCGAATGTTTCGCAGGCAAGAGACGATTCGCTCATTTTTCCTCGATCCATTTATGGATGCGACCCCGAGCGCTTGGGCCGACCTGCCTTATGAACCGTCTTTTTTCCGGATACCATAAAAATGCCTGAGTTCCATGTCCTCCGGAATATCATCGCCGTGAGTGCCTTTTCCATCGGTTTGATTCACATGAGCCCCATGGTCCGGCGAGAAGATTACTGCCCGATTATAACGGCTCCAATACTTGTCAAACGCTCTGCTCAGACGGACGAATCCCGCAATCGTATTCTTCGCCGCCAGAAGAGCATCCTTTGAAAACGGACCTGTTGCATGCATAACGTCATCGTATTCCTGGTTATAGGCAAGAATAAAATCGTATCGATCGGATTTTATTAACGAGACGACACGTTTAATTACATCCGGGTCGTAGCGTTCGGAAAAATAGTCGATTTTGCGTTCTCGGAATATCCGGTCGATGCTGCTGTTCTCGACAGCCGCGATGGCGACGCGTTTGCCTGCGCGGATTAATGCATCAAAAAGCGTATCGTGATGGAGCACGGGTTTTTCGTACTGTCGAATTCCATGCTGTTCCGGCGCCGCTCCCGTAAACATGGACGCAAAACAAACGGGGGTTTTCGGAGGAAATGCCGATTGCAGAGTCACATCCAGGGGGGCAAATTTCAAGACATCCTCGAATAATGGACGGGGGGTTCGCAGTAATTGGTTGCCCATCGCATCCGGTGCAAACACCAGGCATTTTTCCATTCTTTTATTTCGAAATTCCAACCGGGCCGAACGAAAAACTTCCTCCAAATGAGATTCCCTGCATAAAGCGGGATTTGGAATTCCAAACAAAGCGCATACAGTGGGCGTTACCGAACGGATGGAACGCCAATCGTGATAATCCTTCACTCCAACTTGCTCTCCCTTTGAATATATAGAATATGAATCCCCGCAAGCCCAGTAATATCGCTTTATCTCATGCCGAACTCCCACAAGGAGGCCAGAAGCAGCAGCGGGATCACGAGCATATAGATCCATAATACGTCCCGGATCGCATCCACCGATACGCCCAGCCACTTCCTCCCCTGGTAATACGGCTTCGGCCGGTAAAAACTCAACCCCAGGTTCACCCCGGCGCCGGCCGCCAGGATGGAGGGGATCAACTGCAGAATCAGCGTGGATAAATAATAAAAGGCCTCTTGGGGATCCGCCAACCGGCTGACGTGCGCGCCGTCGATCGAGACAATTCCCCCGATCCAACCGCGGTAGGCGATAAACGGATAGGGGAAAACGACGCCCAGGCCTCCGAGCGTGTTGCCGACCGCGCCAAAGAGATTCCCGCCGGTATCCAATAAAGCGGCCTGCAGGCGGTTGTTCCGGTCGAGCGCAACCAGGATCGGGCTCGATTGCGCGCCGGAGACGAGCTTATCCCGGTAGTCGATCGCAAACCGGTTGCCGGCGTGCACCATGACCATGCCGACCACGACGGAAATAAGGTACGTCAGCCCGACCGTAAGGATCGCGATGCGCGCCCGGGAAAGCGCGAGGAGGATTGCCTTTACGATTTCCAGGAGTTTATTTTTCATATTGCCCATCTCTTTCTCCGCATACTATTCGACGCCTTGGCCCGCCCCGTGCTTTATGCGGGCAAGCAGGGGCCGCTCGCCGCTGCGCGTTGGAGCGTTCTTACACATAATCAATAAATCCAAAATGAAGTAAACCATCTATTACGCCGCGCGCCGAAGGCAAGGAACTTTGATAATGCCATTTTTGATAAACCACCTTTTTTAGTTCTTCCAAAGTATTGACGGGAATTATTCCTTTAAAGCTGGTCTCAAACATCTCTCTATCATTCCCCGAATCTCCCGTCACAACCACTCTGCCATGATCAATTCCCAACGCCCGTTGAAGATATTTAACGGCTTCCCCCTTTCCCATGTTGGTCGGGAATACATCAATATATTTATTGGAGCTTGAAACGATATGACATCCCGACTGGTTTTTCAGCCGACGATGAAAGCCGGCTAATGTCTCCGGGCGTCCATCCCAGAAAAAGCCGGCCTGAAAACGCGGCTGGCCATCCTTAAACGTCTGGCGGCGAATCCCTTCGCCCTGTCCCAAGGCGTAGATCTTTTCAAGATCCCATTCATTCGAGACCCGTTCGGCATACCTTAAGCCCAATTCATTATTCGAATCGCCGCAATCCAGAAGGTCTGTACCGGCTGAACCCACTATGAAATCGGGATTCGGTATTCGCTTCTTTCTTACTAAATTTTGAACAGACGACAGAGAACGGCCTGTGATGACGGCGAAAACGATTCTGCGGGAATGGTCTCGAAATAATGCCTTGAGGTTTATCTCTCCCTCCTCATCGCCGAGGATTGTTCCATCAATGTCAGCAGCCAATAGGAAGAGCTTTTCCGGATTAGTAGGTCGTAAAAGAGAATGCTCGAAGCGGATCATGCGGCGTCTTAAAACCGGAATGGTAAGCATGACGGCAACGACGTCCGCAATGATCAACACGACATCTTCCGTTGATAATAACTTTTTCGAGGAGATGATCTTTACCAAAGCAACCGCCACCGTAAGTAACTCCGTGCCAATAAAAACACCCCGGGACGCGAACAATGTAAGCGATCCGAATGGTCCCACGCTCGTAGATGGACCCGCATGCTCCCACCCCAAACCGGTTTGTAAAAAATTTTTTTCAATGCATACCTTAATATATAAGCCTATCTGACGGACTCGGTAGTCGTTTTGTGCCCACGCCGCCGCAAGAAATATCGCTAATAGCGGATATATAAGCGTCACGGTTGATGAAAGAGGTATGGTTGAGGTATCCGTAAAATTCACGGTCAGGAATGTACCGGCCGCGATCAACGCCATTGAAATTAATTGATGTTGTATCTCACTGCGTTTTAATATCTCAGACCGAAGCGCCGCGTATTCAGCGAGGTTGAAATCCCCTATTTCGTTCAGTGTTGTCGAGGTCTTTGAATGCTTCAAAGCAGCTTTTTTTCCATTATTTCTCATGCGTGGGACTCCCTTGTGATTTTTGACATTTTCAATCCCTGTAAATTATAACTGTAAGTATTTTCTGAACTGCGGCCTGACGAGAAGCAACTTTGGAATTATCGAATAATTCCAAAAGGCAAGCCTCCCAATATACTTGGCACCAGCCGGCGCCGGGAAAACTGCCTTTCCCACTCTTTTCATTATAGGTTGTTTTTGACGGCGCAATGAATGCGCGACCGAAAAACAGAATCGGCTCCGAATCCAAAGTTCATCCTCAATTACTACGGTCTTGATATTGACAAAGCCACTATATAGTGCTATTCTACCTATGGTATAATAGCGGAGTAAAAAGCGAATGGCCCGTCAAAATAGTTCCGACGTTGACGATTTGCTGAAGAACTGGGAAGAAGTCTATAAAAAGGGATTGCTGACATTCTGGCTGCTTCTCTTTCTACATGAACGGCCGGCGTATGCCTACGAAGCCAGCGCGGCCATCGGCGAACTGAGCAACGGGACAATTTTGGCCGATGAAAACAGCATGTATCGCGCGCTCAATCGATTTGAGTCGCTCG
>JBAVFZ010000387.1:0-1876 GCA_049684495.1 Anaerolineales bacterium | reverse complement strand
ATTCTCTTCGACGGATTCCCGGCGGATCTCGGCGAGCGAATGGAAACCCAGAAGCTTCAAAAGAGTCCAGACCAGCACGCCGGAGACAAGCGCGACCAACGGCCCCCAGAAAGCGACCATGCTGAGGTACTTCGGCAGCAGGCCGACGAACGCCTGCCAGCTGGCCGGCGCCGCAACATACGAGACAACCTGCCCGAGCACAATCGATCCGAGGAGAAGCGCGAGTACCGCCCAATAGCCTTTCGAAAGCCACTGCTTCATAAGTCCTCCTTAAAAAGTGTCATCTGATTGCTGACCTATCCTCCCTCCCCTGCCCCTCCCTCCTTCCCTTAAGGGAAGGAGGGAGGGGGATCCTTAAGAAGCTTCTCTTAAAAAGATCGAATGGGGTGGGAGGTTAGGTTAGTCCTTTATGCCGGCTTGATATCCTCTTCTTTTAGCAGGTACCCGATCCAGGCGCAATCCTCGCCGCCCCCGCCCTCGAAATCCTCCACCACCAGCGCCCGCCCGCCATCGCCGCTGGCATGAATGAAGCGCCCGATCGCGCCGGTGCGGGCGTGCAGCGTGGCGCCTTCGACCGAGGCAATTTGGAACTTGCCGATATCGTCGATCTTCCAGGACGCCGGCGGATAGGCGAAATACACGGTCGCCGTCTGGTCGCTCTGGGCGAATTTTTTGGCGTGCGGCGCGAAATCGCGCGCGATGTCCGCATCCGACAGCGGATCGTTGGTATCCAGCAGGTAAAACCTGTTCAACCAATTCAGCAGCAGCATTTCCCCATCCAGCCAGAACCCGGCGAACTGGTTGCCGGTTGGCACCCACGGGCTCTGCGGAGTGCGAGTCTGCTGCCATAGTTCGTTGTACAGGATTCGGCCGAGGACGTGAACGGTCAGCTCGCCCTTGACCGGGTGCGGCACCTTGATCCGCTGGCCGACGGCGATCCCGGTGAGTTTTTTCAGAACAGGTTCCATGGATGTCCCTCCCTTGTTATTGTATGAGGAGACCAAACGCCGCACATCGGCATCGTTTTGAGAAAATAACCGCGACTCAGTTTGCCCCATGGAAACCTGCCATTTTGGGTTAATCGGTGGAATAGGGGTATACCCCTCGATGGTTTGACGGCTCGGTTCCGGAGCAAAGAGTACCACCAGGCCGATCCCAAAAAAAATAATTGAAAGGAAAAAAAGACAAACCGACATTCCGCCTCCTTACCAGGACCCGCTGTCGGAGCCGCCGCTGTCGCCCCAGCTGCCGCCGTCGGATCCGCCGGAATCCCACGAACCGCTGTCGGAGCCGCCCGAATCCCACGAACCGCTGTCGGAGCCGCCGGAATCCCACGAGCCGCTGTCGGAGCCGCCCGAATCCCACCACGAATCCCCGCTGCTGCTTCCCGAATCCGAGGAACTGCTTGAGCCGCCGCTCCACCAGGAATCGCCGCTGTTGCCGGCCCCGGATGTGACACCGGAGGAGATATCCCCCGAAGCCGCGCAGATCGCCGAGAGGATGCAAAGCACAAGCGAAACGGCGAAGAAAGGTGCGGCACGATTTAATCGCTTCATGTCCTGCCTCCAGCTCCGCCGCAGATCTTGCGGCGGCGAAGTTTTCCCGCTTTCGCGGGATGATGATCACCCCGCCGATTGCCGCGCCGTTCTTGGAAGTTGTTTTCCATTAACCCGCAAGGCTTGCCGCGCGATTATTCATTTTACAACAACGTCACCGGATCCACATCCGCCTGGCACCCCTCCGGCAGGGGAAGCTCGACCAGCGCGCCCGGGGAAGGGCCGCGCAGGACGATCTGCCACCGGAAGCGGCCGCCGATCCTTTCGAAGAAGCACGGGACCGGTCCGGTCAGCGACGTTTCCACGAGTCCCTGCTCGAC
>JBAVFZ010000386.1:0-3974 GCA_049684495.1 Anaerolineales bacterium | reverse complement strand
TCCCCCTTCCCTTAAGGGAAGGGGGAGAGGGGTTGGGGGAGTAGGGGTTAGGTCATCATTTAAATGCCGTCCCGATCATTCCCAAAATCCAGGCCGGCCATACGCCGATGGCCAGCAGCAGCGCCATGAGCGGCGCGATCGCCAGCCGTTCGCGCACGCCGATCTCGAGCGGCGCTTCCTTCCAGCGTTCGGGAAGTGCGCCGAGCAAGACTTTCCCGATCGCTTTCAGGATGTACGCGCCGGTGAAGAACAAACCGATCATCGCGATCCCGGTCAGGAGCGGGAAGACCTGCCAGGAACCAAGGATCACCATCAGTTCCGAGACAAAGCCGCCCAGGCCGGGAAGGCCGAGCGACGCCATCGCGGTGAAGATCAGGATCCCGCCGTAGGCCGGGGCGCGCGGGAAGAGGCCGCCGAGCTCCTCGAGGTTGCGGGTGTGCGCGCGGTCGTATAACGCGCCGACCAGCAGGAACATCCCCGCCGCGCTTAATCCGTGGGTGAACATTTGCAATACCGCTCCGCGCAGCGCAAAGCTCCCCGTCGCGGTATCCGCGCCCGCCGTTGCGGCCGCGGCAACGCCCAGGATGACAAACCCCATGTGGTTGACCGACGAATAGGCAACCAGCCGTTTGAAATCGTTTTGCGACCAGGAGGCCAGCGCGCCAAAGACGATCGCCGCGACGGCCAGCAGCGCAAGCCCCGGCGCGAATTGTTTTGTTTCCGCCGGGAAGAGCGGGAGGACCAGGCGGATAAAGCCGTAACCGCCCAGCTTGAGCAGCACGCCGGCCAGGACCATCGAGCCGGCGGTCGGCGCTTCGGTGTGCGCATCCGGCAGCCAGGTGTGGAACGGCCAGAGCGGGACCTTGACCGCAAACGCGATTGTCATCCCCCAGAAGGTTAGCGCCTTCACCGTTGAGAGCGGCAGGCCGAACAGCATCCCATCTTTGAGCGCGGGCCAGCTTGCATACAGCGCTTGGAGGTCGAACGATCCGGCGGCAAGACGGATCACCTGAATCGCAAGAAGGAAGCCGAGCGATGCGCCCATCGTGTAAAGCAGGAATTTCAGCGCCGCGTAATCCCGCTTCCCGCCGCCCCACTGCTGGATGAGGAAAAACATCGGCACCAGGCCGATCTCCCAGAAGACGAAGAAAAGCAGCAGGTCCATCGACAGGAATACGCCCAGCATCCCCGTTTCCAGGAGCAGAAAAAGCACCAGGAAGATGCGCACCTTTTCGCGGATGTTCACGGCGACTAGCAGCGCCAGTGGCGTGATCAGCGTAGTGAGCAGCACCAGCGGGATAGATAATCCGTCGGCCGCCAGGTGGTAATCCGAGCCGATCGCCGCATACCACGTCAGCCGCTCCTCGAATTGGAATCCCGCCGCCGCGCCGTTATACGCGGCCCACAGGAAGACCGAAAGGGCCAGCGGAATCAGGCTTGCGCCGACGGCGAATGTTTTCAATAGCCGCTCGCGGCCCGGCAGCAGGAACAACAGCGCCGCCGACAACGCGGGGGTCCATAGGATCAGAGAGAGGAGATGATCAAGGATGAAGTCGGTCATGATATCCCGCCTCACCCCCATCCCCCGTCCCCTTCCCCCTCTCCGGGCTTATGCCAGGAGAGGGGGAAGGGGTGCAGGGGTAGGGGGTGAGGATCAGAAGACTCTCCACACCAGCGCCGCGGCGCAGGCGGTGAATACGATCAGGCCGATCAGCAGGTATTCCTGCACCCGGCCGCTTTGCAGCACGCGCAATCCGGCGCCCGCGCGTTGGGTTTCGTTCCCGATCGAATCCGCCGCGCCGTTGATCAGCGGCAGGTCGATCACGTTCCGTAAAATCCGCCCCATCCCGCCGGCGGCCATCCATGCCGCACGCAGTACGCCGTCCAGAATGCGCCGGTCGATCCAATCGGAAACCAGTACGTCCGCGATCCAACGGGCCGGGACGACGAAGAGGATGCGGTACAGTTCGTCGAACCGGCAACCCGCCTGCAGGAACCCGAATGCCGGGCCCAGCAGACGCTCCAGCGGATCTTTTTCCCCCGCCCGGTACCGGCGGTAGGCCAGCCAACCGAGCAGCAAACCGCCGATCGATACCAGAATGGAAATGAAGAGCGCCGCATAACTGAACGAAGCACTTTCCGGCGTGGCGAACGCGCAGCAGATCGGCCGGCGCGTCTCCATCAAACTCGTGAGAGCCTCGGGGGAAAGCGGCCGCGCCGCCGTGGACAGCAATCGTTCGATCCCGTTGGGGATCACCCCGCCGAGGACGGGGAAGTTCTCCGGAATGCCCGCCCACCCCGCGGCGACAGCGAACACGGCCAGGACCGCGATCGGCGCGAGCATCCAGCGCGAGGGTTCGGCGGCATGCGCGGCCGCCGGGCTGCGCGGCCGGCCGAGAAAGACGAGCGTCAATAGGCGCGCGGTGTAGAACGCCGTCAGCAGGGCGGCGAACGCCAGGAAAATGAAGACCGGCGCGGAAGCACGAAGCGCAGAGGCGAGGATCTCATCCTTCGACCAGAATCCGGCGGTGAGCAGCGGAAAGCCGGCCAGGGAGAGCCCGCCGGCGAGGAACGCGGCGAAGGTCAGGGGCATGCGGCTCCTCAGCCCGCCCATCGCGCGCATGTCCTGCGCGTCCACCTCCCGTCCTTCATGCATCGCTCCGTGTTCCACGCCGTGGATGACCGACCCCGCGCCCAGGAAAAGCAGCGCCTTGAAGAAGGCGTGCATCGCCAGATGGAAGGCCGCCGCGGTGTAGGCGCCGATTCCGGCGGCGGCGACCATGTAGCCGAGCTGCGAGATGGTCGACCAGGCCAGGACGCGTTTGATATCGGTCTGGGTGAGGGCGATCGCGGCGGCAAAAAGCGCGGTAAACGCGCCGATGAATGCGGCCGCATCCGTCGCGGGCGATCCGGCGGTGACAAGCAGCGGCGCCGTGCGCAGCAGCAGGTACACGCCGGCCGAAACCATCGTCGCGGCGTGGATCAGCGCGGAAACCGGCGTCGGACCCTCCATCGCATCCGGGAGCCAGACGTGCAGCGGCCACTGCGCGCTCTTGCCGATCGTCCCGGCCAGGAGCAGCAGCGCCGCGAGCCCGGCCGCGCTCAGCCCGGGCACGCCGGAGGGCGCGGCGGCCATCCGAGCGAGATTTCCGGCGCCGAGGATCTCCCGCAGGGAGAGCGATCCACTGAACTGCCAAGCGAGCGCCAGCCCGAGCAGCATCAGCACATCGCCGATGCGCGTCACCAGGAACGCCTTGACCGCCGCGCGGCGTGCGCTTTCGCGCGCGAACCAGAACCCGATCAGCAGGTAGGAACAAAGCCCCATCACTTCCCAGCCGATGAAGAGGGTGACGAGGTTGTCCGAAAGCACCAGGAGCAGCATTCCGAAGGCGAACAGCGAGATGAAGGCGAAGAAGCGGGAGTAGAGCGGTTCGACCGAAGGCACGCGGCGCGCATCACCGCCACTGCCGACGGCTGCCCCGTGCGGGGGAAGGCCCGGAATATCCGCTTCGCCTTCCGGAGCCCCGAAGTTGTGATAGCCGATGCTATATATGAAGATGGCGAGCAGTGTCACTGCCACGAAGCACAGCGCCAGGACGGCCAGCCCGTCCACCTGAACCCCGATCCGGATCGCGCCGGATCCGTCCGCCGCGCCGGGGATCCATGGGACCGGCTGCACAATCGGATTCTCCGCCAAGTCGGCCGTCCGTCCGGCGCCGGCCGCCACGATCAACGCCCCGCAAACGGAAAGCGCAAGCATGCCCACCGCCACGGCCGTGCTGAGCGCGCGGTGCCGGCGGGTTAAAAGCAGGATCGCGGCGAAAGCCGCAAGCGGTGGGAGCGGGATCAGGAAAGCGATCGTGGCGAGCATATGTCTGAAACGACCTAACCCCTCACCCCAACCTCGCTTCGCGAGGTTTCCCCTCTCCCCTTCCCTTAAGGGAAGGGGAGAGGGGAAACCTCGCGAAGCGAGG
>JBAVFZ010000385.1:0-8990 GCA_049684495.1 Anaerolineales bacterium | reverse complement strand
CGATGGCCTTGCGGTCGCCGAGCGGCTTCTCGACCTTATCCAGCTTATCCAGACGTTTCTGCATCGAACGGCCGCGCTTGACGAGTTTTTCATTCTGACCGGCGCCCCAGCCCATCAGGCGCTGGATGGCGAACTCCATCCGGCGTATCTCCCGCTGCTGGATCTTGTACTGCCGTTCCTGAAGCAGGAATTTTTGATGCTTTTCGAATGCGTATTCGGAATAGTTACCGGTGTAGTGGGTGATCCGAGCATCCGCGAGTTCGGCGATCTCTTCGGCGACGATGTCGAGCAGGTAGCGGTCGTGGGAAACGATTAATACCGCGCCCGGGTAACCGGAAATGAGTTCTTCTAAAAACCGTTTGCCCTGCATATCCAGGTGGTTGTCCGGTTCGTCCAGGAGCAGCAGGTCCGGCTGTTCCAGGAGCAATTTGGCCAAGCCGACCAGTTTCTTCTGACCACCGGATAATGCCCGGAGCGGAAGCGTAAAATCCTCTTCCCCGAAACCCAGACCGCGGAGTGTGGAACGGACGCGGCTCTCGAAATTCAGTCCGCCTTTCTCCTCGAATTGCTCGAGCAGCTTTTCGTGGCGTGAGGAGAGCCGTTCCAGCTTATTGGGATCGCCGTAATAGGCGGGATCGCCCATCTGTGCGGAGACGCGGTCCAGTTCCTGTTCCAGAGCCGCCAGGGTGGGTGATGAATCGCGGGCTTCCTCGATCACCATCCGGTCAAGGTCGAAGGTTACTTCCTGGGGCAGGAACCCGATCCGGATCCCGCGGGCGATATGGACGGCTCCGGAATCCGGTTCCAGCAGGTGCGCGAACATGCGCAGCAGGGTGGATTTGCCGGCGCCGTTCGGGCCGATCAGGCCGATCCGGGCGTCGTGGTAGATCTCCCAGCTGAGGTTTTCGACGATGGTTTGCGCGCCGAAGAAAAGCGAAACCTTGTCCAGTCGCGCGATGGTGCCGATCATGATCAAACGACTCCTGACGGAAAATTGGCTGGAGGAATCTATCATGCCGGAGGGGATTCGAAAAGGGGCGGAGGAATAACCTTAACGCCAAGACGCAAGGACGCAGAACCGCAAGGAAACATATTACCAATACATTGGGTCTTTGCGCCTCTGCGCATTTGCGTTAGAATTATTCCTGATTTTCGCAAAGGGGGAATCATGAATGAGAATGAGATCAGTAAAATCATTGTAGATTCGGCGATAGAAGTTCATCGGACTCTTGGCGGCCCTGGGCTATTGGAATCCGTATATGAGTATGCCCTGGAAAAGGAATTGCTTGAAAAGAATCTGAAAGTGGAACGGCAACGCGAATTGCCGGTATTTTATAAAGGTTTTTTACTCCCCATCCCATTACGGCTGGATTTGTTGGTCGAAAATTTGGTCATTGTTGAGTGTAAAGCTACCCTGGATCACCACCCGGTTTTCGAATCGCAATTGCTCACATACCTTCGAATTTCAGGTATGCGGCTGGGATTGTTGATCAATTTTGGTTTCCCGGTGGTAAAAAGGGGAATCTCGCGGGTTGTGAACGGGCTTCCGGATGATTTACGGATGAGACCATAAAAGGCTCAACCCAAGACGCCAAGTCGCAAAGGAAAATAACTATTAATTCCTTGCGTCTTCGCGCCTTTGCGTCTTTGCGTTAAAATGAATTTATTGGAAGAAGGAGAGAGGGTTTGATGCGAACCTACCGTTTGGCAATTATCGGCTTTGGGAACGTCGGCCAGGGACTGGCGCAAATCCTCGACGAGCGCGGCGACGATCTCCGCAGCCAATATGGAGTGGACGTGCGCATCACGGCCGTCAGCGATCTCCGCCTGGGCAGCGTGTACAATCCGTCGGGGTTTTCCCCGCGCACTCTGCTCGAGGCGATAAAGCGGGATAAGACCCTGCAACGCGTGGAAGCCCCCCAGCGCGGGTGGGATTCGATCCGCACGATCCGCGGGACGGAATCGGATGTCGTTATAGAACTCAGCCCGACCGACTTGCAAAACGGAGAGCCGGCGATCAGCCATATCCGGGCCGCCCTGGAATCCGGGAAACACGCCATCACGACCAATAAAGGATCGGTCGCACTCGAGTATCCGTCACTCTCGGAACTCGCCGCCCGGCACGGTGTGGAACTTGGCGTGGAAGGAACGGTGATGAGCGGAACGCCTGCGCTCCGATTGGGGAGAGAACTGCTTTTCGCGGCAAAAATATTAAAAGTCCGGGGGATCATCAACGGCACGACCAATTACATCCTGACGCAGATGCAGGACGGACAGCCGTACGCCGAGGCTCTGGCGGAAGCGCAGGCCAAGGGATACGCCGAAGCCGATCCGGCCGGGGACGTGGAGGGGCACGATGCCGCGGGAAAGCTCGTCATCCTGGCGAATGTCCTGCTGAACGCGCCGATCCGCATGGAGGATGTCGACCGCGAGGGGATCACCCGGCTGAAAAAGGAAGATATTTGCGAAGCCGAGGAAGGAGGCGACGTCTGGAAATTGATCGCCTCTCTGGAACGGACCGCGGAAGGCGTCGTGGCGCGCGTCCGCCCGGAAAGGATCCCGCATACCCACCCGCTGGCTTCCGTCCGCGGAGCGACCAATGCGATCACTTTTTCGACGCGCTTGCTGGGCGATGTCACGCTGATCGGACCCGGCGCCGGCCGGCTCGAAACGGGATACGCCATACTGTGCGATCTGTTGGCGATCGACCGGCACAAGGGTTGAACCGCTTTCGGAGCGCGCCATCGATCTCCCCGTCTTCTCCATAGGCAGCATTCCGGTCCGCGGCGATCTGGTCCTGGCGCCGATGGACGGATTCACCGACTGGCCTTTCCGGGTGATCTGCCGCGAACTCGGGTCGGCGATGTCGTACACCGAGTTCGTCAACGTCGACGAGATCGCCCATTCCCGCCGCGCGCAGGATGCGGTCAGGATTAAATTAAAATTCTCGGAGAGGGAGCGCCCGGTGGCGTTCCAGATCTACGGGCATGTGGACGAGCGGCTGGTGGACATTGCGCGCGTACTCCAGGACCTGGGCCCGGACATCATCGACATCAACCTGGGGTGCGCCATCCGAAAAATCGCCGAACGCGGCGCGGGGGCGGGCATGCTGAAGGATCCGGCGCGGCTCGGGAGGCTGTTCGCATCGCTCTCGGCCGCGCTGCGCATCCCGGTCACGGCCAAAATCCGTCTGGGATGGGATGATCGCAGCCGCAACTACCTCGAGGTGGCCAAAGCGCTGGAAGACAACGGTTGCGCGCTGATCGCCGTCCACGCCCGGACCAAGGAGCAGGCGCTTTCCGGCCCGGTCGACTGGTCCGCGATCGCGGAGATCAAGAGCCGCGCGCGAATCCCAATTCTCGGGAACGGCAATGTGCGCACCATCACCGATATCGAAGCGATGAAACGGGAGACGCACTGCGACGGGGTGATGATCGGCCGCGCGGCGATCGGCCACCCATGGATATTTTCGCGGCGGGAAAAGGAAAGCATCCCGCTTTCGGAAAGCATCGCCATGGCCCGCCGCCACCTGGCGATGATGATCGAACTGTACGGTCCCGAATTCGGCTGCCTCATCTTCCGAAAACACGCCGTGCGCTACGTGCATCACCTTACCAGCGTGGGGAAGCTGCGGACTCGGTTGGTTCTTTGTTCGAATGTCGCGGAGTATGAATCGCTGTTTGCGGAGGCAATTGCAATAGAAAAATCGACGCGGCAATAATCAGTTTTCCAACAACGCAAAACGTTTTAACGCAAAGGCGCTAAGGCGCAAGGGTAACCGGTTTTATTCCTTGCGTCTTTGCGCCCCTGCGACTTTGCGTTAAGATTTGTAGGAGCCGACCTTTATAGTTTTTGCTTCTTCCTTCGCACCGCCGCCCAGGCTCCGGGCAGGATCGTAAGGCCTCCGACGATCAACGGACAATTACAAAGCGGCGATCCCGAAACTGGCTTCGAGGACTTCTCCGGCGCGGACGATGCGGTTGCCTGCGGTATAGCCGTCGCCGGGGTGTTTTGAGACGGTTTTGTTTCCGCATTCTGGGTGAGATAGGCCTGCTTTGTTTCCGCCGCGTGGTTTCCGGCCTGATCGGGGTCAGGCGTCACCGTGGGATTGAGCGTAGGTCCGGGAAAAATTACCGGTTCCGGAACATCCACCGGCAGGCGGGTGTTCAGCGTCGCGCGTCCCCCCGTCGCCCAATAAAAAGAGGCGAAGTACGTGCGCATGTCGGGCGGATCCTTGCTCATCATGATGTACGACATCAGGGAGAAGAACGCGTACGCCGCGTCGTTGTAGGCCGTATCTTGGGTGACGATGAACGCCAAAGCATAATCCTTCTGCGCTTCGGCCGCCGATGGAGAGCGGGGTCCGCCTGCGGCATTCACAATCTGATCCATCGAGACGGTTCTGTAGGAAGCGGGGGTGATCCGTTTCAGATCGCTGAGGTTGGGCGATTGGAGGATGTGAATGGATGGAATCTCCTGCGCGGGGATCAGACCCATCGCATACAGGTCCAGCGGCGAGTAGGGTTCTTGTTCCCAATTGGGGATGAAGCTCCAGGTTCCATCCCCGTTGTCGTGGAAGTGGCCGGTGTTGCCCGAAGTATCGGAATAGTATCCGCTCATCTGACCGCCGATATCCGTCATGGGGTTCCAATGTGCCTGCGGAGCGGATCCGTCCTCCGGGTCGATTAACCCGAGGGAGGCGCCGAGATGCATCCCCCAAGTGTGGCCGATTTCGTGGGTGGCGATGGCAAGGCTGCCGAAGGAATGGTAGACGACGGATTTCAGCCTTCCGGATGAGCCGAATGCGGCGGAGTTGTCGGAGATATTCAACCCGATGTACTGTACGGAATTGGAGACCAGGACGTCGTAGGGCACGTTTTCCGACAAGTTCCCGGGCCGGAATATCTGCATCCCCGGAGTGACCAGCGCAAGATCGAACGCATCCGGGAAGACGCTGTACAACTTCCGATACGCCTCGTAGTTCTTCGAGCCGCAAACGACATTGGCGACCGGATAATCATCTATCACCGAATGATCGGGGTCTTCAATGAAGAACGCGTAGGCCGATGCGGAGAGGTGGTTTCCCAGATCCCGGACGGCGAAGGTTTTTTTATACTTCGAGTCGACCTGCCCTGCGAACATGCCGTAGTTGTTGCCCTGCCGGGTGCCGTCCGCCAGCTCCACACGGAGGAACCCGAGCCAGGTGGACCACCCCTGCACTTCCGCCATATACTTGTTGCAGGGCAACACGATCCCGCTGCGGGTGAAAATGTTGTCTCCCGCCAGGACATCGCCGTGCGAGCCGTCGTCGAACAACCGGCCGGGATTATTGTCATCGAGGGAGTCCATGGGAGGTTCTTTGCCCTGTTCATCCCGATAGATCGCCCAGGCCTTGCGCACATCGTTCCGCCCGACAATATGGACTTCGATGGTCACGGTTGAAGCATTCTCGCCGCACCAGACAACCGACGGGGTGATCCGAGTCCAGGCATTTTTTTGGGGGAATTCCTCGGACGGGGCGGTCTTGGCCGATGCCGGCTGCACGAAGAAGAGCAGGCTGAAAATGGCGACCGGCAGGGCGGCGGGGATCAACCGGTGCGGGCGTGGTTTTTTCATGCAATCATCCTTTCGAAATTTTTAGAATCCCTTTGATCCATCCATTTTGTCTGCACATAAACCAGGAGTCAAACGGCATCCGGGCAGTTCCATCCCGATCTTGTCGACATCATCCGTCGGTGCGGTCGAGCAATTCGAGGATGACTCCCAGTTCCTTCTCGGCGTCAGAATAAACGTAGCTCCCGCCATCGAATACCCCGCTCTGGACCGGCGGAATGCCATGCGTGGAAAGAACGTCGGCCGCCGCTTTGGTGGATTTTACGGTAAACGCAATGTGGTGCACGCCGTCGCCGTGTTTGTCGAGGAACTCCTTCCACGTGCTGGGGCCCCCGATCGGCTCGATGATCTCGATCGAAACCTGCCCCATGTTGAAGAAGATCAGTTTGGCTCTTGCGGATGATGGTTGGCCGCGGAACTCGGTGCGGGCTTTTTCCACCCCATCGGTGATGATCGGCTCGCCAGGTTCCATGCCGGTGATTTCTGCAAGTTTTCCGGCAACCCGGGCGGCATCTTTTGCGACGAATCCAATTTGACACAACACGGCGTTCTGAAGCGGGGGAACCGGTTTTGTCTCAGACACAGGTGTCTCCTTTTTCAAATCTCAAATGGGTTTTTGATATACCCGGTAACGGCGTAGGTTCTTAACCCCCAGGTTTTTCAATGCGTTGTTCATCGGGTAATTGTCCTCGAGGATGTAATTCACCTCCAGGCGGACATCCCGCGTGGCAAGGATCTCGTAGAGTTTACGGTACATGAGGGCGTCCACCGCCTTGCCTTGATACTCCGGCACCACCCCAAGCGCCCACATCCGGAACTGCCGGAGGCGCGGCAGACCGAGCAGCAACTTCAACCACCCAAAGGGGAAGAGCCGCCCGTCCAATCCCTTGAGCAGGGTGTTGACGTCCGGCAGGGCGATCGCAAATCCGATCGCTTTGCCCTGAGCGTCTTCGGCGAACAGCACGAGTTTGGGATCAATGACCGGTTTCATATCGCGCGCGATGGCTTTGCCTTCCTCTTCCGTCACCGGATAGAACCCCCAGTTGTTGGCGATCGACTGGTTGGCAAGCTCGACAAATGTCGAAACCTCTTTTTCGAAATTTCGCATATCCACCGTTCGAACCTTTACTTTCAATTTGTTCTGAACTTGTGTGGTTAAGCGAAGATATCGTTCAGGAATTTTATAGCCTTCTCTCGTGTCGACATAATAGACCACGAGATCTTTTACTTTCGACAATCCAAAATGGAGAAGATAATCGTTGTACCGGGGAGGATTGTAGGGTGCCATGATGACGGGAGAGGGCGTGAATCCTTCCACGACCAATCCCCATTCCTGGGAGGCGAAGGACCAGGGTCCGCGCATGGCCTTCATTCCTTTTGCGGACAGCCAATCCTGGGCGGTGGAGAGCAGCCGTTGTGCCGCCGTATCGTCTTCGATACACTCGAAAGATCCAAACAATCCGATCCGTTCCTTCCACCATTGGACCGCCAAATGGTCTACAAACGCGGAAATCCGGCCGACCACATCCGGACCATCCTGCAGAAGGAAAAGGACGTACTCGCAGTGATCGAGCATCGGATTGCGTTTGGGGTCGAACTGGTTCCATTGATCGCTTCGGAGCGGCGGCACCCATACCGGATCGCGGCGGTATAACCGGTATGGCAGCTCGATAAAGTCGGCGAGGTCCTTTTTGGTCTGAACGGTGCGAATATGCATACACGGGTTCTCCATGACGGTTACCGGCGGAAGCAAGGAGGATGCGGGTATTATAAGCCGATCGGATATTTCTCCGCGAAGAGTACGAAGATGTAAATAATAAATATACCCTTCGTGTCCTTCGTGGAAGAGATATTATGCCGCCTTAAGCATCCGCCGGATGCTTAAGGCCAATTGCACCGCCAATCGCGTGTCCGGATTATCCAAATCCAGCTGAGAGACCACCGCCAACCGCTCCATGCGGTAGGTTAGCGTATTGCGATGAATAAAGAGCGCTTCGGCGGTCTGCGATAGATTTCCATTGTGGGCGAAGAATTCCTCCAGCGTGGCGAGAAATTCATCCGCGTTTTCGTGGTTGAGGATCGACCCGAGCGTCTCCTGAACGAACGCTTTCAAGTCGGGATGATCTTCGAACTGCAGCAGGAGCCGGTAGACGGAAAGGTCCATGTAGTACAGAGGCTTCCGCTCGCCCAACCGGCGCGCCATATCCAGCGCCTGGCCGGCCTGGCGGAACGAGAGCTGCCACAGACCGAGGTCATCCGCGGGGGTTCCAATCCCGCACCGCACCACCGCTTCGGGAAACTCTTTAGCCGCCAGATCGATCACCGCCTGGGCCAGGGAGATCGCCGCGGCCGGCCGTCCCGCTTCGCGCGGACCCTCGCAAAAAGCGATCACCTCGCCGCTGAGCGAGGAAACGATCACGGGCGCTCCGGAACGGGAAACCTCGCCGTTGACAAGCGTCTCCAGCCGGCGGAGAGTGGGCATAGAGCCTTCCCAAGCCAGGCGGACCGCCGTGTGCTGCTGATCGAGATCGAGCCCCATATTCTGCGCCCAAAGGTGGGCATCGCGCGCGGAGAGATTCTGATGCAGGAGGGCGGAGAGCAGGTCGCCGTGCAACCGCTTTTCGGTTTCACGCACCGCCTTGGCGCGCGCCATTTCGATCGCGCACACCAGCGCGCCCTGTTCGACGACCAGCCGGTCGGTCTGGTCCAACTCGCCCTGCATCCCGACCGCCGTGAGATAACCGCGCGCCACGTCGCCGACGACGATCGGAGCGATCATGCGTTCCAACCCGCCGGGCAGAGGCTCCGAAGCCACGGCCGGCGCTTCGCCCGCCTGGCGCCGATCCCGCAGGATTTCGGGAAGAGTCGATAGCTCGGCAAGCTGCTCGAGCAAATCATTCCAAACCGAGCGCAGGTCCGTGCTCGGGCTGGAGGCCAGCGGCGAGAGGCGTTTATCCTGTACGAGGATCCCGTGCTGGGTCATCTCCCGCATCGCCGCCACCAGCCCGACCAGACCCTCGCCTCGGGCGGCGATCTGGGTCAGGCGCGTCTGGATATTGGCGCCGCGTTCCAGGAGTATCGATTTTTGCGCCATCAGCCCGCGCAACAGGAGTTGATGGATCGCGCGCGTTTGTTCTTCCGGATCTTTTTCATGATCCGGATCAACCCAAAACCGAATTACCGGTTTGGAGGCGGACCGGTTTCGGTCAACCAACGATTTGCCGATTATTCCGATCGCGGAGGCCTCTCCGCGGAGGGCGGCTTGAACCGGCTCGGCTTTCGATTCTTCCCCGGTCAGCAGGAGCAAATCACCGGGCATGCCGATTTCCGGACCGCGTGCGATCCAGGCGATGAGCGTCGAATGGGCGGTCTCTTCC
>JBAVFZ010000384.1:0-6786 GCA_049684495.1 Anaerolineales bacterium | reverse complement strand
CCCGTGAACTTGTCGAGAGTGTTTTATCCATCACCCGCATTCCATCCACCGGGCGAATTCTGGAAATCGGAAGCGGGACGGGCAAGGCCACACGGTTGTTTGCCGAAAAAGGATTCGAAATATATTGTATCGAACCGGGGGAGAATCTCAATCGGGTGGCAATCCGTTCGCTGAAAGGGATTAACCGCGTCACTATTGAACAAGTGCGTTTCGAAGAATGGAACGGGGAAACTGACCCGTTTGACCTTGCGATTTCGGCTCAGGCCTTTCATTGGATTAATCCGGATATTGGATACCGCAAAGCCGCATCGGCATTAAAAGCCAATGGGCATATTGCCTTATTCTGGAATATGCATGCTGGTTTTAAAGGAAACCTGGAAAGTGAGATCGAACGGGTCTACCGGCAGCACGCTCCCAAGTTGGCTCAACGGCGGGAGAAAACGGAGGAAGTGATAAAGCAGCGCGAAGCAGCGCTCTCCTCAAGCGGATACTTTACCGGCGTAACGGTCAACCGTTTTTATTGGTCGGAACGATATGGTCGCCGGCAATACATCGGATTACTCAATACTTACTCGGATCATATTGGCCTTCCGGAACGGGCGCGCAGGAACCTGATGGAAGGCATATCGGAAGTAATCAGCCAAAATGGCGGATATATCAATAAGCCATACATAACCGTGCTCTATGTGGGGAAAAAAGCAGCTTGACGCAAAGCCCGCCCCGGTTTGGGCGGGCCGGAGGCGCGAACGGAGGCGAAGGAAAAATAAAAGGTATTTAC
Source organism: Anaerolineales bacterium (assembly GCA_049684495.1). GTDB lineage: Bacteria > Chloroflexota > Anaerolineae > Anaerolineales > RBG-16-64-43 > JAFGKK01. The sequence goes on along the minus strand of JBAVFZ010000384.1, from coordinate 6,008 downwards.
TCAGCCTGATTTCTCTTTCTTGTACGCCTAAACACCGAAAAGAGCCGAAAACACCGAATTATTTTTTTTTAAGAATCCGTGTAATCGGCTCTTCTCCGTGTAATCCGTGTACACTTTTCCCGGCCTGAGCAGATACAAATATTCTTTTTTTCCTTTCGTGTTTTTTATGTTTTATGTGGCAGAAATATCGAGGTTGGACTAATCCAGCACCGGGCGGATGCCTTTGTATATGCGCACGCCGGAGAGCGTCCGCAAAATGGTATTCGCCGGCCGTCCGATCTTCTCGGCTATTTCATGCACGGTAAGCGGGGTATTGCCGTTGGCCAGGAACACCCGGAAAACGGCGTCCACCAGCGTGGTATGCGGCGCGATGTATTCCGGCTGGAGGCTGCAGTGCGAAATCAGCGCGTGCTGGATCCCGTCGATGCGGCGAACCTCGGCCGTATTCGGATCGATCCAATCGATCCGGGAGCCGTCCGTTACGGATTCGAGCGCGGCGCGATGCTCCGGACACAGATGGCTCAGGAGATACACCCGCCATTCGCGTTCGTTGCGCTGCCACCAATCGTAATCGATGTGGAACCGGGTGGCCAGGCTGGGTTTGATCAGGCGCATCGCGCCCGGTTCGATTACCGGTTCTCCGTCCATTTCACCTCATCGAAACGATAATACAGATCCCCCACGTGCGCATAATACGGGCGCTTCATTAATTCTGCGAACACCGGAGCCGGCGGGAGCCGGCGCACGACGTTGACCGCGCAATACAGCGTCCGGGCGTGGACCGTGCTTTGCGGATTAAGCTTGGCCAGTTCGCGGAACACGTCGGCGATCAGGCTCTCGAGCGGGATCTTCTGTTCGTTCATCCGCAGCCACAGTTCGTCCACCGCCCGCGGATCGTCGACCGCGATGACCGATAGTTCGTCATATTCCACCGCCACCGACTGCTTTTGCATGGTGAAGGCCAGCCGGTTGTTGCCGGAGGCCGTCGCCGTCCGCACCCATTCGCGCGCCGGGCGGCGGGTGGCCGCGTCCAGCATAATTTCACCGGGTTGCTCGCCCTTGCGTACGCGCAGGATCCCGCCGGGCAGCAACCCCTTCTTCAGGTACCATTCGGCCAGCCCGAACACGAACCGGAAGGGAGAAACCACCCAGCCCGGGAACCGTTCCCCCGATTCCGAGTCGATAAATTCGAAACGGATGCGCGTCGCCTCATGCGCCTGAGGGAAGATCGCGGCGAGGCGCGGGTTCAGCGGGAGCGTGCCGACCCGCCAATGCGGAAAGGAGAGGATCAGGGATACCTCGCCGGATTCTTCGCCTGGCGGCGTCTCCCCCGGTCCCCATTCATCGTCCAACTCGCTCAACTGCGTTTGCAGCGGTTCGGAGAGCGCGGCCTGCGGCGAGGAATCCTTCTCGTAGGAAAGGCGCCGCGGCGGAAAGGTCACTTCGGGCGGTTCCAGGCGTTTGAGGAACCACGCCATTTCACCGGCGGGTCCAACCTCTTCGAACCGCTCGTCCTGATACAGCGCATATTCCAGGGAGAAGGCGGCCAGCCGCGGATCCACATTGGCGGGTAATTCCAGGTGCTCCAAGATCGCGGAAGTGGGCAGCGGACCGCCGCTGGCAACATCCAGGACCGCTTCCGCGAGGTTTAATTGTCCGTGTGAAATTTCAACCAGAAGCGAGCGCGGAAACCAGCGGTCGGCGATTTTCGCGATCTCCCGGCTTTGCGCCAGGCGCGCTTCCATGACGCCGAGCACGTCGGCGCCGTGATCCGCGAAAATCTGCTCCGGCGAGCGTTCGCTTGCGCCCATCAGCGTTTCCAGGGGGATGGTGTTGATCCGGTGATTTTCCAGCCGTGAGGCGAACTCGCGCTCCGCGCCGTCCATCTGCACCTGCGCCACTTCGAACGGACCCGCTTGGGGATTTTCCCCCGCACGGACCGCCAGCACCGTGCCGCGGGCGAAACCGAGCATGGGGAACACCAGATGCTGGCCGGCGTGGTACGTCAGGCGGGGAAGGTAGATGGTGTCGTCCGGCGAGAGCTTGGCGCGGCGTTTGGCCTCGCTCTGCAACCGCTCGCGGATGACGGCCACCGCCAAACGCTCCGATTCCATCGGAGCGCCTTCTTCGAGGAGAAGATTATTGATGAACTCGAGATCGGAGTCGTTGAGTGAGAAGGCTTCGCCCCACGATTGCGAGGGGTTTGCAGGATATTCTGCCACAAGTTCCTCAAATGCCGCAAAAGTCGGCCCGCAACCGGCGCGCGAGCATGGCGATTATACCCCGGACACCGGTCGTGTCAAAGTCCGGACGCATTGCTCGCATTACATACTCCCGCGGGCTTGCCGAAATCTATCAACGGATATATTATCCTTCGCATCCAAGGAGTCGACTTGCGCATGGAGCCATCCTCCAACGCCGTACCGCTGGAATGTCCCTACTGCGGCGCCTCTGTTCCGCCGGGCATCTCCTACTGCCCGGAATGCAACGTCGACCTGATCCTGTACACCGATCTTCTGATCCGACAGGGGCTCGAGGAGGCCCGCACCGCTCCGCCCGCCGCGCCGGCGAGCATCGAAGAGCTCGTCCCGCGCCTGGGGGAAAGCCTCGTCGCGCAAAAAGCCATCACGCCGGATCAGCTGCAACAGGCGCTGCAGGCGCAGGCGCGCGACGCGCAGGAAGAAAAACCGCCCCGCCGCATAGGCCAGATCCTGATCGATATGAAATTCCTGAAGGCGGAGGAGTTGGACCGGGCGGTGGCCAGCATGGTCCTCCAGCTGCAAAAAGCGCTGCAGATGGCAAACCATCGGCTGGAGGAACGGGTCCGGGATCGGACGACCGAACTCTCCCGCGCGCTGGAAAAGCTCTCGGAGCTGAACCAGCTGAAAGCCGACTTCATCGCCAATATCTCCCACGAGTTGCGCACCCCAATGACCCACATCGTGGGATACATCGACCTGCTGGCGGACGATACCTTCGGTCCGCTCACCAAGGAACAGCGCGATGCGATGGAAACGCTGCGCAACGCATCCCAGCGATTGAACAACCTGATCGACGACCTGATCCAGTATTCGGATTCCTCGCGCGGCGGGATTACCCTTAATTTGCAGATCATCTCGATCCGGGATTGCGTGCAGGACACGCTCTCGCACCTGACGGCAAAATCCCAAAAAGGGAATGTCCGGATCGAAGTACAGCTGCCGCCGGATCTTCCAGCCGTACGGGCGGACAGCCGGAAAATCACGTGGGTTATCCTCCAACTGGTGGATAATGGAATAAAATTCACCCCTCCGGGGGGGAAAGTCAGCATCCGCGCCGGACGCTCCTCGGATCGGGTCTGGTTGACCGTCGAGGACAACGGGATCGGGATTCCTGCCCAACGGATGGGCGAGCTTTTTACGCCGTTCCATCAGCTCGACGGAACGTCGACCCGCCGGCACGGCGGAACGGGGATGGGCCTGCACCTGAGCCGCCAGATTGTGGACGCGCACGGATCCAAACTTACGATTCAAAGCAAGGAAGGCAGCGGGACGATGCTGATGTTCGATCTCCCCATCGCGCGGTCCGGAAGCGGGAAATTAAAGTAAATTGCCGCGCCGCTGCGGAAAAGCCGGGTACCCCGCCCGCGGGCGGATAGTCTTTGGAAACCGACGAAAGGATAGATAAACCCCATGCCAGGTCCGAATTCCCCACAATACCTGCAAAATAAAATGTTGGGAGTCATTTTAAAGGACGCGCGCGAAGCCTCGCACCAAACGGTGCGCGAAGCCGCCGAATCCATCGGCATGACCTCCTCGATGCTGTCGGCGTTCGAGACGGGCAGGCGCTCCATCACCCTGCCGGAACTCGAGGCCCTGGCCTACACGTACGATGTTCCCATCCGCCATTTCCTGTATAACGCCCAATTTCTCAGCCGGGACACGCGGGAAAAAATCGATCTGGGCCGGCTGATCTTCCTCCGTCAGAAAATGATAGCCACAAAATTACGCCAGCTGCGCGCCGAAAAGAACCTGCGCCTGGGCGAACTCAGCAAGAAGTCCGGGATCACGGCGCGGAGGATCAAATCCTACGAGAACGGCGAGCGGCCGATCTCGCTCGCCGATCTGGAATCGCTGGCGCAGGCGCTGGGGACGGAGGTCGGATCCTTCCTGGAATACCACGGGCCGGTGGGCGAGTGGGAATTGAACCGGGAATCCGACGATCAGTTCCAAAAGCTGCCTTCGGATATCCGCCGCTTTGCCGGGCAGCCCACGCATGAACCGTACCTGCGGCTGGCGATGAAAATGAGCGAACTGCCCGTCGGCCGGCTGCGGGATATCGCCGAAGCCCTCCTGGACATCACCCTATAATCCCCGTCTCGGTTTCCCCGCTGATCCCGGCGGAGAAGGATTCCTTTCTGCGGTGGATTTCCTCCGCCGAATTTCAATTTCGTCACATCGGCTGGCATCCTCTCGACTATTGGATCGGCCGCCCCGCTTCACTCTGTCTGCGGAAACCGGATGGCACGCCGGCCGCAGCGATTTTGGTTTCCCCCGACCGCCTCGGTGTGGCATGGCTTCATCTCTTTGCGGCGTCGAATCTGCCCGGCCCCCGGGCCGCCTGGATCCAACTCTGGGCCGAAACCAAAAGACTTTTGACCGAAATGCGCCTATCCTCCGTTTGGGCGATGACCACCCAAACCGGACTGATCGATTGGCTTCTGGAAAGCGGTTTTTCAGGACGCAATCGGGTGATCGCCTTTTCCCGGCAGGCATACCTCCCGCTCCCGGAAAACGCAGACGAGTCTTCGGTTGCGCCTATGATGGAAGCCGATCTGCCTTCGATCGAGCAGTTGGATCATCTGGCCTTCGCCCCGCCGTGGCAAATGGATTCCGATGCGCTGCGGGCGACGCTGGAACGGTCTTTGCTGGCGGTCGTCCACCGGGCGGAAAACCGGATATCCGGGTACCTGATGGCGGGGCCGGCGCCGCAAGGGATGCACATCACGCGGGTCGCCGTGCATCCCGAATACCAGCGCATGGGGATCGGCCGCGCGCTGCTCGTCCGGTTGTTGAGTTACGGCCGCCGCCGGGAAGCCCTCCGCATCACGGTGAACACCCAATCCGATAATCATCGCTCCCGGCGGCTATACCGATCCCTGGGATTTTCCGAGATGGGGGAATCGTATCCCGTGTTCCGGTATGATTTTCCACCAGGCGGCCGTTTCCCGGCGGATCCCCCGCCGGCCGCATCCTAGACAATTCCACGCAAACATTGCAAACTATTTGCCTGCTGCCACTTTTCCATCCATCCCTTGTCCGGAGGGTTAATGCCCAAGAAATATAGGAACTTTTCGAAACAACGCGGCTCCTCGAAAAACCTTCTGCGGAATATGATGATCGGCATCGGCGTCATTGTCGGTATCGTGGCCGTCGTGGCGATCATCGCCAGCCAAAGCGCGCCGATCGACAAATCCTTCCCGCCGCGGGAAGCGGGCAATCCGAGCGCCAAGGTCGTGGTCGAGGAATTTTCCGATTTTCAATGCCCATACTGCGGTGAATTCGCCCGCAGCGCCGAAATCCAGCTCCGCGAGCAATACATCAAACCAGGAAGAATTCTTTTCATCTTCCGCAGCTTCCCGGTGGTGGATAGCTTCGTCTCGGGCGGGAACGAATCCCACCTCTCCGCGCTGGCGGCGATGTGCGCGGGCGATCAGAACATGTTCTGGGAGTACCACGATTACCTCTTCCAGAACCAATCGGGGGAAAACCAGGGCAACTTAAACGCCTCGCGGCTGCAGGCCTTCGCCGCTCAGCTTCATTTGGACAGCCTCCAGTTCAATCAGTGCCTGAGCAACCAGACCCATCTCGACGTCTTGAATGCGGACATTCAGCGGGGAAACGCCCTGCGCCTGAACGGCACCCCGACCTTTTTCGTGAACGGGGTCATGGTAAACGCCGGTCCGCCGGATTTCGCAGGGCTGTTTTCGGCGATCGACCGGGAACTGCTGAAGGTCGGCGGGTAGGTTC
>JBAVFZ010000383.1:0-10993 GCA_049684495.1 Anaerolineales bacterium | reverse complement strand
CAATTGAGGAGGAAAATCGGGGAGGAAAAAGGAGTGGATGACCGTCGAAATCCCCTTTTAACCCGAAAACCCCGACGAGTGATTTTTAAAAAAGACAATCGGTCAAATCTCAAACCGCCAACCTGTTAAAAGAAGGAAAATCTGCATGCGATTCCATATTGTATAATCTCTTTAGTGACAGGGGATTATCATGCCTCTAAATACTTTCCGAATACGATATGGCTTCTTGATTGTAATACTTTTATCGATCTTCAGCGGCGGAAAAAAGGTTTCCGCCGGCATCAATGTCTGGACAAGCGGCGGACCGGAAGGCGGATTCATCCGGACTCTGGCTATCGATCCGGCGGCGCCGAGCACCCTTTATGCGGGCACGGCGGGTGGCGGCGTCTTTAAAAGCACCAACGGAGGAGCGAATTGGGATTCGGTTAATAACGGGCTGTCCGATTCCTACGTCAACGCTTTTGTGATTGACCCGGTTACGACGTCCACGCTTTATGCAGGCACGGCAAGCGGCATGAACAAGAGCGTGGATGGCGGGGGAAGTTGGAGCGCGGCCGATAACGGATTAACCCGTGACAACATATACGCCCTGGCAATCCATCCGCTGACGCCCGCCACCCTTTATGCAGGAACCGGAGCCGGTGTTTTTAAAAGCACGGATGGGGGGAAAAATTGGATCGCAGTCAATAACGGGTTGACCGAGCTTCGGGTGCAGGTCCTGGCTATCGACCCGGCGATGCCGGAAACAATTTATGCATTAATGTTCGACAGCAATGTGTTTAAAAGCACTGACGGCGGCGGCAATTGGAGGCTGATCCGTCCCGAAGAAACCTATACGGACGGTCAAGCGATGGCCGTCGACCCGTCATCGCCGGCCACGGTTTATATTGGTACAAACCGCGGTCTCCTAAAAACTTACAGCGGCGGCGCCGATTGGTATTCGGTCCTTGTGGGTCCTCTTGGCGGTGTGATTTCCATTTCAATCGATCCGCTGACACCTTCCACGGTTTATGCGGGAACCAATAACGGCATTTTTAAGAGCACCGACGGCGGCGGAAAATGGGATGCGGTGAACAACGGATTGATTAATCCCGAGATCGAGGCATTGGCGATCAATCCGCATACTCCATCCACCCTCTATGCCGGGACCTCCGGCGGCGGCGTTTTAAAAAGCGTGAACGGCGGCGGGAAATGGGACGCGCACAACTCCGGTTTGATCAACTCCTACATCAATTCCTTGGTGATCGACCCTTCGGCGCCGACCACACTCTACGCGGGGACGCGCCACAATGGTGTTTTTAAGAGCACGAACGCCGGCAAAGGTTGGAGCACCGTCAATGATGGCCTGACCGATCCCGCTGTTATCGCCCTGGCCATCGACCCGGAGGCACCGGCCACCCTTTACGCCGGGACTGAATCCGGCGGCGTTTTTAAAACCACCAACGGCGGCGGAAATTGGAGTGCGATCAACAAGGGGTTGCCCGATTCTCAAATCGCCGTTCTGGCGATTACCCCCCGCAATCCGGCAAATCTCTATGCGGGAACCTGGGAAGGCTTATATAAAAGCATGGATGGCGGCGCGAGTTGGAGTCGTGTCGGAACCTTTCAGATCTACGCCGTCATCTCCGCACTGGCCTTTGACCCACTAACACCATCGACCATCTATGTGGGAACAGACGGCGGCGGAGTTTTTAAAAGCGATGATTACGGTAAAAATTGGAAGGAGATCAATTCCGGATTAACCGACCTCTTTATATATTCCCTCGCGGTGGATCCAGAAACACCTGATATTGTTTATGCAGGAACATGCTTTACTGGGGTTTTTAAAAGCACAAGCGGCGGCGAAAGTTGGGGCCCAATCCATCCCGACTTAACGGGTATCACCGCCAAATCCCTGGCATTGGATCCGAGAATCTCTTCCACCCTGTATGTGGGAGCTGGCAACGGCGTATATAAATTTACAGACGGTGGTGCGGAGTGGAGTTGGCTCGGAGATGGAATGGCCAATAACACCGTTTATGCAATAGCCATTGATCCGACTCCGCCGATTACCCTGTATGCCGGGACAATGGGAGGCGGGGTGCAAAGTATTCAATACCGGCCGGTACCTCCTGTCGAGTTTGAAAAGACCGCGCCTACCAACACGGGATACATAACCCTTAATCCGACACTTACCTGGAACGAGAGTGGCGATGTGGACGAATATGAATACTGCTTCGATACAATCCATAACAATGCCTGCGATTCCTCCTGGATATCAACGGGCCTGGCGACCAGCACCCCCCTGACCGGTTTGGGCAACAACCTTACCTACTATTGGCAGGTACGCGCGACCAACACCATAGGAACCACTGAAGCCGATGGCGGTGTCTGGTGGTCTTTTACGGCCCGAAATCGGACCTTCTCCGATATACCGATCGACCACCCTCTCTGGTCGTTTATTGAAGCCGTCAACAACGCCGGGATCATCACCGGCTGCGGTTTCGATCCGTTGATCTACTGCCCCGAACGGCATCTCACCCGCGCCGAAATGGCCGTTTTCCTCGAGCGCGCGATGCATTATCCCAATCTTCCCCATACTCCGCCCTCGCGAAACCATTTCTTCTTCGACATGCCCGTTTCCGGCGAGGAATGGATGCAGGATTGGGTCGACGAATTTTATCGCGACGGCCTGACCGCCGGCTGCGGCCGTGATCCGCTGGTCTTCTGTCCTGAGCGCCCGGTAACCCACGCCGAAGTAGCCTTCTTCTTCCTTCGGGCGATTCACGGGCCCGGATATTGGCCGCCTGCACCGGATCATTTTTTCAGCGACGTCCCCGAAACGGGCATGGAATGGGCGGAGCCTTGGATCGACCAGCTTTACCGGGAAGGGGTCGCTACCGGCTGCGGCATCGAACCGCTGATCTACTGTCCGAAAAAAGTGGTAACCCTGGCCGAGATGGCGGCGCTTATCACCCGAGCCTTCAGTCTGCCGATGCCCTGATTTTCTGTGGCTCTCAATTCCTTCGAATTGATTTTTTTGGGGAGAATATTCGCACTCGATAAAAATAAAAACGGAAACGCCGTAATACAGCGCCCCGTTTTTATTAGTCGCTTCTTCGCAATTTTTGAGCGATTTTCCTACGGCCCCAGCCGGTACCCCGCGCCGCGCACGGCCAGCACGCGGGCGGGCCTGGTGGGGTCGGCCTCGATCTTTTGCCGCAGCAGCCAGACGTAGCGCCGCACGGCCGAGGAATCCACCGGGCGCTCGCTGCCCCAGATTTCCTGCCTTAGCTCCTCCTCCGTCACCACGCTGCCCTGCTTGCGGATGAGTATCTCGAGCATCCGGAACTCGGTCGGGGTGAGCAGGACCGGTTTCCCGCCGCACCACACCTGGCGCTTGCCGAGGTCCATGCGCAATTCGTTCCAGGCCAGATTCTTATCGGTGTCGGTGCCGGTGCCGGTTTTCCGGCTGCGCGAAAGCACCGCCTGCAGCCGGGCCGCCAGTTCGGCCAGGTTGAACGGCTTGGAAAGGTAATCATCGATCCCGAGCCGGAACCCGCGCAATTTATCCTCCTGCGACGTGCGCGCCGTCACCAGCAGGATCGGCGCATCGGAAAGTTCGCGCAGCCGGGCGCACACTTCCCACCCGTCCATGCCCGGCATCATCAGGTCCAGCAGGACGGCGCCGGGGCGCTCGGCATAAAATAGCTTCAAGGCTTCCGCGCCGGACCCGGCGGCAATCACGCGATATCCCTCCTGCGTCAGGTACTGGGAAATCACCTGGCGCAGGGATTCGTCGTCGTCGACCAGGAGTATCGTCTGGCTCATGATCCCTCGCAGAATTTTTTCAACCGGATGCGCAGGGCGAGCCCGCGCTCCGACGGCGCCAGGCCGAGTTCCCCGCCCATCGCCTCCACCATTTTACGCGATATGTAGAGCCCGAGTCCCACCCCGCGCACGCGCGGCGAATCCGGGTCCTCGAGCCGGGAGAACATTTGAAAGAGCTGGCTGCGTTTTTCGGCGGGAATCCCGGGGCCGCAATCGGCGATGGTCACCGCCACGCCGTCTTCCTCCGCCTCCGCATCCACCCGCACCGGGCCGTCGGGCGCGTACTTGAAGGCGTTATCCACCAGTTGAAATAAGATGCTTCCCAGGATATGCTCGTCCGCGGCGACGTCCGGCAGTCCCTCCGGCAGATGGATTTTCAGCCGCCGCAGGTTGCGGCTCTCCATTCCGCCGTGCACCGCGGCCAGCGCGGTACGCGCGCTCTCGAGCGGTTCCGAGAGCCGCAGCGGGCCGATCTGCAGCGGCATCCGCCCCGCTTCGAGCGCGGAAAGGTCCAGGATGTTTTCCACGAACCGGCTCAGGCGTTCGGATTCTTTGCGCACCAGTTCGAGGTTCGAGCGCATCGGCTCCGGCAGCGGCTTCTTTTGGGCGGCGATCAATTCCAACCCGCCGCGGATGGCCATCAGCGGCGTGCGCAGTTCGTGCGAGGTCAGCGCGACAAATTCGGATTTCAACCGGTCGAGCGAACGCAGCTGGCGATTCTGCTCCTCCAGCTGCTCGAGCGCACGCGAGAGGTCGGCGGTCTTTTCGACCACCGCCTCCTCGAGCCGGCCGCTCAACTGCTCGAGCGCCTTGCGGCTTTCCTCCGTCTGCTGGTAGGCCTCGCGCAGGGATTCCTCCTGCCGCCGCTGAGGGGAAAGGTCGTGCAGCAGGGCGGCGTACCGCTCGCCCCGGCCCTCTTCCGCGGGCAGCCGCTGGACGACCAGCCAGGCCGGAAAGGCTCCGCGCTGCGAGGCGGTCACCCAGACCTCGCCGCTCCAGCCGCGGGCGTGCGCTTCGCGCAGCAGGAAATCCCACTCCGGGCTCAACGGCAGCAGTTGCGCCAGCCCGCCGCCTTTCCGGGCGGGTACCTGCAGCTTCTGCAGGGAGGGATTATCCAAGATCACCCGCCCGCGGTCGTCGCAGATGAATGCCGGATCCTCGAGGTTCTCCAGCAGCACGGCGTAACCCGCCACTTCCGCCTGGCCGGCGATGATCCCTTCGCGCAGAAATAACAACAGGCTCAGGGCGAGCGTGGCCAATAGCAGAAGCGAATCGACCCCGCCGGTGCGCCGCCACTCCGCGGCGAGGAACACCGCCAGCCCGGTGGTGGAAACCAGCGGCAGCCAGCGCGCTTCGATCCGCCGCCATCGCCACCGGAATCCGCCGCGATCGGGAAACGCCGTAACGGAGGCTTCGCCCGCCCCGGATTCCGCTTTCCAGTTCACGGCGGCGGCGGTGCCGATCAGCGCGTATCCGCCGATCATCAGGAACCCGGTGTAGACGTACGCCTGGGCCCCGCCCTGCAGGACGATCCACCCGGTTACCAGATCGTGGATCGAAAGCAGGAAGAAACCGCCGGCCAGCATCCACAACGTCCGCGACATCCGGGCCGATTGCCCCTGCAGCCAGACGATGAGCATCAACACGATCAGGTCGAGGATCGAATACAGGGCGATCCAAAACCGCAATTCCAGATTGGCATGCAAAGGCTGCAGGACCGGTTCCACCAGCAGGAACCACAGGATCACCCCCCACGAGGCGGCGTGGATGATCATATCCACCAGGAAGCGCAGCCGGCCGAAGCGCGCTCTGGGGCTCGGCGCGAAAAAGAAAATCGAGATCAGCGCGAAACCGTACGCCAGGATATGCACCGGGCGCGGGAAGATATTCTGGAACAACTGCCAATCCGAGGGGATGAACTGCTCCAGCCCGTCGGCCAGCGGCCAGAGCGTCAGCGCGAGGGCGAGGAAGAACCACGCGCGCCGGACCGGACCCGCTTCCTCCCGGACCCGGGCCAACGCCAGGATCGCGGCGGTGAAACTGGTCAACCACTGCAGAAGCGAAAGCGGCACCAGGAACGGATTGGGGACGTAATAAAAATTGCGGAGGAAACGGGAGTAAAGCCAGAGCCAGGCGAGGATCGCCGCCCCAAAACATAAAGCGGGCAGCAAGCGGGGGGCGATCCGGCGGCTGAAAGCGCGCATAGTAGGATTTTATACCAAAAAAAAGACCGCGCCGGATTCTTGTTCCGGCGCGGTCCTGGTTCCGAGCAAGTGCTGCGTGTTATCCGCCGCCGATGATCGTCACCGGGGTTTTACTGCGCGAGGGCGACGCGGTGTACGTAAACTGCAGGGTTTGAGTCGCCGTTCGCGTTTCCGTGCGCGTGACCGTGGACGTTATCGTCGGCGTAACCGGGGTGGAGGTCCGCGTTGGTGTCCGCGAAGGCGTCACCGGCGTCAGCGTGGAGGTCCGGGTCGGCGTGGCCGACGGCGTAACGGGCGTCTGGGTCCGGGTAAGCGTCGGCGTCACCGGCGTGCTGGTCAGGGTCCGGGTCCGGGTGAGCGTCGGCGTCACCGGGGTGCTGGTCAGGGTCCGGGTCCGCGTCGCGGTTGGCGTCACCGGGGTGTTCGTCGACGTGCGGGTCGGCGTCGCGGACGGCGTCACCGGGGTGCGGGTTAAGGTGCGCGTCGGGGTCAGGGTGATCGTCGGCGTCCGCGTGACGGTGAACGTTTGAGTCACGGTGAACGTCCGGGTCGTGGTGAACGTCGTGGTCGCGGTCCGGGTGCTGGTCCGGGTGCGGGTGATGCTCGGCGTGTAGGTGATCGACGGCGTAAAGGTGATCGACGGCGTGTAGGTCCGCGTCCGCGTGCTGGTAATCGACGGGGTGTAGGTGATCGTGGCCGTGTTGGTGGAGGTCGGCGTCAGGGTGAGCGAGCGCCGCAGCGTGGGGGTGGAGGTGGTGGTCGGCGAGGCCGTATTGGTCGGCGAAATCGTCGAGGTGAGCGAATTGGTCGGCGTGGACGTCTGGGTCGGCGTCTCGGTTTCCGTCGGCGTCGGCGTGATGGTGACGGTGGGCGTGTCGGTGAAGGTATAGGTCAGCGACGGCGTGTAGGTTTCGGTGAACGTATTGGTGGGTTCGTGCATCCCGGGCGGCGGGAGGCCGAGCACGCGCGCGACGCGGTACTGCTCGAGGTAGCCGATGCGTTCGGCGTGCAGGGTGACGTGCGGCCAGGCGCTGGCGATGAGCGGCATGATCAGCGGATGCTCGAAGGTCACCGCCACCAGCACCTTCACCATGCCTTCCTCCGGGTTGCCGGCGTCGTCCGCCGGATCACAGTAGCAATCGTGCGCGCTGTTCATCTTGAAATACAGATAACCGGCGCGGGTGCTGCAGACAACGACGTGGAAGTATCCGGATTCTTTATAAAGCAGGGTCGGCGCGGTCGGAAAGTCACGGTCGGTTCCGGTCAGCAGCCCGACGGCGGCGTTGTTGGTGATTTCGATGATGGAAAGCAGGCGCGCGTAATCTTCCTCGATGTTCCGGTACTCGCGGCCGGTTCCCGCCTGCTTGTGGGTTTCGTCTTCGCATTCCTGCGCGTCGGCGTCCCCGACGAGGCTGTTGGCGTCGTCGCAATATTTATCCATGTATTCGCCGGTCACGGCGTAGCGCTCGCCGGTCCGGACGGCGTTGGTGACGATCAGCCAGGAGTAGAAGATGCGGGCAAACTCGATGATCCCGAAGATCATGAGCAGCAGGACCGGCAGGATCAGCGCAAACTCGACCATGCTTTGGCCGAGGGTGCGGCGCCTGCCCGCCGGAGGAGTGGAGCCCGCCTTTAGTTGGGAGAGCAATTCAGTAATCATAGTATCCTCTTGGACGGTGCATTCCGCTCCGGCGCCTTAGGCCGTCAGGCGGGTGAAAATTCGCGAGTAGATCATTTCGAAAACCCGGTTCAGATCGGCGCCGCCCTGGGCGAAGAAGTAGTTCCCGCAGCTCTGTTCGTAGTCCGGTTCGGTTGAGCACTGGTCGGTGGCCGCGTCGCCGTCGTCGCCGAGCGCGGCGATGTAGCGCAGCAGCGAGGCGCCGTACGGCTTCTGTCCGCCAATATAATCTTCATCCAGGGACAGGATTTCACCGCCGAGTCCGATTGTAAAGATTACCGCGCCCTGCCCCTTGATGCCGTTGCAGGAAGCCGCCGGGCTGGTGGCGTAGCAGGCGACGTACTTGGCCTGGTCGCGGGCAAAATCGTCGGCATTGTACTCATTCGGAGGTGGCGTGTTCCAGGTATGAACCTGATCCACGTCGTCGTCCTGGCAATATTGCCGGAAGGGCTCTGCGGGCTTTCCAACCCATGTGCCATCCGGGCAGAAACCGAACGGCAGATTGTCAATAAAATCTTCCGGACCTCCGATATCACCTGGGAATTTCAATTCGTCCGCCGGGGAGGTTCCGAGATCTTCTCCCGTGCCGAAAGTGGCGTTCGCGGCGCCGTCGGTGAGAAGGACGACGACCCATAATGCGTCCAGCCGTTTTTCCGTGCCGAACTGCGCGCCGGCGTAGTAGAGGCCTCCTCCGATGTTGGTCGTGTTGCAGGCGGAAATGGCGGACGGATCCGGAGACCAATGCAGTCCGTCGTTGGTATCCACATCGTTCATCCGTGCGCAGTTAAGACCATGATAAAAGGATTTGTCGTCCGGATCATACTCCGGGGGTGAATAATACAGACATGCGCCGGTGTAAATTGCATTCGCATCCGCGGGACAGGACGGGCCGTCCAACGCCGACGGTCCCGGCGTATCATCGCATCCCCAGCTTCCAAACGGGCAGATGCCCGCCGTTTCACCGGGATCGTAAACCTTTAAATTGTTGATCGAAGCCAGCGCGGTCGCCCGGTCGTTCGTCCAAGTCATGGCGAGCATGGTTCCCAATTCGTTTTGCTGCCAACCGTTCGCGAACGTGACGATCGCCAACCGGTCTTCCTCGTCGGCCGCCAGCGGCCGGTCCAGGATCTTGCCTGCAAAATCCGCGGCGGCGGCTTTGACGTGAGCGAAGGGTTCGCACGTATTGGACTGATTGCAGTAATGCGGATTAGCCGGATCTTCATCATATGTCAGCGTACCGTTCGGCGGATTGTCCCAGGTCATCGATTCCGAAACGTCGATCACCAGAACCACGTCCATCGCGGCCGCTTCGCTGACGGAGGTTTCCACCAAGTGCACGCTGTAAATGTCCAGCAGCGCCAGGAAGGTCAGCGGATAATCGATCTCGATCGTCACGCGGACCTTCTTGCGCGGCATATCCCCGGTGTCGGGGCACAGCGTTGCGTCGGGCCCGGGGTTGCCTTCCTTGCAGGTCTGGACCGAGAGCGTGGTGGGGTCGATCCCGTTGATGTGCGCGACTTCGAGCGCGGCGGCGGTCATCTCGCCGATCGTCCGGCTTTCGCGGAACTGCGCGGCGGCGGCCAGCGCGCCGGCGTCCGCGGCGCGGCGCAAGTACCCCTTGGCGAGGAAAATCTGCCCCAGGTCCACCATCAACCCGAGGAAAAGCAGCAGCCCCATGAAGGTCAGGACGATCAGGATCAACGCCTGACCCGTGGTCCTCAACCGCCTGCGCGTGTTCCAATCGTCGAAGAATCGCATATCGGCCTAAGTCCTTCCATCAGTGCGGGGTCGAGGTCGGTTCAGCCGAAACCTGCGGCCATAGGGAGTACAGGTAGAACGAGATCGGATCCGGGACGAACTGCGTAAACCACGGCAGCGCAAGCATCTGGTTGTAGTGGAAATTGATCTCCACCAGCACAAACCCGGTGTTCGGCGCGCCGTCGTCGAGCATGGCGATGATCTGCGCCGAAGTGAAATGCGAATGATGCAACCCGGTGCGGGGTGCGCATTGGCTCCTGCCGGACCTGTCCGCGGCGTAGGACCAGCCCTGCTCCGGGCAGCCGCCTTCCTGCGGGAAGCGGACGATCTGCGCGCCGGTCGGCTCCAGGCGCAACACGCTGAAAACCGAGACGAGGACGTCATCCATCTGGTCCCAGGTCACGCCGTCGCAGTGCTCCTGCACCACGCCCGGCATGCAGAGGGTGATGGTCGGCTGCACCGAGGCCAGGTTGTTTACCGCTTCGCACGCGGCCTGGCGGTAAAAATCGCGGGTGGTGCCGCAATTCGTGTCGCCGCTGCGCATGTCGTACTGGTTGTCGCTGGAATACCGTGCCGCGTTTCTTGCGCCGTCCAGCACCGCGAGATAGCTGTTGAAGATGAATCCGAATTCGAACAATCCGGATAGAAGGATCAGGAGAATCGGCGCCATCAGGGCAAATTCAACGATGCTTTGCCCATGCGCCCGACGGCCACGCCAGTGGAAAGTAGATTCCTTCATACTGGTCATTCTATTCCACTCCTTTCGAAACCGGCAATAAATGCCGGATTCTTGTCACCCTGTTTTCACCTCATTTTCACAATCCGTACACGGAATAATAGCAGATATTCGCTTGAGTAGTATTGCAGGAAAGTTGCCGGAATAATTTAACGGAGGGTTTATCCCTCCGGACTTCCGGCCCAACCCCCGCTCCCCCAAACCTTACCTCGATTTCTCATGCTTCGCCAGGAGCAGGCGCTCGAGGACA
Source organism: Anaerolineales bacterium (assembly GCA_049684495.1). GTDB lineage: Bacteria > Chloroflexota > Anaerolineae > Anaerolineales > RBG-16-64-43 > JAFGKK01. Next base: position 557 of record JBAVFZ010000383.1, on the reverse strand, counting down.
GGCTATCCCCCTCCCGTAACCCTGTCCTAACCTCCTCACCCCGTCAAAGCTGCGGAAGGTCACCGCATCTTCGACACCCCTCTCCCCCTTCCCCGTTAGTGGAAGGGGGAGAGGGGTTGGGGGAGCGGGGGTTGGGACGGTTCCTCACTCCTCATCCGTGATCAGCGTCCTCTCGGTGCCGCGGAACTCGCGTTGGACGCCGGATGGAAATTCCACCTGAAGCGAATCCCCCTCCCGCCGCATCGTCATCCCCCGCCAGCGGAGCGTGACCGGGAAGGGGAAGATCGACCGCCCGCCGGCCCACACCCGGTTGGATGCCGCCGGATGAATCCCGAGCGCGGCCAGGAAGAAACCGATCGGGAAGATACCCTGCAGCGAGTTGCGCGGCCCGGAGCCGCCCGCCCGTTCCGGATCGTAGCAGGAACGAAAGGAGCGGTCGGCGCGCAGCGCTTCGGCCAGCGCGTGCATCCACTTCTCCGTCCAGGCGTACGCCAAGGCATGCCGGCCGTAGCGGATCGCCGCCTCGCCCATCAGCATGTTCCAGAACATCCACACTC
>JBAVFZ010000382.1:0-2144 GCA_049684495.1 Anaerolineales bacterium | reverse complement strand
GTGGTATGCGGATCCGACAGCAACCTGATCCAGAACAATTATATCGGCTTGAACGCGGCCGGGACTTCGGCGGTGGGGAATGCCACCTACGGGATTCGTATCTGCGGCAAATCCAACACCATCGGCGGGACGGACGCGCTGGCGGGGAACGTGATTTCCGGCAATACCGGAAACGGCGTGGAAATCCAAGCGGCGGTAGGAGCGGCGTATCCCGCGACGGGCAACCAGCTCATCCACAACTTTATCGGAACGGACGCAACCGGTTTAAACTCCGTGCAAAACATGCAGAACGGGGTATCGATCGCCGCCGATGGGACCATCCTTTCGGGCAACACCATCTCCGGGAATTTCCTGGACGGAGTGCTCATCGATGCCCATCAGGGAACGCTTCTGACCGGGAATTTTATCGGTGTCAATTCCGCCGGGTTCCTGTTTGTCAACAACGTCGGAAACGGGATTACGCTTCATAACGCATCCAACAACATGATCGGCGGCGGGGGCGCCGGCGCGGGAAACGTGATTTCCGGCAATATGGGCGCGGGGATCAAGATCACCGCCGAAGGCGGTGGAAGCGCGACGGGCAACATAATTCAAGGCAACAAAATCGGGACCAACGCCGGCGGCATCATGGGAATCGCCAATCAGGTGGGGATCTATGTCATCGGAAACGGCAACACGATCGGCGGCCCGTCGATGGACGCGCGCAACCTGATTTCCGGAAACTACGGCGACGGCATCCGCATTAAAGGTTCCTCGAACGTCGTCCAGAACAACTACATCGGGACCGACATAAGCGGCAAGATTGCGCTGGGAAATGGGTTCAACGGAGTCCGCCTGGAAGGCGGCGCCGCCAACAACAGCATCGGCACGGATACGGCCGGCAATTTCATCGCATTCAACACGGGTCCGGGCGTGGTGTTGTACGACGACGCGGGAACGGGCAACCTGATCCAGTTCAACTCCATCCACGATAACGGCGGGCTGGGGATTCAGTTTGGAACCAGCGGCATTCCCCTGGCGAACGATCCGGGCGATACGGATACGGGGCCGAATACGTTGATAAACCATCCGACCATGATCTCGGCGATTTCCCAGTTCAACAGCCAGTTCCGCGCCAGCCTGAACGCGGCGCCGGGGACGGCTTACCGGGTGGACTTTTTCACCAACAACGCCTGCGACCCCTCCGGCTTTGGGGAAGGCCACCGGCTGGTGAAACACGTTTCCGTTACGACCGACATGAGCGGGATGGGGCTGGCGATCGCCGACTTCCCGAGCACGTATTTCGCGGACGGCAATTTCATCACCGCCACCGCGACCGATCCCTCCGGCAATACGTCCGAGTTTTCCAATTGCATTCCGGTAGTTCAGGCGGAAGAAACCCCGAGCTTGACGCCCACTCTGACGCTGACACCGTCGTTCACGCTCCCGGCGAAGGGGAAACCATTCTTCACGGCAAAGCTTTCTTCCAATCACGTCTACTATCGCGGGACGGGTTGCGGGGATAGCTTCGTGAGGTTTGACGTCGGGGTGGCCGAACCGGATAAGGTCGCCGGGATCTGGCTGTTTGTGAGGTTACGGAACAAAGACGGAGATGGAATAACCACCTGGGGCGACGCGCTGGTGATGAGGCCTGCGGGCTCAGGCTGGTATTCGTATGAGTTGTTGACGGAGGATATTTCCGGGTTCACCAAATGGGAGAACGCCTGGATCCAATATCAATTTGTCGCCTACGATAAGTCTTTTGCCCGGGTGGCGACCAGTGACGTCTTGTCCGATATAGAACTCTCCGCGTGCCATACGAACCGCTAGGTGATAGGTGATATGTAAAAAAAGACCGCGGCGTATTCTCCGCCGCGGCTTTTTTTTTATTAATTCAGAGGGTTATGGTAATAACCGGATTCCATCAACCAGAAAACCGTTGGTCGCTTTAGAGAGATCCGAATAGTAGCCGCGGTATTGGGGGGGCAGGAGCGCGGCGAGCCGGTACATGATCTCGGTCGTGATCTGTTCGCGCACTTCGCGCGTCAGCTTCCCGCCCTCCATTCGGACGCGGAAGGGGGCGCCGACCCGGAAGTAGAAGTTGGTCCGGATCATGCGCGAGATATTGGACCGGAACTTCTCCCCGCCGTAGTACGCCACCGGGA
>JBAVFZ010000381.1:0-8119 GCA_049684495.1 Anaerolineales bacterium | reverse complement strand
GGGGGCGGGCGCTCGGGACTCCCCCTCCTCCCTTCCCGTATCACGGGAAGGGAGGAGGGGATAGGGGAGGTGGGATGGGATGGAATCCAAACCGCCGCGGTCCCCGCCTAGCACACACCCGCTCCGCGAGTGCAGGTGCGGGGATGACAAACCGCGGCGGTTCGATCTCCAAGGTGGGTAGACCGAGGCGGTCTTAAGACCGCCTCGGTCTTAAGACCGCCTCGGTCTGGTACCTATTTCAATTTAATCCGCGAAGGTTTCTTCGAATCACTTGGCGTGGGTTTCTTCGTTTCGCTCAGCTTGATCTTCGCCCCCGGCGCTTTGGCGGGGGTTTGCGGTTTCCCGCCGCGAGGAACGAGCCCCACCGCCCACTGGATTCCCATCGGCGCCAGCAGCATGAGCACCAGCAGGATCAGCAGGCCGAGGAAAAGCATCCAATTGGTCGAAGGCGAAGCCGCCACTTCCGGAACGAGCCCGCCGGGATTGAAGCTGCTTTCGCCCGGGACCGAGGGCAGGCTTTCCGAGAGTTTCACGCTCAGGGTTCGGTTCAAGCCGTCACGCAGCGCGGCCGGGGAGGTGTAGGTGATCACGTATTCGCTTTGCAGCGCGCGCCCGTACTGTTCGTAGAGTGTGCGCAGAGCTTCCGGATCGTTGGCAAAACCATACGTTCCGCCCGCCTGCGCGGCGAGATTCTGGAGGGCCGGTTCGTCGATACCGGCGTAGGTTGCGGTTTTCTGGGCCGGGTCGCCGAGCCCGATGGTCGAGATCGAAAGCCCCGCCGGGCCGATCCGCTCGATCAGCTCGTCCGCGGTGTGAGTCGAGCGGTTGTCCATCCCGTCGGTCAGGACGATGACCGCCTTCCGGCCGGAGAAGTTCTGCAGCAGGTCGATTGCCTCGTACACCGCGTCGTACATCGCCGTGTCTGTTCCGGTCGCGAGGCCGTTGATCGCGCTCTTCAGCGCCTCGTGGTCGGTGGTGGTGGGCTGGACGTAGGAGATCTTGGTGTCGAAGGAGATCAAGCCCGCTTCGTCGGTCGGACGCATCTGGTTGACGTAGGCGATCGCCGCCGCCTTGGCCGATTCCAGCTTCTGGCCGTAGGCCATGCTGCCGGAGATGTCCATCACCAGCATGGTCGTCAGCGGCGCGCTGTCGCCGATCCCGCTGACTTCGGTCGACGTGATCAGTGTGCCGTTTTCGTAAAGTTGGATGCGGTCGAGGTCGACCGGGGCGGGTTCACCCGCGCTGTCGGTCACCGAGATGTACACCTTCACCGTCGGGAACCCCGATGTGTCGACCTGGGTGATGGTCACCTCGAGCGGTTCGATATCCTGCGCCAGGGCCGGGCGGGCCGGCGCGCACAGCGCCGCGAGCAGCGCGGACAGGAGCAGGATCGGTATTTTCTTGCGCAGTCCGTCCATGGGTCACCTCTTTTCGTGGTAGAGCATTTCCGTATTGCCCAGGCGCAGCGTCTGGCGGTCCGCGAGTTCCGTCATCTCCACCTTCCGGTTGTTGAGGAAGGTTCCGCCTTTGCTCATATCCTTGATCAGGAAATGCGAGCCGGTTCCGGTGAGCATGGCGTGCTGCGGGTCGATGTCGGGATCGGGGAAGACGATGTCGGCTTTGAGCGCATCGCTCCCGAGGATCACGCTTGGCCCCGATTTCTTCATGAACTTGTCGAGGATGAACTCGGTCCCGCGCAGTTTGCCGCTCGTAACCTCGAGCCAGGCCCGCGAAAGCAGGACGATGATCAGCGCGATCAACGCGCCGACCGAGGCCCCGAGCAGGATCAGCCCGAGCGCTTTGCCGAAGGCCGGGCTTCCGAGCGCCGAGCGGGCGGCTTCGAGGAGGATCGCCCCGACCAGGCCTCCCAGCGCCCCGCCGAGCGCGCCCTTCCACATCTGGGCGCCGCCGGTGAGCCCCTCCGCCAGACCGATCATCAAACCGAAGAAGCACCATCCCAGCGCGCGGCCGATAAACCCGGCCCCGACCAGCTGGAACAGCATCTCCCCGAAGGCAAGGCCGATTGCGCCGGCAATCAGTCCGAGCAGCCCGCCGATTATTCCGGCGCGCAGCATCTTCGCCCAGTTCAGGGTGAATAACCCCTCGGCGATGCCGATTAGGAGCCCAATGCTCAGGCCGATCAGCGCCCCGAGGATGACATCGTTGAGGTAAATGCTTTTGGTGAACGACAGGCCGATCAGATTGCTGATCTGCCAGGCGACAAGGCCGCCGATTCCCCCCAGCACCCCGTAGTAGTAAGTCCGCAGTTTTCTATTCATGATCAATCTCTCCTTCCATCGGCGGCGCTCCTTCCGCGGAGGCCTCCGGTTCCATGTTTCTCCAGTACACCAGGCTCCTCCCCGAGCGTCCGAGGATCTCCCGGAACCCGAAGTATTCGTGGTTGTCCAGCCTCCCGTCCTCCGTGCGGACGAAGAACCCGCCGATCTGGCTGATCGGTTCGATCACCAGCGCCACCTGCCAGGGTTCCGGAAAGAAGTGGGTGTGCAGCCACAGGTCGTAATCGGAAAGGAACACACCCATCCGCGGATGGGTGTGAAACCATCCCACGATCCGTTTGCCCGGATAGCGGTCTTCCGTCTCCTGATGCAGCGTGACGAGTGTATCCTGGGTGAATGTCAGGAAGGCGCTGCCCTGCCGGGTGTGGCGGGCGGGCAGCGCGCCATCCGCCACGATGTACTGCTCCCCGCTCGCCTTATCCACGCGCCATAAGCCGATCAACGCTCCGCCGACTTCGTTGTCCATATCCCTTCCGGCCAGGGAGCAGATCCGCACGAACGCCGGCTGGGTGAGGAACACCGAGACCGCGGGCTTCTTTCCGTTCTGGTCGAACGGCGAATGCCACCGCCGGGCCCGAGCCAGCGGCATCCGCGAGGGGCTCGGGCCTTCGGATTCCGGTGGACCTAGTCGTACGCGCGGGATTTCCATTCCGGTCGATGCGGCTCAGCCGGCGGTGACGTCGGCGGTCAGGATCAGCCGGTCGCCGACGGGCACCTGGGCGGACGTCAACGTCTCCTCTTCCTGGAGTTCGCGGCCCAGGGCTTTGCTGTCGATCCGGTAGCTCATCGGCCGGCCGTCCGGGCCGGTGGTCGGCAGCTGGAGCGATGTCGTCAGTTCCGGGATCAGTTCCTTGACGGCCACGTCGTTGGGGACTTCCGCGGTGCGGGAGCCGCCCGAGGGCAAAACTACGGTTACGGATTGGTCTGCCATTTTGTCATCTCCTTGATGGTTGCAGATGGTGCGCGATTACGGATTGTGCGGGTTATGGGTGCTGCGGGCCAACTGTTCCTCGGTTTTCACGCTGGGAATGCACTGGGAAGAGCCGAATTCACCGAACCTAAGATGATTCTTCTCGCTCCATTTGCTCTCGGAATAACCTTTCAATTTGAGGAAAAAGAATTCCGGGTGCCTTCCGTTTTCTTCCTGTGGATTCCGCGCGATGATTTTCATAGGGCATTCTCCTTTTCGGACCGGGCTTTCTACTTCAACCGGATGCGGGGTGCGGATTCCTTATTTACCTTGACCCTTCCCGGACGCAGCAGTTCGCGGTTATCGACCGGAAAGGCGCCGGGGTGGGCGGCGCGGTAGGCGCGGCTCCAGCGCGCGGCTTCCGCGTCCCAGGGGAACGGCGGCTTGGTGGGGTCGTCGTGAAAATTCTTGTACTGGACCATTTCGCCCAGCATGATCACCAGCCGGTCCAGCGAGCGGCTGGCCGTCCACCAGGCGGCGTCGATGCACACCGTTTTGTTCAGGTGGTGAATGTTCGGGTGCCAGATGGGCGTAAGCCACTGCAGCCCTGGCCAGCGCTGCGGATACTGGTTGTGCAGATATATCTGAACCTGGTGCGTGTTGGCGTATTTCGGGCGGCCCTGCTTGTCGATCCCGGCGATGCCCTTGCACTTGTAGGTGATGATGTAGCGCTCGGGAGCCGGGGTGCCGTGCACGCCGCGGGTTTCGAATGTGATCACGCTGCTTTGCGCGACCAGCTCCTTGAGCAACTGGTAATCCGCCATCAGCCGCCGCACCCGCGGGCTCTGATCGAGCGCCGTCCCGGCGCCGGCGGTGATGTCGGCGGTCAGGATCAGCCGGTCGTTGGCCGGAATCTTGGCCGAGCCGAGGGTTTCATCCTCGCGCAGCTCGCGCCCCAGCGCCTTGCTGTCGATCCGGTATCCCATCGGCCGACCGTCGGGCCCGACCGTCGGCAACTTCAGGAGCGAGGTCAGTTCCGCCATCAGGTCGCGCACCGGCGCGTCGTCTGGCATTTCGGCGGCGCGGGCTCCGCCGCTGGGGAGAACGATGGTTACAGGCAGGTCGGGCATAAGATTACGCTCCTGAGAAAATTTTCGTCGGTCGAGTAGGGCTGAGCACTTGCCCCGAGCGAAGCGAGGGGATGTGAAGCCCGTATCGAGACCACATTTGCGGCTTCCGGAACCGGTCTCGATACGCCCCGCGCGAAATTCGCGCAGGGCTACTCGACCGGCTTTCTTTTCCTCACGTGTGGTAGTGCGGCACCTGGCACATCCCGGTGATGTCCCAGCAATCTTTGTGATGGCGGGCGTGGCAGATCGGGCACGTCACCACCCCGCGCGGATCCCGCGGCGCGATCGGCTGCAGGCAATACGGGCACTTATGCTCCTCGGAACCCACCAGCCGGATCTCCGCGTCGCGGTTGCCCTTGCCGAAAAATTTCAGCGCGCTGCGGATCCGCTCCCGCACCGGGCGGATTTCGTTCTTCGGAGTTTCGGTCTTGATAGTTTTTGTGGACGAGGCGGCGCTGTTCCCCGCGCTCTCGGCGGCGACGGCCGGTTCGGGTTTCCGTTCCGGATACCGGATTCTTCCGGCGGCGTACACGAGCGTCGAGGCGACCGCCCCGATCAAAAGCTGCACCAGCGCCATCCAATCCGGCCCGAACTGCATCCGCCCGTTCAGGTCGACACCCGTCAGCCCGCGCGTCAGCCAGCCCAGCACGATCAACCCCGCGGCGGTGCCGGCCAAGCCGGCCGCCCATTGCAGCAGCCGGGAGAAGCTCCGGAAAAACGCGCGCCCCAGCGTCCCCATCAGCAGGCCCTCGCCGGTCGCGGCGGCCGCCGTAAATAGCCACGGCGAGACCGTGTCGTTCAATACGCCTGCGGCCGCCAGACCGCCCGCCGAAACACAGGCCACGATCATCAGCAACTCCAGCCGGAAGAGCAGCAGGAACAGCTTCGGGGAGCGGTAGGTCGGAGCGGAGGATTCCGGGTTGCGGCTCATCGTCGATTAGTCCTCGTGCAGCACGATCCGGCTTTTCGGTCTTTCCGCCGATTCGACCTCATCGCCGATTGAGATCCGATCCCGCAGCGGGGAAGCTGCCGGGGAGGCGGAGCCCTCGAAGTGCCGGAAATGCAGCGCCTCGGGCAGGTCGCCGGTCAGTTCGTAAAACCGGAACTCGCTGGCGTTGCGCGCGCGCAGGATGTGGAGCGGGGGAACCCCGACGCTGCCGAGCGTCCGGTGCAAAAACGGTTCGCCGCCGGTGATTTCGTGAGTCATTTCCGTCTCGCGCAGAACCCCGCAGGTCGGGCAGTGCCCGGCTTCGAAGGTGACGGTTTCCAGCGGCCGCAACACTTCTTCTCGGGTGTTGCATTGCGGGCAGGTGAGCGTAAGGATCAGTTCCTGGTCGAGTTCGATCACCGCATCCGGCCCGAGGTCCTGGCGCGCGATGCGCAGCAGCTCCGAGAGGGTCGTCTGATCGGCGCGCGCCGGGAGTTCGATCACATCGCCGTACACCCAGTGGCTTTCGCAATCCTCGCGCGCAACATACGCGCTGGTGTGCATTTCGTTGGTCAGCCCGTTGAAGTGGACCACCTTGCCCGCTTCGACCGGCATGCTGTGGATGAGTTTCAAGGCTTCCTGCGCCTGCATCCCGCCGATGATCGAGGCGATGGTCGGGGTGGTCGGAACCTTCCCCAGCAGGACGTTCTGGCGCGCAAGCAGCGGGCAGGAATAGCGGATGGAAAGGTCGCGCCGCGCGGTTTCGGTCAGGGTGCACTCGAAGCAGGCGCCCCGGCCGGGGACGAACACCCGCATCAGGCCCAGCAGTTCCTGGATCGCCCCGTCGACCCAGGGTTTGTTCATCCAATAGCAGAAGCGGTTGACCGCCAGGCGCGCCTCGCGATTGTCGAGGCAGCCGATCACCGCGTCCATGCGGCGGATGATCCCGAGCCCCAATTGGGTGGTGACGTTACCGTGCAGATACTGGACGTGCAGCTGCGGGTTGAGCTGTTTCGCGCGCGATGTGACCACTTCCGCCTTGCTGCGCTTGGAATCCCCGTCGCGGAATAGCACCGAGCGGCTGAGGTTGGCCGCTTCGACGGTGTCGAAATCGATCACGAACAGGTGCCCCACACCCATCAGCGCAAGGTTCTTGATCACCTCGTTGCCGAGCGCCCCGGCGCCGACAACGAGCACCTTGGCGTCCCGTACTTTTTCTTTTTCCCACCAGGAGATGAATTCGAAGGTTCCCAGCCGGTCGGTCTGCAGATTGGGGATGTGCAGCGGCTTCTCGGGCGAGGCGGGCAGGCGGCGCGGTCCTTCGGGTGGTTCGCCGGCCGGGGCGGAGGACTTGGCGCCGGATTGGTGGTAGCTCCCCGCCAGTTCGCGTGCCGCGGCAAGGTTTTCCGCGTCGAGCTTGCGCGCGAACCAGCCGACCCCGGCGCGCGCTTCGATGAGGTTGTTTTCCTCCATCGATTTAAGAGCCTCGCGCAACGTCGCCCGGCTGACTTCCAGTTGCTGGATCAGTTCGCGCTCCGACGGCAACTGGTCTCCGGCCTTGATCGTCCCGTCAAGCAGCGAAGCCGAGAGCCTGCCGGCTACGGCCTGAGTAAGCGTTACATGTCCAACCGGGTTTATCTTCATTCTTCTCTCTGGTATACTGGTCAGACCAGCATACCAATGATATTATCCTATTATTTCTGGTTGTCAATAGCCAATTCAATGGCTTTTCAACGCTGGGTATGCATTTAATAGAGGATAGTCTGGGTTTGTGAATTCGGGCATTTAAAACGGACAAAGGATATCGGAATTAGTTTCCGGTGGACAATTTGGAGGGAGTGAATTAATACTCAATCCTTTTGTCCTCATAAAAATAGATTTTGAGTCGATCCAGTTAATCCTGCATCTTCCATAAATCATCCGATGGGTTGGATTTGTAATCCTGGAAAAAAACGGGCTTTGCCGCTGGGAGAAGGGCGGAATCGAATTGGTTTTTTTGCGCTATAATCCACGCCGGATTGACGGAGTCGAGAGGAAGGATTTCTCCGAACGCGCCAATTCTCCCAATCCGCCGGGAAAGAACCGTTCCCATCCCACATCTCAAGGAGGAAAAGGATGAAACGCTGGATAGTTGCTCTTCTGCTTGGATTGTTCCTCGTCAGCTGCAGCCCCGCCAAGGTCAAGGTTATCGTCGCAACCGACGCCACTTGGAAGCCTTTTGAATACGTCGACGAGACCACCAAGGAAATCATCGGGTTCGACATCGACCTGATGAAGGCCATCGCCGCGAAGGAAGGCATGGAAGTGGAATTCGTCAACGTCGCCTGGGACGCGCTCCTGGCGGGCGTTGCCCAGTGCCAGTACGACGCCGCGATCTCCTCCGTTTCGATTACCGAGGATCGCAAGGCGAATATGCTGTTCTCGGATCCGTATTACACCGTCGGGCAGCAGATCGTGGTCGCCGCCGATAATACCGATATCACCGGTGTTGACGGGCTGAAGGGCAAACGGGTGGGCGCGCAGATCTCCACAACCGGCGCGGAATTGGTCAGCGGGATCGAAGGGGCGGAATTGGTGAACTACAACACCATCGGGCTGGCCTACCAGGCGTTGATGAACGGCGATGTGGATGCGGTCGTGGCGGATAACGTCATGGCCCTGGGATATGTCGCCAAGTATTCCGACAAGCTCAAGGCCGTCGGCGAACCGCTGACGGGCGAATCGATCGGGATCGCCGTGTGCAAAACCAAAACCGACCTGCTCGCGAAAATCAACAGCGGATTGGCCAAGGTTAAGGCCGATGGTCTCATCGATACGCTCAATGAGAAATGGGTCGCGACGATGGATCTGGGAG
>JBAVFZ010000380.1:0-14265 GCA_049684495.1 Anaerolineales bacterium | reverse complement strand
GCGGCAAGTACAAGACGGCTTCGACGCTGTCGTACCCCGGGTTGATCATCCTGGACCTGAATATGCCCAAGAAGGACGGGCGCGAAGCTTTGAAAGAGATCAAATCCGATCCGCGCCTGCGGCATATCCCGATCATCATCCTCACGACGTCAAAATCCGAGGAGGATATCTTTCGCACGCACGACATGGGAGCCAACAGCGTAATCCTTAAGCCGGTGACATATTCCGGATTGGTGGAAATCATGCGAAGCCTGACGCAATATTGGCTGGAAGTGGTGGAGCTGCCTCTTTGAACGCGGCGGAGCGGGGGCAGGGGGCGCTTCTCCTTTCCGCTATCCCGCATCCGTCCGATCCGGATGGAATCTTTCCCCGGTATCCGGCATGAGACGCCCCCGGATTTGCCGATCCCAGGAATACCCGCCCCGATTGCTTGTTTCGAAAACCGCTTGATCGATTCGTCCCCCGGAACGCGCCGGACCCGCAAGCGCTCTATTTTGGTGGTATAACAACCGCCTGCGGAATTGCGGAGTTTCCCGGCTGTTTGGTTTTCCTCCCGGAAGCGGTATATGGACAGGAACTCGCAAAAACAATTTACGATCGGCGTCTTGGCGGGGAGTCAGGTTTATTACGGGACGATCCTGGGGAATTTCATTGGTCCGGTATTGCACGGGGTGAGTTCGGCGGCCAGGAACCGGCGGTGCAACCTGTTATTGGCGTGCGGCATGGAAAATTCCTACTCCCATGCCCGGCCGGCCTGGCCCGTTCCGTCGCCGGATGTCGACTTCCTGCCGATAGGTCCCTGGAATACGGATGGCTTGATTGTCGTCAATCCCCTGCTCTCGGATACCCGGTCGAAATTTATCCAGCAACTGATCGCCGCCGGACACCCGGTTGTTTTCATCACCCGCGGCGAAAAAGGTCCGACCATCGCCATCGATAATAGAGGCGGTGTGCGCCAGGCTTTGTTGCATCTCGTATCCCATGGTCATCGACAAATTGCTTATATAGCCGGATTTCCCAACGATGCGGAAGGCGACAGCGGGATCCGGCTGGGGGCGTATCAGGAGCTTGTCCAGGAATTCGGCCTGTCCGCCGATCCCGCCCTGATCGCATACGGGAACCATGGGATCAACGGCGGACAGTCGGCCATGCGTCAAATTATCGGGACGGGCGTCCCGTTTACCGCTGTCCTGGCCAGCAACGATGAATCCGCGATGGGCGCGATGAGCGTCCTGCGGGAATCTCATATTCGAATTCCTCAGGATGCCGCCGTGATCGGCATCGATGATTCTCCCGAGTCCATCACGCAAGTGCCTCCCCTCACGACCATACACAGTTCGGCGTTCCGAATGGGATACCAGGGGCTGGAATTGCTCCTGGATTACCTCGAAGGGCGGAGGGACAAGCTGGAGGATATCCGGATCCCGATGCAACTGGTCCTCCGGCAGTCCTGTGGTTGTCCGCAAAGCGCCATCCGGCAGATTGTCTCCGGGGATCCCAACCACCCGGCTTCTCGAAACGATGAACGGGTTATTTCATCCTATCTGAAAAAAACGATGACCGGAACCGTGTTGGCGGGAGCTCAACGCCTGAGCCTGGACGAGGTGCGTTCCCGGTGCGGGAATCTGGTGGAGGGTTTCATCCAAAGCCTGGATTCCAAAAAACCGGCCGCGTTCCGCCTCGTGCTGGCGGATACCATCGCGCGCCTCGAGGATATCGGGGAGGATATCTCCATCTGGCATACAGCCCTGTCGACTCTGGAATCCAGCCTGGGATTGATCCGGGAAATGCTGAGCTGGCCGGCGGACGATCATCTCCCCGAAAAGATGGTGAGGGAAGCCCAAACCCTTGTCACGCAAAGCAACCAGCGCCAGTTCAAGTATTCCATCATCCATCAAAAATGGATCACCGATCAGGTGGGCCAATTAAACGCGCGTTTGCTCACCGCCCTGGACGAGGCGCAGGTGTATGAAATTCTGGCATGCCATCTGCCGCAGATGGGCATCCGGAATGTCAGCGTGGCCTTCTTCGAGGCGGACGATGGCGACCCCGTCTTCCGGAGCCGGCTGCGGAAAGTATCGGAACAAGGCCGGGAGCTGCGCTTCCCAAGCCGTCAGTTCCCGCCCAGGGAGTTATATCCGGACGGTTTTCGCCTGGCTGTGCTGCCCATGGCCGGCCAGGAGGAGATGTCCGGATACGTCGCCTTCGATGCGGATAGCCTGGATGTGAGCGCCAATATTGTCTGGCAACTGGTCGCTTTTCTGAAGGTTGCCCGGTTGTACCGGGAAGCCACGGAAGGACGCCGATTGGCCGAGGAGGCGAATCGCCTGAAGAGCCGCTTCCTTTCGACGGTGAGCCACGAACTCCACACCCCGCTCAACCTGATCGTCGGTCTGAGCGATGTGCTGATCCAGGAGGAAGCCAAAGGGGAATCGGAGACGCACAGGCACGACCTCAAACGGATCCACGCCAGCGCGCAACATCTGGATAGCCTGATCCAGGATGTACTCGACCTGACACGCAATGAGCTGGGGCAATTGAAGCTGGTCTGCGAGCCGCTGGACATGGCCGAGGCGCTTAATGCGGTTCTCGACGTCGGCGAACAACTGGTTCGCGAGAAAGGGCTGATATGGCAGGTTTCCATCGATAAGAACCTGCCCAAGGTGTGGGGAGACCGGACACGGCTGCGCCAGGTAATTCTTAACTTGATTCATAATGCGGTCAAATTCACCCCCCAGGGAAAAGTGGCGCTTCGCATCAGCGCCAAAGAAGGACTGGTCACCGTTGCATTAAGCGACACCGGCTTGGGCATTCCGCTGGAGGAACAATCCGTCATCTTTGACGAATTCCGCCAGTCCGAGCGGACAATTGCGCGGGGATATGGCGGCCTGGGACTCGGCCTGGCTATCTGCAAACGGCTGATCGAGATGCATGGAGGATCCATCGGGGTATGGTCCTCCGGGGAGGAAGGCGCAGGCTCGACTTTCTCCTTTTCCCTCCCGGCCATGGAAAATGCCGCCGGCCTGGATACGGTGGTACCGCTCTCCATTGGCCAGACGGTCCTCCTTATTGGCGAGCGGTCCGGCGACGGAGAACGCCTAAGGCAGTATCTCATCCAGCGGGGATACGAGGTGGACGCGGCCTGGATGGAGGCCGATACCGTCTGGTCGCCTCACGGGCTGAAAATTCTGCCCGGAGCGGTGGTTTTGGAAAAGGGAACGGCGTTAAAACAGGGGTGGGAAATCCTGAAACTGTTGAGGGAAAACCCGCGCACCCGCGAGATCCCGGTGCTGTTTTATTCCCTCGACCAGGCAAGGGACAGCGGTTCGATGCTCGAAATGAATTACCTCACCAAGCCGATGAACAAGAAAGATCTTCTCCAGGCGCTGAAACACTTCGGGCTTGAAAAAAAACCGGATCGGCACGATCAATCCATCCTGATTGTGGATGACGATTCCAGTTCCCTGGAGATGCACGCCCGCATGGTGGCCATGTGGTCGACGGGCTTCCGGCTTTTGAAATCCCGCAACGGAAAAGAGGCCTTGGGGGCGATCCGTGAGGCGCATCCCAACCTGGTTTTGCTGGATCTGTTGATGCCCGAACTGGATGGATTCGGAGTGTTGGAAGCCATGCAGCGCGACCGGAGCAGCCGGACTATTCCCGTGGTCGTCCTGACCGGCCAAAGGCTGACCGTGGAGGATATGACAAAAATGAACCGGGGAGTGTGGGGCATCCTCCAGAAGAATGCATTCAGTACGAACGAGACGTTGGCCTTTATCGAATCCGCTCTGACGCGCAGCAAGACCTTGGGCGGCGAAACGCGGCAAGTGGTACGCAAGTCAATGGCTTATCTCCACGACCATTTTATGGAACACATTTCGTTGAAGGATGCCGCCCACTATGTGGGCATCAACAAGGCATATCTGGCGCGTTGTTTTCGGCAGGAGATGGGAATCACCTTGGTAACCTACCTCAACCGCTATCGCGTTCATCAGGCCAAGACACTCCTGCAGGAAAGCGGACGCACCCTGACAGAGATTGCCCTCGACGTCGGTTTTGCCAGCAGTACATATTTCAGCCGGGTTTTCCGGCACGAAACGGGAATCTCCCCCAGCCGGTATAAATCCTCGCCCAACCAGGCACGATCCCCGGGCCTCCAGTAGAAATTAGTCCCACCCGGTAAATCGGCATAGAGGATCAGATAAAAAAGTGCGGTGGTTTACCGCCCTTTTTTTATTCCGTATTTCCCCAGGTCAAAATCCTGCTGCCCCCGGTTAATATCGTGCGAGACTCCGCCCGTGCGGATAGCGTACGCTCAAGGCATCCACAAATGCTTAAATTTTTCTTTTTGTCGGATGGCAAACCCGGCAAGTGTTTTTGGTATTTGCGGGGGGACTACCAGGCCTATTGCCATTAACTTGATGGAAGCCGGTCCGGTGAGTTCGATCGCCCAAAATATGCGCAAATCCGCCGATCCTCCCCTTATCTTTACAGGAGGCCAAAATGCCGGGAATTCGAGGAAAGGACTTAAGTCGCAGCGTTCGTCCATTAATTTTTCTGCCGTTATTTCTCCTTATCGCCTTGCAGGCTCTTGCGGCGCCCACCCTGTGGGTGAATGCCGCCGGGGCCGGCTACTGGCACACCAGCGGCAGCAGGATCCTGGATGCCAACAACCAGCAAGTCCGGATAGCCGGGATTAACTGGTTTGGTTTTGAAACCGGCAATTATGTCGCGCATGGTCTTTGGTCGCGCGATTACAAGGACATGTTGAACCAGATCGAGAACCTGGGGTACAACACCATCCGCCTGCCGTACTCCAACCAGCTCTTCGACTCCGGCAGCGTGCCGAACAGCATAGATTTCTCCAACGGCAAGAATGCAGACCTGCAGGGGCTGACGACTGGTCTCCAAGTGATGGACAAGCTCATCGCTTACGGAGGTTCGATCGGCCTGCGCTTCGTTCTGGACCGCCATCGCCCGGACTCCGGGTCGCAGTCCCCGTTGTGGTACACGAGTCAATACTCGGAGCAGCGCTGGATCAGCGACTGGGTCATGCTGGCTCAGCACTTCGCCGGGAATACCGCCGTCGTCGGGGCCGACCTGCACAACGAACCGCACCATGTGCAGGGCAGCCCGACAGCCGGCGCTTGCTGGGGCTGCGGCAGCTCCACCACCGACTGGCGTTTGGCCGCCGAGCGGGCCGGGAACGCCATCCTGGCGGCGAACTCCAACTGGCTGATATTTGTCGAAGGCGTGGATTGTTACGGGCCGGGCGGGGTGACCGAGCCATCCCAGGGCGCGGATTGCACCTGGTGGGGCGGCAACCTGGAAGGCGCACAGGAGTATCCGGTGCGCCTCAACACAAATGCCCGCCTGGTCTATTCGGCCCACGAATACGGCAACGACGTTTTCGCCCAAACCTGGCTCAGCGATCCCAATTTCCCGAACAACATGCCTGCCCTGTGGGATCGGTGGTGGGGATACCTTCATAAGAATGATATCGCTCCGGTGCTGATGGGAGAATTCGGCACCCGCCTGGACGATGCCAACGACAAGCAGTGGCTGGGCGCGTTGGCCAACTATCTGGGCGCCGGCGGGATCAACTGGACCTACTGGTCCTGGAATCCCAACTCGGGGGATACGGGCGGGATTTTGCAGGATGACTGGCTGACGGTCAACTCCGCCAAGCAGGCCTACCTGACCCCGATTGAGTTCGCCCTGGATGGCGGCGGCGGAACGACGGATACCCCCCTGCGCACTCCCACCCGCACGAATACCCCGACCCGGACGGCCACCGGGGCAACGGCGTCGTTCACCCGCACGCCAACCCGCACGCGCACACCCACCGGGCCGACCGTTTCCCTCACCCGCACTCCAACACGGACCAACACGCCCGGCGCATCGGCTACCGGCACGGCCCTCTGTACGGTCGCCTACACCAACCAAAACGACTGGGGCTCCGGCTTCACCGCCACCGTGGTCATCACCAACAACGGCTCCACTCCGATCAACGGCTGGACTCTGGCCTGGACCTTCTCCGGCAACCAGATAATCACCAACCTGTGGAACGGTTCGTATACCCAGTCCGGCGCCGCCGTGACGGTCCGGAACCTGAGCTACAACGGCGCCATCGGAGCGGGCGGAGGCTCGGTCAGCTTCGGATTCAACGCCGGCTACAGCGGGGCGAATGCCACGCCCTCCGGCTTTGCGTTGAACGGGACGATCTGCGGCTAATCGGTCCATCGTGGATTTCCCATCGGGGATGGGCGTACCCATTACGCCCGTCCCCGGACGAACGAATGCGGCTTTGCTCGATTTTCGAGCGGCGTTTCCTGCGATAAACCGGAACGCTCCCGGCCAGGAACAAAGGAGGTGATGCCTCCCACATTACCAACAGAGCTTGAAGTCCTTCCGGATTTGCAGACGGGCTCCGATGAAGCCCAAAAGGAGTGTGCAGCATGAAACACAGGCGCTTCCTACCCTTGGCAGCCATCGTATTGGTTCTGACGGTTGGCTTGTCACCTGTCTCCAAGGCCTACGCCGCCGCCGGCTGTTCGATCGTCTACTCCCCGCAGGATGACTGGGGAAACGGCGCGACGATCAATGTGACCATTAACAATATCGGCACGACTGCCGTCAGCGGCTGGACGCTGACGTGGACCTTCCCCGGCAACCAGACCATCACCAACCTGTGGAACGGTTCCTTCACCCAGACGGGCAACGCCGTGTCGGTCAAGAACCTGGGCTACAACGCCGACATCCCGGCCGGGGGGAACACAAGCTTTGGATATAACATGGAATACAGCGGAGCCAACGCCGCGCCGACGGACTTTGCTCTTAATGGCGTTTCCTGCGGCGGCACCGGCGCGACGGCGACGGCCACACCCACTGCGACCAGCACCCTCACCCCGACCCGGACGTCCACGGGCGCGACGTTCACCTTCACTCCCACCGGAACGAACACCCGCACCCAGACTCCCACGGGAGTGACGAACACCCCGACACCCACCCCCACACTCACCCCGACCAACCGGCCGGGCGGGCTCAAGGTGCAATTGATCGCGGCCGGCACCGACAACAACCAGCAGTCGACCTTCCACTTCAAGGTGATGAACCCCGGCTCAAGCGCCCAATCCAGCATCACCGCCCGGATCTATTTCACCCTGGACGGTTCGAACGCGGCTTCCGGATACGTCCTGGAGAAATATTGGGATCAGTCCGGCGCGGCCGCGGTCTCCGGGCCGACGCTGGTTTCCGGCTCGACCTACTACTTCACGGTCGGCTACGGCAGCGCCTCGCTCCCGGCCGGAGGATCGTGGGAGTTTGATACCGCGCTGCACCTGAGCAGTTGGGCGAGCACCTACAGCGGCGCGAACGACTTCTGGCACACCGCCGGTTCGCTGCCGGCCGCCTACACCGATTGGCCGAGCCTCCCGCTGTATCAGGGCGGCTCGCTGGTGTGGGGCAGTGACCCGGGAAGCGGACCGACACTCACGCCCAGCTTTACGCTCACGCGCACGCTCACGCCCACCGGACCGACGCCGACCAATACCTCCAGCCCTACCGGAACCCGCACCGGCACCGTCACGCCGACGCAACCGCCCGGCACGCACATGGACAATCCTTTCTCGGGCGCCGCCTGGTATGTCAATCAATCCTGGCAGGGCCATACGGCCTATAACGTCAATACCTTCGTCTGGCTCGACAGCGTCGCCGCGGCCGGCACGCTCGCGAGCCACCTGGACGCGGCCGTGGCGCAGGGCGCCAATCTGATCGGCATCGTCATCTACGACTTGCCGAATCGTGACTGCGCCGCGCTGGCCTCCAACGGAGAGTTCCTCATCGCCAACAACGGCCTCAACAACTACAAGACGCTGTACATCGACCCCATCATCACGGTCCTGGGCAGCAAACCGGCCTACGCGAACCTGCGCATCGTCGCCGTCATCGAGCCGGATTCGCTTCCCAACCTGGTGACGAATCTCTCGATCGCCAAGTGCTCCGAAGCCAACTCGAGCGGCGCGTACGTCCAGGGCGTCCAGTACGCCATCAACCGCTTGAACACGTTCTCGAACGTGTACATGTACGTCGACATCGCCCACTCCGGCTGGCTCGGCTGGTCCACCAACTTCGGTCCGGCGGCGGATCTGATCTCCAATACCGTCAAGGGCACCACCAAGGGGGTTAACAGCATCGACGGCTTCGTCAGCAACACGGCCGGCTACACGCCCGTGGATGAGGTGTTCATGCCGAACCCGAGCCTGACGGTCGGCGGAACGCAGATCCTGAACGTCGCGTTCTACTCGAGCAACCCGTACATTGACGAGCGGCGCTACGCCATCGACATGCGCGCCGCCTTCATCAGCCGCGGCTTCCCGAGCACAATCGGAATGTTGATCGACACCAGCCGCAACGGCTGGGGTGGGTGCAGTTACACCGCGGGTAACAACGGCTGCCGCCCGACCGTGGTGAGCACCTCGACCGACGCCGTCACCTATGTCAACCAGTCGCGGATCGACCGGCGCTACCACCGCGGCAACTGGTGCAACCAGGCCGGCGGGATCGGCATCCGGCCGGTGGCGAGCCCCTTCGCGGGCTTCGACGCCTTCGTCTGGGTCAAACCGCCGGGCGAATCCGACGGCACCAGCAACACCGGTTCCGCGCGATTCGACGCCATGTGCAATCCGAACGGACAAAGCCGGTACGACTCATCCGTCTCCACCGGCGCGTTGCCCAATGCCCCCGAGGCGGGCCAGTGGTTCCAGGCGGAGTTCGACATCCTCCGCGCAAACCAGTACCCGTAATTCGACCGGAGGACGGAACAAGCTGCCGGGAGTGAGTATCGTGGCGGTGCGGCGGCAAACCGGCGGGCGTGGAGGGGAATCCATGCCCGCCGGAACCGCCGCAAGCCCTGATGCGGAAGCCTAGAGAGGAGGTTGTCGGGGAAAGGCTCTCTGCCGGGTTGGCGAATTTACAATGCGCCGGCCGGAGCGGCAATCGATCGGATTCAACCGCCGCCGGAAGGGAGCGCGCGAAAAACGTGAAGCGCATCCTGCTTCAGTGTTCTTCAGGGTGTCCGGGTCCGGATGACCCGGTCACCAAAGAGAAATTAGCGATTCGGAGCGATGGAGGTTCCCCATGAAAAGTGTCAAAAGATCCAGTGTGTTGTTTATTCTCGTCCTGCTGGTCATGGGCCTTGCCCAACCACCCCGGCCGACCCGGGCGGCCGTCGGTTTTCACATCAGCGGAAGGAATCTGCTCGACGCGAACGGCAACAACTTCGTCATGCGCGGGATCGCCCATGCGCACACCTGGTACCCCACCCAGACAAGTTCCTTCGCCAACATCAAGGCCAAGGGCGCCAATACGGTGCGCGTGGTCCTGAGCGGAGGCCGCTGGACGGCCAACGGCGCCAGTGACGTTGCCAATGTCATCAGCCTGTGCAAAACCAATAAGCTGATCTGCGTGCTGGAGGACCACGATACGACCGGGTACGGCGAAGACGGCGCGGCCTATTCCCTGGCGCAGGCCGTCAGTTACTGGCAGAGCATCCAGAGCGTCCTGACCGGGCAGGAAGCCTACGTGATCATCAACCTCGGCAACGAACCCTACGGAAACAACAACGCCGCCAACTGGGTTAACGACACCAAGAACGCCATTGCCGCCATGCGCAGCGCGGGCTTCCAACACACCCTGATGGTGGACGCGCCCAACTGGGGCCAGGACTGGCAGTTCGTCATGCGCGACAACGCGGCGAGTATTTTCGCAAGCGATCCCGCGCGCAATACCATCTTCAGCATCCATATGTACGGCGTGTTCGACACGGCCGCCGAGATTCAGAGTTACGTCTCGACCTTCGTAAATGCCGGGCTGCCCTTGGATATCGGCGAGTTCGGAAATATGCACTCCGACGGCGATCCGGATGAAGATACCATCATGTCCCAGGCGCAATCCAACGGGATCGGCTACATCGGATGGTCGTGGAGCGGGAACGGAGGCGGGGTGGAATACCTGGATATGGTGACCAACTTCGATCCCAACCAGGTTACGGCCTGGGGCACCCGCATCATCAGCGGAGCCAACGGAATCCAGCAGACATCGCGGGAAGCTTCCGTCTACGGTGGAGGCGGGGCCACAAATACGCCGACCCGCACGCCCACGCGCAGCCGCACGCCGACTCGCACGACCACCGGGCCGACTCCCACCCGCACCCGCACGCCGACGGTGGCGACTGTGACCCGCACGCCCACATCGGGCGGCGGTGGCACCGCGTGCAGCCCGGTGAATGCCACCATCACGGCTCCGTTCACCTATAACGGAGTAGGCACATTCTGCTGGAGGTCAAACAACCTCGGTTCCTATATTAACTCCTGGAACCTGGCCACTTTGACGGTCAACGGGGTGGACTTCACGAACAAGTTTGCCTTTACCACCGGCCCCAACACGCCCACGTTGCCGGCCAAGATGAGCGATGGCTACTGGTACATCTACTACGTAGGCAACTACGCTTGGAGTCACTTCGAGGCCAAGTAGCGCGACGATTTCGGTTCCTGCGAGGCGCAGCCGGGCGGACTCGGGCCCGGTTGCGCCTCGCGGGCAGGGATTCACGCCCGGCGGAGTTGCCTCATCGGGGCTTCCGGGCAATCGGGCAGAGGGAGGTTCTTCGATCCGATCCGTTGGACGAACCCATGCCCGCGGCATTTTTTGAAACGGTCCAACCGAACCAACCCATCCAGAGACAAGGAGAGACACTATGAAAAGCGTGCGTTCCCAATCCAAACCGGCGATCGCCGTCTTGGGACTGGCCGTGATGCTGGTGAGCGTCCTGGTTTCGATCCGGCCGGTTCGGGCAGCCACGGGGGTGATCTGCGATCAGTACGGCACCACCACGCAAGGCAACTACGTCGTCATGAACAATCGCTGGGGCACCAGCGCGACCCAGTGCATCAATGTAACGGCCAACGGCTTCCAGATCATCCAGCAGGACGGCACGGGCAACCTCAGCGGCGCCCCGGTGTCCTACCCGGCGATCTACATCGGCTGCCATTACGGCAATTGCAGCCCGAGCTCGCCGCTGCCGATGCAGATCAGCGCGATCGGCAGCGCCCAAACCAGCGTCACCACAACGTACCCGGGTTCGGGGACCTTTGACGCGGCGTACGACATATGGTTGAACGCCGACACGAACGTCAGCGGCGTTCAAGACACCGAGATCATGATCTGGCTGCATCACACAGGAACGATCCAGCCGGTCGGCTCGTCCACCGGGACGGTCAGCATCGGCGGCCGGAGCTGGACGGTCTGGGTCGGCAACAACGGCCAGAACAACGTGGTCTCGTATGTGCAGTCCGGCATCACCAGCTTCAACGTCGACGCGAAGCTCTTCATCCTGGACGCGATTACCCGCGGCTCCGGTTTTGGCACCACCGCATGGTACCTGACCAGCATGCAGATGGGTTTTGAGCCGTGGATCGGCGGGGTAGGCCTCGCCGTCAACAGCTTCTCCGCCAGCATCAGCGGCGGCGGAGGCGGCACAACTCCCACCCGAACCCCCACAGCCACCCGCACCAACACCCCCGGCGGGCCGACGCCCACCCGAACACGCACGCCCACGTCGGGCGGTGACGGTGGGACGGCCTGCAGCCCGGTGAGCGCTACGATCACCGCCCCGTTCTCCAAGGATGGGGCCGGCACATTCTGCTGGAGGTCAAACAACCTCGGTTCCTTTATTAATTCCTGGAACCTGGCCGCTTTGACAGTCAACGGGGTTGATTTCACCAATAAATACGCCTTCACGACCGGCCCCAATACGCCCGCTCTGCCCGCCAAGATGAGCGATGGTTACTGGTATATCTACTATGTGGGCAACTACGCCTGGAGTCACTTCGAAGCTAAATGATTTCCCGACCTGGGGCAGGGCAGCAGTGTAACTGCTGCCCTGCCGGATCCAAATGGTTTGCCGTCCAAACGCGGGCTGCCCGGCCGAGCGTTGGGCTTTGGCTGGGAATGTAAGTTCCAATCATCCATCGAAACCCATGGGGGCCCGGTCGGCTTCGGGTTTTACGCCCATGGCCGCGGCACGAACACCGAACCGACCGCCTTCACCCGGAAGGATACGGCCGGCGGGACGCGCCGAACGGGTTCGAACGTTAATTAAAACAGAACGGGCGTGGGATTTATCCACGCCCGTTTGTCTTTCTTGGGGGACGCCCATTCCATCGGACACTCTACGCGGACCGGGTCCTGTGGCCGCCGGCCACTCCGCGGAGGAAGAGGAAGAAGGGCACGAAGGCGATCATGCCCATCACGAGGATGACCAGCATATCCGGCCAGCGGAAGGAAGATCCCGTCCGAAAGGGCTCCAACAGGAATATGAAAATCAATCCGATAAACAGCATGCTCAGCGAGAAGAGCAACCCGAGTCCGCCGGCATACCCGAGCGCCTTGCGCCGCCAAAGCAGCACGCCGCCGACGATCCACGCCGGGGATATGAGGACGTCCGCGATGTTTACCGCGAATTCGGTTTTCGCAAGGCCGTCCGGACTGCCGGCCATGATGCCGATGACCCGCAGCAGGAAGAGGGCGCCCAACCCGGCCAGGACTCCGCCGC
Source organism: Anaerolineales bacterium (assembly GCA_049684495.1). Lineage (GTDB taxonomy): Bacteria > Chloroflexota > Anaerolineae > Anaerolineales > RBG-16-64-43 > JAFGKK01. The sequence goes on along the minus strand of JBAVFZ010000380.1, from coordinate 1,655 downwards.
ACAGCCTCGCCGGAACCGCGCCGGACAGCCGGGCTTGGATCGCATCCGCATCGAGGGCCGCGACGAGGCCGATCAGCGTATACGCGCTTGCCGCAACCAGCGCCGGATAGAGCAGGTATTCCCATTGGGGCGGCATGCAGAATAGGTAAATTAAATAATTGTAGAGGAAAAACATCAACGCTCCCGGCCAGAAAAGCCATCCGACCAGTTTGCCGCGCGCCGCGAGCATCATCGACCCGATCAGGATCGGCAATCCGATGAGGAGATTGACCACGTCGTTTGGAACGAAAGCCCGCCGCAATTCATCGGTCGGATAAACGGCCGTGGGGAAAATCAGGCCGGCGGCGGATGCCACGGCCGTGAGGACGGCAATCCCGAGTGAGAAGGCATAGGCAAGCCGAAGGCTGCTTCGGGCCGGAACCGGATGGGGGACTTGCGGGTGTGCGACCATGCTCCACAGTCTCCTTGTGGCGCCAAATCGGACGACCGGTTATACCAACAGCGCTTGAGAGAAAAAAGCAATCATGCGCTCCCCATATTCCTTTTTTCGTTTTATCCAGCTTTCGGTGTGGCCGGCCTCCGGGATTTCCCAGAGTGTGCAGCCCGGCCCCGCCGCGCGGAAGAATTTCCTCTGCATCTCTCGCTCGTAATCGCCGAGGGTTCCGGAGATAAGCAAAACCGGCCTCGGCGCGATTTTCCCGAGAGCTTCAACAACAGACAGCGGCCCCGGCACGCCCAGGCTGATCCAGGTCTGAAACGCAACCCACTGAAACGGTGTATCCAGCCAGCGCTCCCATCCATGCGGTACGGGCAAGTCCTCGAATGCGTTCGGCGCCGCCCCGTCGGTGATGATGCCGGCGATCGCCTGCATCCCGGCCGCGGCCTGGATGGCCTGCAAACCGCCGAGCGAGGATCCCAATACGCCGATCTTCCGCAGTACGTCGGGCTGCGCCTCCAGGAACCTGACGCCCGCTTGAATGTCCGCGCCGCCGAAGGTGATGGTCTCTCCGCCGCTCTCCCCGTGCGCCCGCAGGTCCAACAACAGGACGCCGAATCCCTCCCGGGCCAGCGCCGCACCCTTTTCCAAATCGGAGGTTCGGTTTCCGCCGATCCCGTGGGCGACGATCACCGCGGCGCCATTCCGCGAGCGGATGTACCAACCCCGCAGGAGAATATCCTCCTCGGATTCAATGGATACTTCCTCGAAGGGTATTCCCCAATCCTTCGGCGACACGCAGCATATGGGAAGTCGAGGCGGGTGGGCCCGGCTGTTGGCGTAGTGAACAGGAAGAATCCCATAGAAAGCGAAGATTATTCCGGCAAGCAGGGATCCGGCTGCGAAACCGATAAGGTTTCGCCAGTAGGTGGATCCCTTGATGGAAGGATGGAATTCCCGCTTCATCGGATATTCATGGCCGGATACCGCTATGGGAACGGACGGGCGGCGGAGCGCATCAAAGATTGGCGAGGATCTCTTTGCGCTTCTCCTGGTACTCTTGCTCGGTGATCAAATGCCGCTGCCGCAGCTGCTCCAGCTCTTCCATCCGGGCCACCGCATTCGACTCGGCCGGATTCTGGAGATGAACTTCCGTGACCTGGATGCGCTTCGGCTTTTCCGGATCGTAGATCACCGTGGCGGTGATCCCGGGTTGGAC
>JBAVFZ010000379.1:0-5526 GCA_049684495.1 Anaerolineales bacterium | reverse complement strand
CCTATAATATTCAAGAGGGTTTCCCGGCATCAACGAGGCGGTATTGGCCCTTTACGGATGGGAAAACTGCCCGGATCAGACAAAGCGGCAAGTTGCGGACCTGCTGGACGGTTTACTCAAGCGGCTGGGGAGCAACCTGGCCGGCCTCTACCTGCACGGCTCACTGGCGATGGGATGCTTCCATCCGTCGACCAGCGACATCGACCTGCTGGCCGTCGTGGAACGCGCCATGCCTTCAGAAGCAAAGAGATCGCTGATCGAGCTGCTGCTCTCGCTTTCCGGTTCTCCCCATCCCCTGGAGATAAGCCTGCTCCGCCCGGAAGACATGTCTCCGTGGCGGTATCCCGTTCCATTCGATTTGCACTACAGCGAAGACTGGCGCGAACGGTACGTCGGGGATTTGGCGACGGGCGTTTGGAAGGAATGGGGAAATGCGCGCCGGACCGACCCGGACCTCGCGGCGCATATCACCGTGATCCGGGCGCGGGGAATCCGCCTGTCAGGCGAATCCATCGAGCGGGCCTTTCCCGATGTCCCCCGCAGCGATTATCTCGCGTCCATAACAGCGGACCTGGAATGGGCGGGCGAGCGTCTGGCGAAGAATCCGGTTTACGCCGTCTTGAACAGTTGCCGGGTTTTTGCATATTTGCAGGATGGACGCATTTTCTCCAAAGCGGAAGGAGCCGTCCGGTCGCTGGAAATTCTTCCGGCGGAATTCCATCCGCTGGTTAGGACCGCGCTCGAGATCTCCGGCAGCGGGCAGGACGGGGAAAGCGGTGTCGCGCTGGAAATGGTGAAACAATTGGTGGATTTCGTCCACGGCATCGCGAAAGCGGCCGGATGAACCACGCCGCCGGATATTTCTCCGCTTCCAGGGGCCCCCAAAGACCTCCATAGTCTTGTGAGACTTTGTTCCGGGCCCCCGCACAGTTCCCGCCAGGGAAAATGCAGATGGAAATCAATCGATGGATATCACGATCCGCTCCGCAAAGCCCGATGATGCTCAGGTTCTCGTCCAAATCTTGCGCGAAACGGCGGATGAAGATAACGAGCGCACCCCGGTGACCGAGGCGTACGCAAAAGCCAATATCGCCTCGCCGGGCAGCGCGATACCGCTTGCGGAAGCGAATGGGGCGGCCGCCGGACGGCTCAGTTACTCCATCCGCCCGAACCTGTTCCACGCCGCCCCGGCGTGCCTGATCGAACGGCCGGTCGCCCGAAAGGAAATGCGCTCCCACGGGGCGGGCAGCGCATGGATGCAGGCGCTGCCGTCCCGGGCCGGCGCGCCGAATTGCGCCGAAGTGTCGGTTTCAACGATGCCCGGCAACGCCGGGGCGATCCGGTTCTACCGCCGCCAAGGCCTGACGGAGGAAGCGCTGTTCCTTGAAAAACATTTCCCTCAGGCAAGTGTTGTCGAGTGATCGAAAAAACGTAGGATAAAAGGAATTTTCCACATGAACGTCGCCCTGTTCAGCGCAGTTATCATGCTCTCCGCGGCAACCCTCTTCATCGGGATCCGGCTGGCCGGGCGCCTCCCGGCCCAGTGGGTGACCGGCGTGTTTGCTCTTACGGCGATCCTTTTCGTCGCCTTCTTCGCCCTGCGTTGGTTCCATTGGATTGTCGGGGATATCCTAATCCTCCTGCTCTCGATTTCGGCCGGGAAAATACTCGACGGAATGATCAAATCCCGGCAGGCGCTGATCGTCTTCTGCCTCACCCTGGCCATTATGGATCTCGCCTCCTTTTATTTCGGGCCGACCGCGAGCCTGGTAAAAAGTTACCGGGAGGGGAACACCCTTCTGCTTCAATACTTGAGCATCTGCATCCCGACGGAAACGGGCATCCAACCCATCATGGGGATCGGAGACACCATGGCGCTGGCCACCACCTATGCCATCCTGATCCAGCTGCGATACCCCGGCGGCTGGGCATTTCTCGTTCCGCTGGCCGGGTTTCTAATCGCCATGGCCGTCGGATTGCAGGTCGGAGGCATATTCGCCCTGCCGTTTCTGGCCGGGGCTCTGATTGTCTACATCGTCATCGATCAAAGAGTCAACCATCGCGGCAATCCTTGAGCGGACACTTTCCAGGGAAATAAATTTAATATCCGCTTAAGGCACCCCTTTTTTATTTTTTAATATACAATCTATATGATAATTATCTCGCCTCCCGCCGGTCCGGGGGAAGCCGGTCCATGTTAGATGCGGATAGTCCGCCCGCCCCGAGAAATCGAGGCGGCGGCATCGACATCCGGCCGGTTCCGTCGCCGACCGTTCCGCTTTCCTTGAAGAGGGATCTGCCCATGAAAAAATCCACGCTCGCTCAACTGACCAACCGGGAGAATCAACTGGTGCTTACGTACGCCCCGGCCGGGCTCGGCCACTTGCGGATTACCGACGCCCTCTACGACGGGCTGCCGAAAACGGTGAACCCGGTCGTCCTCGGAAGCCTGGATAAATCCATCCAAACCCTCCACCGGATCACCAGCATTCATCCGGTCGGGAGGGCGGTTTTCGAATGGCTGCAATCCGGCCCGCTTGCCGGATTGGCGAACGAACTGTACCGGGCGTCCCTGCGCTGGGACACGGGCCAGGTCTACCAGGAGATGGCGCGCCTGATCGACGACCGGCTCGACCCGCTCAAGAAGATCCTCGTGGTCTCCACGCATTTCGGACTGGCGCACAAACTTGCGGCGGTCAAGAAAAAATTGGAGAAGGATAAAGGGGTCCGGATCGTCCTCGTCGTCTTCGTATCCGACGATACCTTCCAGCATATCTGGTACGTGGACGGGGCGGATCTGCTGGTCGTGGCCAGTGAATACACCAAAAGGAAATATGCCGCCTATGGAAAGCGGCTCGGGCGGAAAGTGCGGATAGAAGTATCGCCGTACCCGCTCAATCCCAAATGGGGCAAGCCGCTGGGCGCCGGCGGCGTGCGCGAAAAAACCAACCAGCTCAATCCCAAAAGCAAAGAACCGATCCACCTATCAATCCCGGTCTCCGGGGCGGCGGTGGGGACCTTCTTTTCGTCACAGCTGATCGCCGCGCTAAGGGAAAAATCCAGCCGGTTTCGTTTTCACATCGTGTCGAAAGACGCCCCGTTCACCAGAATCTTCCTTTCCCAGATGGAGGGCAAATCCTGGGTCGACCTGCACGTCGGGAAAAAGGACCGGGAAGTGGTGGATCAATACGACCATCTGCTGGACAAACATGTCATCTCGCTCGAAGTGACCAAACCGAGCGAGCAGGCCTTCAAGGCGATCCTGGGAACGCAGTCGCGGGGCGGCGTGATCATGCTGTTTTCGCGGCCGGTGGGGCAGCAGGAATTCGACAACCTGGATTTCCTCGGCCGGCATGCCCTCATCCCCTCCAAAGCCACCAATGCCCAGCTTCAGGATATGACCGGGGACGGCATTCCCATGGACCTTGGCCTGCGGGCGCGGCTGTTCGATACGGCCCGCACCTGGAGGGGAGTCCGGATTCCATGGGAAGCGCATAAGGCGGCGGATTTCATCTGGTGGCTGCTGACCTCCGGAATGCTGGCGCAGATGATGGCCGGCGGCCAAACCCGCGCGGGGCGCGGCGGGAACGCGGAATTGCAGGGGTCGAGCAGCGTCGACGAATTCTGGGATCTGGCGACGTCGGCGTGAGGCGCCGGTTAAGACGCTCTCAATATTGTGGGAAATTAATCCTGTGGCTACAGACCATGGACCATTGAAAAACCGACCATAGACCGTGGACGATAGACAATGGAAAAATCACTTTCCAATTATTTTTTTGAGGCTGATAATCCGAGCGCTAAAGGGGAATAAAACCTCAACGATTGCTTTTTACAATAAGCATAATCAATCAACTCTCCGCATTACCAATAATATTGGATGCATCGAATCAATCTCAAACGCTCATCGGCCATGGTCTATCGTCAATCGTCGTTCTTTCCATGGTCCATGGTCTATCGTCTATGGTCGATGTTTCGATGGTCGATCGTCGGCTCTCTTCGACCGATTTCCTTGTCGGGGGAATCGGGCTTCATTCCACGATTAAATGGCACGTATCTTCGACTGACTCATTATCGGTGCCCGGGCCGAAATATTCCCATCCATCGAAAATTTTATTCCGGTATTCTTCGAAAAAGGTCATCGTGTACTTTCCGCGGTCCAAAACTCCCAGAGATTTATTCCAAAACACATGATAGGCTTCATCCTCTGCATATATATCTCCCCGCTCCGCGTCGGTAATTTCTACTCCGTTAAAGGTGACTTTTGTCACCGCATTTTCCAGGTAATCCAACACCTGTTCCCTTGTCTGCGCAATCCAACCCCAGGATAGTATGAATATATTGCCGTAATTCTCGGTTTGTGTATCCCCCTCTCCCAGAAGCGCACAGAACGGAGCGACGTAAACGGTCCCCGCGCCGAGAATATCGATTGTCGGAGAGGGAGACGATCGATCCACGGATTCCGTGTTCGAAGTTTCCTGCGAAGACGCCGGGGAAAATTCATGCGCCACTTGGTCCGCCAGCGTGCAGGACAGCAATGCCATACAGAGCACAAGAAGAATCCGTTTCAAATGGATCTCGAGTCCTTTCTCCGGCGGATTGCCCGCCGTGCTCCGACCCCCGATTGGATCTTGCCGCCCTATCCGGCGGGCGGATCCTTCCATTCCATGATCGGTCATCGGTTTTCCGACGGGGCGATGGTCTACGGTCGATCGTCGCTCTCCACATGCACCACATCCCCCGCCAGAACGGTACGCACCGTCTCGTCATCCTGTCTGAGCAACAGCGCGCCGGATTCGCCGACATTCTCCGCCATGCCGGTTAACTCTTCCTCGGGAAGGATGACCCGCACCCGCCGGCCCAGGGTGGCGAGCGCATCCGCCCACTCCTCCCGCAGGGATTCCCCGCGCGCGATTTTGCGGTAGCGCGGTTCGATCGCTTCAAGGATCGCGCGCAATAATTCGGCCCGCGGCTTCCGGCGGCCGAGTTCCATTTGAACGCTGGTGGAATCCGGCGGAATGCCGTCGACCGCGCGCGGATCGAAGTTCACATTCAACCCCACGCCGACGATCACATATTTCAGCGCCGCGCCGTCCAGGCCAAGCTCGCACAGAATCCCGCCCGCCTTCTTCCCCCGGATCAGGATGTCGTTCGGCCATTTGAGGCGCGCCGGAAGATCGCAGGCGCGGCGGATGCCTTCCATTATACCGAGTGAAACCGCCATCACCGGAAGGAGCGCCTGGTCCGGTCCGATCGGCGGGCGCAGGAGCAGCGAGAAGAGCAGGCTGCTCCCGGCCGGTGCCTGCCAGGCGCGCTTCATCCGTCCGCGGCCGGCGGTCTGGAAATCCGCCACCACCAGCGCGCCTTCCGGTTCACCGGCTTCGGCCAGGGCGCGGGCTTCGTCATTGGTCGATTCGCATACAGGGAAAAATTTTACGCTTCGGCGCAGCGGCCCGCGGCCGAAGGAGGTGGGGCTGAGGGGATCGGAGGAAGGCCGAGGATTCATCTGAGTATGTCATCCCGAGGCTG
>JBAVFZ010000378.1:0-6640 GCA_049684495.1 Anaerolineales bacterium | reverse complement strand
CCTCCCCTAACCCCTCCTCCCTTCCCGTGATACGGGAAGGGAGGAGGGGAACGTCCCGAACGCAGTGAGGGACAAGGGAAGGTGGGATGGGATGGCTCCCGCCACTGATCATATCCTTCCCTTGTATAATCCCACCTTAAAGGAAGAAACCGTGGTCAAGAACATCATCTGGGACGTGGATGGCACGCTGTTCGATACGTATCCCGCGATCGCGGGTGCGTTTCAGGAGGCGTTGCGCGCGCAGGGGCTGGACGCCGGTATGGAGAAAATACTGGCTCTGGCGAAGCAATCCCTCACCCATTGTCTTGCCACCCTGGCCGCGGAATATCAATTAAAGGAAGAAGACCTGGGGCGGGCATTCGACGCCAGTTATGAGAAAGTCACGTATGCCAGCCAACCGCCGTTTCCCGGCGCGCGGGCCGTGTGCGAATACATCCTGTCGGCCGGCGGGAAAAACATAATCGTCACCCACCGGGGACTCGCGGGCACGACCGGCCTGCTGGAGACCCATAACATGGCATCCCTCTTCGCCGGCTGGATCACGCACGGGGACGGGCACCCCCGCAAACCCGATCCTTCGGCGTACCGGGCCGCCATGCAAGTCCATGATCTTCGGCCGGATGAAACGATGGCCGTCGGGGACCGGGAGATCGACATCCTGGCGGGGATTGCGGCCGGGATCCGCACCTGCCTTTTCCGCGGAGAGGATGCCCGGACGGAGACCAATCTCTCGATCCGGGAATTCGGCGAATTGCTGCAATACCTGCGGAAATGAATCCACGAAGGACACGAAGAAATAAATTTTTATATTCCTTCGCGTTCTTCCGATTCACTCATTGTACTTTTCATGGATCCCATTGCCCTGTAAACCGCAGAATTCTCCGGCCCCCTGACATCCTTGGGAGCTCATTCCTTTTTCCACTTTGCGTCCTGGCGCCCTCGCGTTTCCACGCCGCGGCTCTTCTTCGATCCCCGCTTGACAAGATACGGGAATAAAATACAATTAGTTCTGTGATACAATTGATACATTGGCACTCAAGGAGGATGTGTGAAAATTTATAAGGATTGGGCCAAACGGGAGTTTACGCTCAACCAGCGGCTGATGGCATTCATCCCGGAGGGCATTTTCTTCCTGCTGTTCCTTCCGGTCACGCTTTTCTGGCTCTCCGAAAAAATCGACCGGGGTTTGTCGATCCCGCGTTTTGGGGAAGGAGTATGGAATATCATCGCGGGCGTTCTGCTCATGGCCGGCGGCTGCTTTCTGGCGATGTGGGCGATCGGAACCCAGGTGACATCCGGCCGGGGCACGCCGGTCCCGATGATGCCGACGCAAAAAATCGTCGCCCGAGGGCCGTTTGCATACAGCCGGAACCCGATGACGCTTGGCACCATCTTCGCCTACTCGGGGATCGGATTCATCCTCGGATCCTTATCCGCGCTGGCGCTCGTCCTGCTCGCCGGCGGCGCGCTGCTGCTCTACTGCAAACTCATTGAGGAGAAGGAACTCGCGGCGCGGTTTGGCGCGGATTATCTGGAGTACAAGCGGGCCACGCCGTTCCTGATCCCGCGCTGGACACCGAGAAAATAATCCTCCACCCGCCTTTGAATTTGCCGGTTCGATAGATTCCGGATAGAATTCTTTTCATCCCCGGGGGCGCGAACAGCAGCCGATCTCCCCCATCACAAACGCGAACCGAAAAAGGAGGGCTTATGGGTTGCGCAAAGACGGTATCGGTCATCCTCTCCGCCGTACTCGCCACAATAGCCGCATGGTTGTTGAGTTATTTCTGCTTCTCGGCGAGTCCCGGTTATGCGTTCCGGAGCCAGGAATCCACGATCCAGATGTTCGTCCACTTGGCGGCCGCGCTGGCCATGGCCGCCTCATACGGAGTTTCCGTCTACCTCCTCCTGGTTTGGAATGCGGGAGGCAAACTTGCCGCGGCGGGTGTGTTGTTCCTCGGATTGATGGGCGAACTGGTTTTCCTGATCGTGCTTCCAAACGGGCTCCGCCTCATCGATACAATCTTTTGGGCCGTGCCTACATCCTCGACATCCCATCTGTTCAATGGTCTGAATATCGCATTCGGCATGGCGGGATTCTTCACCAAACGCCGGACCGGATAAGCCCGGTATCCGCCGAAACGTCTCCTTCAGAGAATCGGGAGGATCCATGCGCGCTCTTAAAACCATCCTCGTTGTTCTGGGAATCATTTTTGCATCGCTGTTCCTCTATGCCGTCACCCATTCGTGCGGCGGCACTGTGTCGCCATGCAATCTGTTCTTTACGCACCGGGTATATGCCCCGTTCTTCGGCGAAGCCGTAATCGGCCTGGTTCTCGCCACGGTAGTCGCAGGTGTATGCTGGCTCGTGCTGGTCTGGGATGCGGGAGATAAAATCCCGCCCTTGCTGATGGGCCTCATCGGATTGGCCGTGATCGCGCTGTTCCTGATCGACAGGCTCTCTCCGATTCATATGTCATTCTTCTTCTCCCGGATTTTCTGGTCCTCCTTCGCCCTCTCGATCGGCGCACTCTTTCTGGTTATCGGTGGGGTTGGTCTATTCTTAAAACCCAGGCCGAAGTAATCCGGCGGGCGGCCGCGGGCCCAAGGAGGGGATTGCCATGGCGAAATATGCTCTGTGCATCGGGATCAACGACTACCCCGGAACCGAAAGCGACCTGGCCGGTTGCGTGAACGACGCCGACGACTGGAGTGCGGAACTTGCCCGGCGCGGATTTTCCACCGGGCGGCTGATCGACCGGCAGGCAACCGGCAAGGCCATGCGCTCCGGGATCCAGAAAATCCTGGCGGGCGCAGTCGCCGGCGACCTGGTCGTGGTCCAGTATTCCGGGCACGGCTCCTTCGTTCCGGACGAGGACGGAGACGAGCCGGACGGCACGGACGAATGCCTTTGCCCGTACGACGTGCGATCGCGCGGCCCGATCACCGACGACGAGCTGTTCGACCTCTACTCGGCGCGCAAAACGGGCGTGAAGCTTGTAATGATCTCCGATTCCTGCAACTCCGGAACGGTGTCGCGGTTCGCGCCGATCACCACCCCGCCGGACGCGCGGGGAGTAAAAGCCCGCCACACATCCGTGCGCTTCCTGCCGCCCGCCGCCTTCCTCACCAAACGCGAAACGGCCCGGTTCGGCATCCGCCGCGCCGTTCAGCGTTCCAGCCCTCCCGGGCGGAACGCCAGCCTGTTGCTGGCGGGCTGCCAGGAAACGGAATATTCATACGATGCATATTTCCAGGGCCGCCCGAATGGCGCGTTCACATTTGTCGCACTGCAAACCCTTGCCAAGCTGGCCAAATCGGCAACGTACGCGGATTGGTACGAAGCCATCCGCAATGTTCTCCCCTCGAGAGAGTACCCGCAAACGCCGAACCTCTACGGGCCCAAAAGCATGAAGAAGTGGAAGGTGCTGGAGTGATAAGCAGCGCTTCCTTTTAGAATCATCCTATCCCTCGCCCTTCACCCTGATCCCTAGCAACCGCAGGGGCGACCCAATGGGTCGCCCCTGCTTCATTATGTTAGCCCCTACTTCATTATGTTGGCCCCTACTTCATTATGTTAGACTTTACTGACATTCTTCATAATTAAGGAGCGTTCCCCATCGAATTCCGGCTCTCCGGCGGGCAAAGCCCATTGTTGCTCAAGGGGCTGCCCTTCCCCCTCAGCTTCACCGTCTGCGCGCGCGTCCGCGGCCCGTTGACCGGGGAGATTCTGCGCAGCGCGCTGGACCGGCTGGGCCGGCGCCATCCGCTTCTGGCCGCGCGGCTCGCTCCCGCGAAGGACGGCAACGGCGGCGGCATAACCACGGAGAATGTCCCGCCGATCCCGCTGCGGATTGTCGAGCGCACGGCGGACTTGGATTGGGTGGGCGAGATCGAACGGGAGAACGCCCAGGCGTTCGATTATCACAGCGGGCCGCTTTGCCGCTGCGTCTGGCTGAGCGGCGCGGAAATATCCGATCTCATCATTGTGTTCGATCACCTGGTCGTGGACGGCCGCGCCAGCATGCTTGCGCTGCGCGACCTGATGACGCTATTGGCGGATCCCGGATGGAAACCGGAAGCGCTCGTCCCGCCAATGATGCGCGAGCTCATCCCGGACGCGATGCGCGCGAAGATCCTGGAAACCGCCGCGCGCTTCTCCGGCGCGCCGCAAGCCGCTTTCAAGTCACAGTTCGGCGCGCCTCCGTCCGGGCCGATGCGGACCATCCCGATCGAATGGAACGAGGCGGAATCCGCAACGCTTATCACCGCCTGCAAAGCCCGCGGGCTGACGGTGCAAGCGGCGCTCTGCGCGGCGTTCGCCATCCCGTTTGCCGAACGGGAGCCAGATTCCCCGGTACGATTCATGGAATGTCCGGTCGATCTGCGCGGCCGCCTCTCGCCTTCGCCGGGCGAAGCCGTCGGTAATTACATATCGCTCGCGGTGATCCGGCTGGAGTGCACGCCCGGGATCCATCCGTGGACGATCGCCCATCGGGCCGGCCGCGCGCTGGCGGCGATCACCGACGAGGAACTCTTCACCAATCCGCTGGTGATGATGGCGGTCGCCGATCATCCGATTTCGCGTCCCCCGGTCGACGTGCGCTACGACCTTTCGCTCAGCAACGTGGGGAGGCTCGATATTCCGGAGGCGTACGGCTCCTACCGCCTGCTTTCGATCCACGGTCCGACGATGGGCGTGTACCTCGCCGGGCACCGCATTCTCGCCGTGGCGACCTTCGGTGGACGGATGCGCTGCACCTTCACCTCGCGCGATCCGGATGCCGGACGGATCGTCTCCCGGGCAAGGGAATTGGTGTCCGAGATGGCTTCCATGCAGGAAAGGGAAACGCATTGAAAATTTCTCCGCGGTATCGGTGGTATTTATTGGGTCTATCCGCTCTGACCGTCGCCGTCGTTATCGGGATACCGTCGATGAGTCTCTCCGTCCTATTCAACGAGATATCCTCCGAACTGCAGCTCAACCTGGTTCAGGTGGGCTGGGTTTGGAGCATCGGAGCGCTTCCCGCCCTCTTTACCGGATTCTTTTGCGGGGGGGTCATCGACCGCTTCGGCCCCAAACGGGTCATGATTATAGGGATAGCCTCGGTCTCCCTGGCCACGGCGGCACGCGGGCTGGCGGGAAATTTCCTCTCGTTGATCATGATCATCCTCGTTGTCGGCACGCTTGTGCCGCTGGTGTCGATGAGCGGATTCAAGATCAGCGGAATTCTGTTCCCCCACCGCCAATTGGGCTTGGCCAACGGCATCCTTTCGATGGGAATGGCTTTCGGCCTCCTGTTCGGATCGCTGTTCAGCGCATCGGTGTTTTCCCCCCTGCTCGGAGGCTGGCGCAACGTGATGTTCTTCTACGGGGCGCTGGCCCTGATGCTGTGCCTCCCCTGGTTTTTTGTCCGGCTAAACCCGGAACACACACGGGAGGAATCGGAAGCCGTCGAATCTGTCCCCATCCGGCAGGCGCTGGGGCACGTCATTAAATTGAAGAATATTTGGCTGCTGGGGATCGCCTTCCTGGGACTCGGCGGCTGCGTACAGGGCATCTCCGGCTACCTCCCAATGTACTTGCGCGGCATCGGCTGGCCGGGCACCGCGGCCGACGGAGCGCTTTCCATCTTTAACGCGATGAGCCTGATCTTCATCCTGCCACTGGCATACCTTTCCGACCGTCTGGGTTCGCGAAAAACCATTCTCCTGGGCGCGCTTGCGGTGCTGGCGGCCGGAACCGTTCTGCTCGCCGCGGCGGACGGGTGGGCCGTATGGGCGGCGGTGGCCCTCTCCGGCATGATGCGGGATGGATCGGCCGCCTTGATCCTGACGATGGCGGTCGAAACCGAGGGCGTCGGACCCCGTTACGCCGGATCGGCAACCGGCCTGGCGATGACGTTTTTCTTCCTGGGAAACCTCATCTCCCCGCCGATCGGGAACAAGCTGGCGGAGATCGCCCCCGGCGCGCCGTTTTTATTCTGGGCGGGCATGGCGCAGCTGGGGATCGTCAGCCTGCTGTTTGTCCGGTCCGGATCCCACATGACGCCGAAGCAGGTTTTTCCTCCGGCGGTTTGAAGCAGGATACCGGTTTGCGGAGCGGGATTCATCCCGGCAATTCTTCGGCCGGAATGTCAAGACAAACTCAAGGATTCGTTGATAAAATAAACGCGAGAGAACCCAACCTCGGATGAACCGTATGTTTCTATGGTTGGCGGATCCGCCTCCCCGGAGAATGGCATGAAAAATGTCCGATGGATCTTTTTATTCAGCGCGGTCATCGCCGTCATCAGCATCGGAGGCGGCCTGTATGGCGCCATCCAGGAAACGGACTGGTCCGTGGTCCGCGAGATGAACATCCCGCGCATGCTGGAAACCGGAGATTTTATCCCGATCCCCATCATGATCATCGTGTTGGGCGTCGTCCTTTATACCTTGTGGCATTTTTACCGGATCATCGACCCACCCCGGATCAAGAACGGCGTCACCGCCCAGGCCAAGGTGCTGAAGGTCTGGGATACCGGGACGAGCATCAACGATAATCCGCAGATCGGAATGCTGCTCGAGGTCGCGCCGTCCCTGGGTGTTTCCTTCCAGGCCGAAGCGAAAACCATCGTCTCCCGTTTGAATGCCGCAC
>JBAVFZ010000377.1:0-11313 GCA_049684495.1 Anaerolineales bacterium | reverse complement strand
AATCGGTGGTGAGGATTTCTATCTCGCGTTCGCGCGGCTTGTTGTAGGCCGACCCCTCGAGGAGGGCCGGATCCGCGTACCCGGGGTGGCACATCAGTTCGGAGACCCCGGATCCTATCCGGCCAATGATACGCAGGAGTTGCTCGAAGGTGGCTTGCTCATCATAGAAAGTGCCGATGAACCAATCCGGTTTTTTAATCTTGTACTTCCGGGTCAGCCGCGGGACGAATTCCCGCACCGGTCCGCTCAGCGCATCCGGCAGGCCGTCGCAATAACCGGATTGGCAGGGGAAGGGAATCCGGATCGGGCACGCGAAGCGCTGCGCAAGATCCAGAAATTTCACAAACAACAGTTCGGAAAAATAGGTCGTATGGTGATGGGAATCCAGATGGTCCGGATTCCGCCCGGTAACCGATATGAATTTCCGGATTTGCGCATCCCATTCGGCGGCGGCTTGTTCCGGATCGACCCGGTTCAGATCGCGGATGAAATCATTCAACAACGGGAACTTCCCACTCCCGCCGGTGATGGAATCCAGCGCTTTTGGCGGCAGGAGCGGCGCACCGGATGTCAGCACCAGGTGCACGCCCAAACCAAGATCCGGCGCCTCCTTCATCGCCACCCGCAAAGCCTCCTCGATCCCGGGCATATTCATCAACGCGGTCGTCGAGGTGACGATCCCATCGCGGTGGGCTTTCCGGATTCCTTTTGATACGCCGGGCGTCCGCCCGTAATCATCCGCATTGACGATCAGGTATTTCTCATTCTTCATTTTTATCCTTCTGAAAAAACCAATAGATTTTTACCACGAAGACACGAAGGCACAAAGAATAATTGAAATTTTTCTTAGTGTCTTTGTGTTTTAGTGGTTAAATCCATTCTTACACCGCCCATTCATACTCCGGAGAAAATGAACTACAGGATCAATGCGTCAGGGTCACCTTGCGGATATGCCGCGGCTGGTCCGGGTCCATCCCGCGGGCACGGGTAAGATGGAACGCCAGCAGCTGACCCGGCAGGATCGCAAAGAGCGGCGTCAGCCATTCCGGTTCACCCGCAGGAAGCGGTATCCAGGAATCCGCCGGTTGGAGCCCGGGAAGCGCGTCCGCCAGGGCAAGCACGCGCGCTCCCTGTGACCGGACCAGGTCGGCGAGCTCGATCATTTCCCGTTGGAAGGTCGCCCCGTGGGAAACGAGGATCACGGGCAACCCACCCTCCGCCATCGCGATCGGCCCGTGTCTGAAGTCCGCCGCCGAATACGGTTCCGCCTCGACACCGGAAAGCTCCTTGATCTTCAGGGCGATCTCATGCGCGGTACAGTAGTGGTAGCCGCGTCCAAGGACGACCGCGCGGCTGGAATCGGCCATTCGTTCGGCGGCGGCCTGCGCCTGCGGCTCCGCCTTCAGGGCGGCTTCCATCCACGGGATGACCGGCAACAGAGACTCCGGCTGCAGCCGGTCGTCGAGCGCCAGGGAAAGCATCGCCAGCACGGCCAGGGTCGAGGTGTAGGTTTTGGTGGCCGCCACGCTCTGCTCGCGCCCGGCCCCAAGCGGAAGCACATGCTCGGCTGCGCGGGCCAGTGGCGAACTTCCCTCGTTGGTGATCGCGACGGTCGGCGCACCCTGCCGGCGCGCTTCCTCCAGCACCTCGACGATGTCCGGCGACTGCCCGGATTGCGAGATGCCCAGCACCAGCGCGCCTTCCAGACGGGGCGGAGACTGGTAGGCGGTGAACAGCGAGGGCGCGCTGAGCGCGACCGGCAGGCGGTTGATCCCGCCGAAAATATACTGCCCGTACCGGGCGGCGTTGTCGGAAGTTCCCCGCGCCGCCAGATAGACGAAACGGCAGTTCTTCCCCCGCAGGTCCCGGCCGAGCCGGAGCACGTGATCATACTCGGCGTCAATTAATCGCCGGATGACCTCCGGTTGTTCGTTTATTTCCTTCCAAAGCTGAGATTCCATCGGGCTGTCTGACCTTTCGAATTATTGGGTTGTCTTTTCGAGCCGGAGGCGAAGGCGAAAACAAGGAATTGGCGACTCGGTTTACAAGTAGCCGATTCCTCGGAGCCTTCGGCTCCTCGGAATGACTAATAATGCTACATGCGCGCGGCCGTATCGCGGATGATCCGCGATCTAACCGGTTCGGAGACCGGAAGGCCAGCCTGCTCCAATGCCAGGATCGCCGCGCCAACTACCGGCGGGCACGCCAGCCGGATGAAACGCGCCCGCGGCGCCTCCATCTGGATTTTTCGGCGCATCGGATCCACCAGCGCCGGTCCGGCGTCGAACATGCTGCCGATCATCACCACATCGAACTCCAGTTTCTGGAACTCCAACTGGCGGGCGACCGCGAGCACCATCTCCCCGAGTTCCGTCCCAGCCCAATCGATCAACCCCTTCGCCACCGCGTCTCCTTTCGCCGCCGTTTCAAAGATCAGCGGGGCCGAACAGGGATCCACGCTGTAGCGGTCTTCCATCAGGCCGTCGAACAGATCGGGAAGATCGCGCGCGCCGGCGCACTGGATAAAGACCTCCGCCAGCGCGGTTGCGGGATTTCGTTTGGTCCAGGACCGGGCGACCGCCTTGACCGCCTCGGCCGTCAATTCCGAGGCGCCCGCTCCTTCCCCCAACTCCGTACCGCCGCCGGTAACCCGACCGATGCGGGTGCGATCCCGGTTCCAGCCCCAGCAATTGCATCCGGTTCCGGATACGACCGCAATTCCCCACCCTTCCGGTGCGCCGGCGACCAATCCCAGGATGGTGTCGTTTACAAGGCGCATCGGGCAGCGCAATCCGGTCCTGCCGATCGCCTGCCGCGTATTCGCTTCCTCGGAATCCCAGTCCAACCCGCCGATCCCGAAACCGCCCGCGAGAATATCCGCGATCTCCACTTCCGCTTCGCGGCATGCCCGGTCTACAGCCGTTTGCAACGCGGCGGTCAGACCGTCGTAACCGACCGTCTCATGGTTGCCCGGCCCCGCGATGCCAAAGCCCAGCACCGCGCCGTTTTCATCCGCCAAGAGCGCGCGGGTTTTGGTGGCGCCGATATCCACACCCAAGAGGATTTTACGTTTTGGGCTCATATCCAATTCCCAAGGTATCGCTCCGCTCAAACATAGGGCAATAAAACACCAGATACGTGATTGCGAGCGACCCCTTCGCTTTGCTCAGGGCAGGCTCCGGGAGCGAAGCGATCTCCCTCTTCTTTTCGAAAACCGGAGACGGCTTCGCCTGCCCCGGTTGGGGTAGGCCGGGGCCGCTCCGCTCCCCTGGCCCCGCCACGGCGGAGCCGGGGCAGGGCTCGCATTGACACCTCGCAATGCTTTCCTTACCCCTATTTCTCCCAGAAAAGCGGCAGGTGTTTGCGGTTCGTTTCCAGCATGTCCTTCAGGACCGCTTCGGCCTGGTCCGGGCCCGGCCCGAGCGGATGGGCGCGGAGGGCATCCAGCGCCGCTTTGCGGTCGCCATGAACCGCCGCCTGGACGGTCAGGAGTTCATACTCCTTCACCCGCGCGATCAGGTCGTAGCACATCTTCGGCAGCGGCGGCGCGGGAATGAGCTGGATGGATCCGCGCGCGACGTTTACCGGCATCTCCAACACCCAATCCTCCGGCCAGCCCTCGACCGCCCCGTTGTGGGCGATGTTGACGACATGCACTTCCCCCTGACCGGCGTGATGGGCGGCAATCAACTGGGTCGCGGCGGTGGAATAGTAGGCGCCGCCGCGCTGGGTCAGGTCCTCCGGCGGCGAAGTGCGGTCCGGTTCGGCATACTCCTCCAGCAGCCGCTTCTCGACCTCCATCACTTCTTCGGCCCGCGAGGGCGGCCACTTTTCCTGCGCCGCGAGTTTCCGGCCGGTGTGATAATAATATTGCAGGTAGTAATTGGGAATCAAACGGTGTTGGGCGATCCAATCCGGATCCCATTCCGGTTCGGCCTGCGCCCGCAACTCCCTTACGGTGTCCTCGAGGATCTGACTCCACACGTCTTCCCCGTCGAGCGTAAATCCCCGGTGCCAGGAAAGATGGTTCAGCCCCAGCGTATCGAGCCGGGTCCGCGCGGGATCGATTTTCGTGCCAGTCAGCTTCTCCAGGCGTTGGACGATCTTCATCCGGGCGGTTATCGGCACGTTGCACACGCCGATCCCCTGCCCGTGCGGCAGCACATCGGTAAGCGCCTGCGTGACCAGCCCGGAGGGATTGGTGAAGTTCGCCAGCACCGCCCAGGGAGAGACGCGGTGCATCTCGGCGGCGATGGCGCGCACGACCGGGATCGTGCGCAAGGCCTTGGCCATCCCCCCGACGCCGGTCGTTTCCTGGCCAATCAGGCCATGACGCCGACCGAGGTATTCATCCTCCCGCCGGGCGGGCATCTTGCCGACGCGCAACTGGGTCACCACATAGGATGTGCCCGCGACCGCCTGCCGGTAATCGTCCGTCAGTTCGACGGAAAACGGGCTGCCCGCCGCGCCGACCATGCGCCGGATGAACCCTCCGACGATCTCGAGCCTTTCCGGGTCGATATCCACCAGCCATAACTCGCGCAGGGGAAGGATCTTCGTACGCTCGATCAGGCCGATGACGAGTTCGGGCGAATAGGTGGATCCGCCGCCGATGACCGCGATTTTCATATTGCACCTCCATGGACCGCCAACGTTAATAGCAAACCCATCCTTGCAACGGGTAGCGTACCAAAGAAGTTGCCACTAGTATAGATGATAGAGATCATCTCCGGTCACGCGATCCGGCCGCAATCAGGACGCATAGGGAAATCCTTCCAAAAGGGGCGTGAGGCTGCCCGTCGCGGCCGGTTTGATGTTACGAAAAGGCATGAAATCCCCTTGAATTACTACAACGGATCGAAGAGAAGGAATCGCAGGGGCTCCGCGGAGGGCTTGATCGAAAGGGAGACGCGTTGCTTGTGCAGGGAGACGAATGCAGACGGCCGGCAGCCGTTCCGAAAACAATCTCCCCCAACTCCGCCGGCTTTATCCCGGAAAGCATAGATCTGATAATTTTCATCCTCCAGCGCGGCGTGGAAATCCGCGATCAGGACGGTGGATTGTTTGAAATCCGCTGCGCTCCGGGCATCCCAGGCGAACACCTTGTTGTAGGAATAGTGCTCCTCGCCGGATTGTGAAAAATCGAGTTTTGTGTGTCCAAGGACGATCAGGACCGGGCGGCTATACGTGCTTTGAAGGTCGCGCGCCGTGGCGAGCAATTCTTCCATGGAGAGAAAGGCATTCGAATCCGTCGTCCAGGATACGGTTTTACTGAAACGCCCTTCGCGCGGAAGATAAATATCATTTTTCGCATAATAGGCGACGGATTCGATCAGGTAATCCGGTTCGGGGAGCAGGATGGCATCTCGGTATGAGGGATCCTGAAGAAATTCGCCAAACGCCTTACTGGAAGACATCTCCAAACGGATGTCCCGCCAAGCCGTCTCCCGCAGTTGGGTTATCCCCGCGAGGAATATCAACGGAAGCGCGACGTACGCGCCTATCGAAAAGAGCCAGCGCGGGACACGGGGGATCGGTGCGCCCCCGCGCCGGTCCATCGCCAGCCAATAGAGGAACACGGCGAAAACCAGGAACAAGCCCTGATGACGGTAATACCCGGGATAAACGAGTTCGAAGAAGATGCCGAATGCAAGATCGGCGATCAGGGCGGCGACAAAGAGCGGAAACCGGTGGAAAAGCCCGAGGAGGAGCAGAATAAAAATGGCCGCCACCGCGGCATTCGGAACCCAATCCGGCATCAGCCGGTCGAAAGTCAGTTCGGGATGGAACGCCGTTTTCCCCAATGCCGCAACGATATTCCGAAAATCCAAGGTTTGACGGATCGGACTCAGGATCGTGTTCTCCCGGGGCATGAAACAAAGGAAGCTGAAGAGTATCCCGGCCGAAAGAAGAACCATGCCGGCGCCGAAAGAGAATACTTTTCCGCGGGAAAGCGTGGCTCTGCGCTCCACGAAAAGATCCCAGGCCCAAATTCCGGCGACCGACGCGGCGAACACGACCGAATGCGCGTTGGTATTCGCCAGCAGGATGAGGAGCAATACCAGTAGCCATCCCCGAGAATCCCGATACCGATACAGGATCGCGATCAGGAACAACAGCAGCATGCTTATGCCGTAATTCCTCGCCATCACGGAATATTCATAAAACGGCAGCGCGGAAAAAATAAAAAGGCATTTAACCCAAAGCGGGAAAGGCGCAAAAAACATGAACACGGCAACCGCGAAAAACCCTATACCGACGGCGAAAACCGGGAGGATCAAGGGCGAATCGACGATTGATTTTCCGGCATATAGGAGAAAATGCCATAACATCGGGTGTCCGTCGTATTGCACCGAGGCGTACAGATCCGCCGGCGATTGGGCGGCCCGGGCAAGCGAGAGCGCGCGCACCTCGTCCCGCCAGAATTCGTGCCGCGATTCGGTGAAGACGACACCCGACAGCCAGACCCCGAGTATGAGGAAGGCCAAGACGCCGGCACCTTTGCGCTCCAACGGCTTTGCAACCTCCAGGATGGCGAGGAACCGTTTTGGAATTTCCTTAAAATAATCTGCAATTCGACTCATGGCTTCCAATCGGCGATGACGGGGTACTTCAATTTACCGAAGGCAATTATATTCCATGAGCGGCTTCGATTACGCGCAATCACGGATTTCACTGATTTTTCTTTCTTTTCCGATAGTGGATTTGCCGTTTAAACTTCTTTTTACTCTACGGCTAGGTATTCACCTATCCAAACAGCCGGCTGGACAAAATCCGGTTTCATTGGTATATTTGCCCCATCATGAACACGCGGCTTTCCCTTAATCATGCTCATACTCAAGGTCAACCAGCATCGCTGAGTTGAGCGGCCGCGCATTCCCATGATTTGAGATTTCAGCGCCCTCCCTCAGCCGGAGGGCGTTTTCTATTTGGAGGATCGATGAAGAACAGGACTGATATTCGATTGGCACTACCTTCGAAAGGCCGATTGGAAACGGAAGCTCTGGAATTCCTGGAAGCCTGCGGGCTGGACGTCTTCAAGCCCAATCCGCGACAGTATCAGGCCGGCATCCCGGCCGTGCCCGGACTGACCGTACTTTTTCAGCGCCCCGGGGATATCGTCGTCGGAGTCCGCCAGGGGAGCCTTGATTTCGGGATCTCCGGAACGGACCTGATCGAGGAGAAAAAAGGCGGCGACGGCGAGGTATTCATCCTGCACGATTCCCTCGGCTTTGGAACCTGTTCGCTCGTCCTGGCGGTGCCCGAAGGATGGGACGGCGTCCGAAGCGTATCCGACCTGGCGCGTAAAGCGCCGGGGATGCCGAAGCAGGGTAAACCTCTGCGGGTGGCGACGAAATATCCCGTCCTTACGGCCAAGTTTCTGCGCGAGACGAAAGTCGAACCTTTTGAATTGATCGGTTCGGAGGGGACGCTCGAGGTGGCGCCCGCGATCGGGTACGCGGACATGATCAGCGACCTGGTCTCCACCGGGACCACGCTGCGCGACAATCACCTGCTGCCGCTCGAGGATGGGGAAATCATCCGCTCCCAGGCTTGCCTGATCGCCAACCGCGCCGCCCTGAAGGCCCGCCCCGAGGTGCGCGATGCGGCCCACACGCTGCTGGAATACATTGAGGCGCACCTGCGGGCGGAGGAAGCCTGCATCGTTTTCGCCAACATGCGCGGTAAATCCCAGCAGGAGATCGCCGCCAAGATCTTTGCCCAGACCGATCTCGGCGGGCTGCAGGGCCCGACGGTGTGCGAGATCTTCACCCGCGAGGGCGGGAAGCAGGAATGGTTCGCCGTCAACATCGTCGTCCGCAAGGAAAAGATCATGCGGGCGGTGCAGGAACTTCGGGCGATCGGCGGCAGCGGCGTGGTCGTCTCGCCGGTGACGTATATCTTCGAGGAAGAACCGGCGCGCTTTGTGCGGATGCGGGAAGAATTGGGAAAATAATCCTCACCCCCAACCCCTACACCCCTTCCCCCTCTCCTGGCTTATGCCAGGAGAGGGGGAAGGGGACGGGGGATAGGGGCGAGGAAGGTTAGGAGGATCGATGCTTAAAATTATCGACCTGGCGGAAGCCAAGCGGACAATCTTAAAACGGAAACCGCAAGGCGAGGAAACTTCTCCGGCTCTGCGGGAAAGCCTCGCGCGCGTATTCGGCGAACCGCTCACACCCGCGGAAGCGGTCCGGCGGATCGTCGCCGACGTGCGGATGAACGGGGATGAAGCCGTCGCCCGCTGGACCGAGAAAGCCGACGGGCAGCGGATCGAAGACCCGCGCGTCCCGCCCGCCGATTGGCAGGCCGCCTATGAGCGGATCCCGGATGATCTGCGGCAGTCGCTTACGCTTGCCGCCGAACGGATCCGGGCGTTTCACACCCATCAGCTTATTCCCTCCTGGACTACCAACGATCTGGGCGGTACTCTGGGCCAGCAGGTCACTCCGCTGCGGAGAGTCGGCGTCTATGTTCCCGGCGGAACCGCTCCCCTGCCGTCGTCGCTGCTGATGTCGGCCATTCCCGCCAAGGTGGCGGGCGTCGACGAAGTGGTCGTCGTCACCCCGCCCGGCCGGGAGAACGGCGTCGTTCCGGATTCCGTCCTGGCCTGCGCCTATCTTGCCAAAGTCAGCGCGCTGTATCGGATCGGCGGCGCGCAGGCGGTGGCCGCGCTGGCCTACGGCACCCAAACCATCCCAAGGGTGGATAAAATCGTCGGGGCCGGGAACCTTTTTGTCACGCTGGCCAAACAGCAGGTGTTCGGGATTGTCGGGCTCGACGGATTGGCCGGTCCGACGGAGACGGTGGTGATCGCGGACGACGGCGCCAATCCCGAGTGGGTGGCGGCGGATCTGCTGGCCCAGGCGGAACACGACCGGCTGGCGACGGCGATCCTCCTGACTCCTTCGCGCGCGCTCGGCGAAAAAGTCCAGGCGGAAGTGGCGAGACAAATCGAGAGCCGCGGGCGGGCGGACATCATCGCCGCCTCGCTTTCCGGCCAGGGCGGGATCGTCGTCACGCCGGACCTCGAGAGCGCGGTGGCGGCCGCCGACGAGTACGCGCCCGAGCACATGTGCCTCTCGGTTTCGAATCCGGATTCCTGGAAGGGGCGGATCCGCAATGCCGGCGGCTTGTTCATCGGCGAACGGTCCTTCGAAGTCCTCGGTGATTACACCGCCGGACCGAGTCACGTGATGCCGACCGGCGGTACGGCGCGTTTTGCTTCGCCGCTCAACGTGCTGGATTTCGTGCGGATCACCAACCTGATCGCGCTGGATGAAACATCCGCGGCGCAGATCAGCCCGCATGCGGAAAGGATCGCCCGCGCCGAAAGCCTGGATTCGCACGCCGAGGCGGCGCGCTTGCGGGCCGATGCCGGCGCCGCGGAAGATGCCGGACGGCGCGAGCGATTCCGCTTCCTGCCGCAGGGAGCCGAGCCGGAAGCGTACACCCCTGTGATACCGTTCGAGGTGTTCGCCGCGCAATTTGCGAAAACCAAAAAGCGGATCGTAAAGCTGGACGCCAACGAGAATCCCTATGGGATGTCGAAGCGTGCGATGGAATTGGTCGCGGCGGGAAAATATTTCAGCATCTATCCGGACCCGGAAAATACGCTGCTGCGCAAGCGGCTGGGCGAATTTCTCGAGCTCCCGCCGGAACGGATCTTCACCGGCGCCGGCGCGGACGAGCCGATCGACGTGGTGATGAGCGTGGTGCTGGAAGCGGGGGATGCCATCGTTAACTGCCCGCCGACCTTCGGGATGTATTCGTTTTCCGCCGGCGTGCACCGCGCACGCGTTCTGAAGGTCGACCGCAAGTCCGATTTCTCGCTCGATGTGGATGGGATCGAAGCGGCGGTGCGCGCGGAGAAACGCGCCAAGATCCTCTTCGTCTGCTCGCCGAACAACCCCGACGGCTCGGTCGTTTCGGATGAAACGCTCCGGCGGTTGCTGCAATTGCCGGTCCTGGTTGTTGTGGACGAGGCGTATGCCGAATTTTCCGGGTTCAGCCGGATCCGCTGGACGCAGGATTTCGAGAACCTGGCCGTGCTGCGGACGTTCAGCAAATGGGCCGGCCTGGCGGGGCTGCGGATCGGGTACGGCGTCTTCCCGCAGAGTCTGATGGGGCGGATGATGACGATGAAGCAGCCCTATAACGTGAACGCCGCGGCCTACCAGGCGGCGATGGCATCGCTCGACGATTTCAAAGCGATGAAGAAAACTTTCGATAAAATCATCGCCGAGCGGGAGCGAATGTTCGCGCGGTTGCAGCAGATCCCTTGGATCAAGGTTTATCCCAGCCGGTCGAACTTCTTCCTGTGCCGGCTGACCGGCCGCGAACCACAGGCCATCCAGTCGGAACTTGCCAAACGGGGAATCCTGGTCCGGTATTTCAACAAGCCCGGGCTGCGCGATTGCCTGCGCATCTCGGTCGGCAAGCCGCAGGATACGGACGCATTGATGCAAGCGTTGGAAGAACTGACCTAACCGCCTCACCCCCATCCCCCGTCCCCTTCCCCCTCTCCTGTCATAAACCAGGAGAGGGGGAAGGGGTGCAAGGGTTGGGGGTGAGGAAGGACAAAGGAGCCGCCATGCGCAAAGCGACGATCGAACGGAAAACCAAAGAGACTGAGATCCGCGTGGAACTCGCACTCGATGGAAAAGGGACAGCGGAGGTCGAGACCGGAATCGGGTTCCTCGACCACATGCTCGACCATATCGCGGTACACGGCCTTTTCGATCTGAAGGTTTCGGCCAAAGGCGATACGCATGTCGACCTGCACCACACAGTGGAGGATACGGCGCTGGCGCTCGGGGAAGCTCTGGACCGGGCGCTGGGGGAGAAGCGCGGCTTGGTGCGGATCGGGCACGCGGTGGTGCCGATGGACGAGGCGCTGGCTCTGGCGGTGGTCGATTTTTCCGGCCGGCCGCACTGCCTGGTGCGAGCCGAATGGGCGCTGGTGACGATCGGCGAACTGCCCGTGACGCTGGTGGAGCACTTCTTCCGCAGTTTCTCCTCCGCGGCCAAAGCCACCGTGCACGTGCGGCTGCTGGAGCGCGGCGACGATCATCACCAGGCCGAGGCGATGTTCAAGGCCTTCGGGCGCGCGCTCGACCGGGCGACGCAGATCGATCCGCGCCGCGTCGGCGGCATTCCCTCCACCAAGGGAATCATTTAAAACTTTTTCACCGCAAAGACGCAAAGAGCACTAAGGTTATTAAAATATTTAATAAATCTTTGCGTCCTTGGCGTCCCTGGCCCAGCCCGACCAGGGCGGACTTTGCGGTGAAAAAACTAATACGGGACTGA
>JBAVFZ010000376.1:0-2157 GCA_049684495.1 Anaerolineales bacterium | reverse complement strand
GGCCAGGTGTATGGGGTGCTGCAGGACGGCGGCAATTGGATGGGATATTCCGCCAAGGAGTTTTACGAAAAGTTCAATGAGACGGACCAATGCCTTTATGCGGTACTGGAGGATTTCGGGAAGGTCGGGGTCATGCTCAGGGGTGAAGTCGATCAATGGAAGGCCATGCAGGAAAAATTTAAATGAGTCTCTCGGACGGTTCGCCGGGGGATACCGGCGGTGTGGAATGGGCACGGTTAAGGCGAGTGACCATTCCGGCGGGACATATCCCGGGTCCGGTGGTTAGGAACGATCTGATGGAAGGAGCACCCGATGGCAGTTGAATTTCATGTCCGGCATTTGCTGATGGAAATGGAACAGGTGGAAACCGCGCAGCAAATCATGGGCGCCAACACCCGCATGATGATCGCGGATATGGCTTCGGTGCAAACCATCCTGGAAGAACTGCGCGCTACCTGGCAGGGGTATTCGGCGATGGAGTTCTTTTCCATGTACGATTCGAACTCTTCGGCCGTCAACGCATACATCACCCGGCTCGATGAGATGTTCGAAAAATTTCACAACGAAATACTCGCCTGGGAAGAAATGGCGAAGTACCTGGCGGGATCCGGGTGACGCGGTTCGCGCGCGTTGGGTTCAATGCGGTCCGGCGGATCCCCGAAAAGGAGAGACCATGACAACGATCGAGATGGATACGGATATGGCAAGGAATCAACTGGGCAATCTGAACTCGAGAATCAGGGAGCTTACCGAAACCCGGAAGACCCTGATCGCCCAGGCCGAAATCCTAAAAACCGTTTGGGTAAGCCGTTCCGCCGACGAATTCCAGGAACTGCACATCCCAAAGATGAATATCCTGTGGTCGAAAATACAGACGCTCATCGGCCTGAGCAATCAATTAAACGCCGCCATCACCATTGCCGAACAGGCGGCGGAGGATCTCTCCGGAGGCTAGAGTGGCCTGGAATCTCTGCCGGGCGGCGGATGGAATACGGGGCACCGCGCGGCTGTGAAATGCGCCAAATGAGGTGATGCGGCGGAATTCGGTTTCTGATTTGGTATTTCGCGCATTCATTCGAAAGCAATCCGGATCGCACAAGGAAGGCAGCCATGGCGAAAATTCTCATGCAATTGGATGAAACCGATTCCGCAATCATTACGCTGAAGAACGAAGCGGGAAATATTCTGGTTTTTTTGCAGAATTTATACGGATTCGACGCTCCGTTCGGAGGTTCGTGGTGGACCGGGGCCGGAGCCGACCGTTTTTTCGGCGATTTAAATAATTGCATCAACGAACTCAAGAAATTCGCTCCGGAATTGCAGGCTTTCTATGAGCGGGTCAACCAGGAATTAACCGAATGGACGGATGTCGATACTTCCTACAGCTACATGATCACCGGGATTGAATATCCGAAATTGGATTTCAATAACCTGACTCTCTTCAGTTATCTCGATTATCTGGAACAAATGGCCAAGCTGGAATTAAAGGTTTCCGTTTCGGACCTGCTCGGCTCGGCCTTGCCGTGGAGGATGCGTTACCCTCCCGAGGCGGAGACCGAGACATCCAATTTTCTGGGATTAAGCTGGGAAACGGAAACCACATACGGAAACTGGGATGCCGGCTTGTATGGCGGCCTGGCCGATGAAGGTTACGGAGCGGGCCTGTTTGCCGAGGGGAATATGTGGGAAAAAGTATCCACCGCATCTCTCTTCGGCATCCCGCTTGTGTTTACGGCAACCGGCCCGTCGTATGAGGCGAAAGGTGGAACGACGGGAGCGGAAGTCGCCCTCTCGTACGCCGGATGGAATTTGAATATCGCCGGCTTCAACGTGGGTTTTGATCTCGGTCTGGGATTTGGCACGGATGGAAACGGCGTCAAGCTTGGTCCGTTTTCAACCGGTTTCAATCCCGGAGTGGCCGCGGATGCAATACCGTCGGATCCCGTCCGGCCGCCGTATTAATGAAAAGCGAGCATCTTTCTTCCTTCCGCTTTCAGAACTGGATACAGTCGGCTGAATAGTAAATGAATGTCTGACCATCGGTTGCGGAAGGTCTTGCGATGAGAAAGGGAAATAATGAATACTCCAGCCGGGCTTGGCAATGAGATCCATCTGAACCGCGATGAAATCATTTGGCTCATGGACACATTGGGGGCG
>JBAVFZ010000375.1:0-3434 GCA_049684495.1 Anaerolineales bacterium | reverse complement strand
GGAAACAAGAGAGGTAATTAACCATATGAGTTCAGCCCTTTTGTTTCCTTTAATAAGTACGAAAGCCCCACCCACCAATTGATTTCAGGTATACGATATATAATGAAACTCCCGCGCGGAAAGATGCGCTTTTCCCCGCGGGCGGATCCGTCGCATGAGCCAACCCTGCGGCCGCCGCTGGCGGGTCACCGTTTTCCTTCCCCTCATACTGCCGGGAATTATCCTGGCGGGGTGTGCTCCGCCCGCCTCCTCCCCCGGCGCGCAATCCGCGCTGCAGATCGAACCGGTGTATATCGCCTATTCCGGCGAGGTGGCCAGTTTCGACAACGGCCACCTGCTGGAGTTCCCGTTCCTGGATACCTACAAGGGCATGGAAGGCGAGCGCTGGCTCGGGCGGCCGGTGACGCGCGCCTTCGCCGACCGCGAGCTCGGCTGGACGCTGCAGATTTTCGAGTACGGCGTCCTGGCGCAGGACCCGGATGACTTGCACATCTTCCTGCTCAAGATCAGCGACCTGCTCGGCCGCCGGCAGGGTGGCGTTCCGGCGTCAAAGGATTCCAACTGTTCCTATTCGCAGGAGACCGGGCACAACTTGTGCTTTGAGTTCCGCGAATACGTCCGCACGGCGGGCGTGGAGCACTTCGGGCCGCCGGTGGCCGAAATGACGATGGACGCGGAAGGGATCCTGTTCCAGGATTTCGAATACGCCCGGCTGCAGTGGATCGGCGGGGGGATCGTGCGCGAACGGTGCGGCGAGGCGTTCTTCCTGCTGCGCGGCTACGACCGCGCGCTGCGCGAACCGGCCACCGGCTCAGCCGGACCGGCGGCGGGCGTGACCCGGCTGTATGCCTCGCTCGCCCGCCCGACCCTGCGACCCGGGGAGACGCAGATCCTCCAGGTGGCGCTGACGGATCCGACCGGCGCCGGGATACCGGATGTGACGCTTCAGGTGACGCTGGAGAAGGACGGCCAGGCCCTGCTGGAAATCACGCTGCCCCCGACCGACGCCAACGGCATGGCCTCGCTTTCCTTCCGGGTGCCGGAAGCCGACCCGGGCACGCGGATCCGGGTCATTGTGCGCGGCACGTGGGAGACCACGCCGCTCGAGGCGGTGGTGGAGTTCGAAGTGTGGTGGTAGGGCGCCGATTTTCCCCAAGGAACCGCAGCTTAACCTTTTCCGGCTATCCACGTAGACTTCTGTACACGCAAATCCGCCTTGAGAGAGATAAACCATGAATGGGAGTAAGTTCCTGGTCGTAACGATTCCTTTTTGCCTGCTTTTAGCGGGCTGCGCCAACTCCGGGATTCTCCCGGTTTGGCAAACCGTAACGGAGACGGCCACCGAGACGCCGACGACGCTTCCCCCGACGCTCACCTCCACCTTAACACGCACGTCCACCCCCACCCTGACCCCCACGGTGGAACCTTTGGATGTCGTTATCGGCAGAATCGTCAATGGCTTTTCCGAGGATCCCGGACGAAATATTCTGGTTTTGGTTCACCCGAATTTGTATTTCAATCTGGAGCAGGAACTGGCAGTGTTCGAATCCGACCTGCGGGCTGAAAATTGGGTGCCTGTGATTACCACGCTTCAGGTTTCTTCCCCGCAAGAAATGCGGCAGGCGTTGCAGACGATCTATTCCCAGCGGGCGTTTGCCGGTGTGTTTTTGGTCGGGGACTTCCCGTATGAGCGGATGTGGGGGTATCCCATCAAAAACCCCAATGAGCCGGGGCCGGCGGATTATTACTACATGGATCTGGACGGCGAGTGGATGGATACGAACAAAGACAAGTTCTACGATGTCCACACCAACGGTCAGGGGGACCGCGACCCGGAGATTTTCGTCGGGAGACTGAGCGCAAGCAACGTGGATTTGCTGGATGAGCCGGAATTGGAATTGATGAAGGCGTATTTCCGGCGCAATCACGCCTACCGGACGGGAAATCTCGCGACCCGCAACGCCGCCGTGTATGCCGCGCCCGCCGATCACCATTACGGATGGTATGCCTGGGAAAGCGCATTTTGGTCGCAGAATGAGATCAAATCCATGCAGGCTCTGTACCCGCTAACCTTCGCCTTTATATTTAATGAACGCGCCCACTCCTGGAAGGAAGACGAATGGGCATCGGAATTCTGGCTTGTTGGGTCAACGGAGGAGAAAACCACCGCGCCGGCCACGTTCATGCTCAGCGAACTCATGGGGGATGGATACGATTACCTCTCGATCGGCATACACGGCTGGCAGCTGGCATGGGCGGGTCTTTTCACCAACCAGGATGTCGTGGATGTGCATACATCCGGCGGACAACTTCCGATACTCGTCGTTTCCAACTCCTGCTCCACCGGAGACATCTCCACGGCGGACAGTATGGGCGGGGTCATCTCGATGGCGGGCGCGATGGTTTTCGTGGGATATTCCGCCCCATCCGAAATGCGATGGGAAGAGTTCGTTTTGTGGAACAAGTCCTTGAAAGAGAAACCCATCGGCGAAGCGTTTCTGAAACTCCAGGATTTTGCCACTCCGTTCGGATACGGGGCGGTGACCCGCAACGTAAACTGGATCCTCCTAGGGGATCCGACCCTCCACCTGCGGGCAACCGCTTCTTGATAATTCCCGCTTCACGTATGACAATGGGAGACGGGCATGGCGGCCGCCTCTTCAATTTTCGAAAGCGGGTTTATGAAAGCGGGCAGGCTTTTCTTCCCTCTCCTTCTATTAATTCCATTCCTCTTCGCCGGCTGCGCCGTCTCCAGCCGGCTGATTTCGACTTCGGCTTCGCCGCATTTTCCAAGAACCGATGCAAACACCATAGCGTCTTTGGAAAATCCTCCAGAAAATGATATTCCGGCGATTATCGCCGCCCTATCCAATGATGTACCCCGGAACATCCTTGTTCTGGTTCACCCGGACCTTGTGAATAATTTAACTCAGGACCTGGCCGTCCTGGAAACCGACCTGCGCAACGAGAACTGGCAGCCTGTGATCTCGGCGTTTTCGGCCGATTCGCCGGAGGCCATGCGCGAAGTATTGCATGCGGTCTATTCGCAGCGGCCCTTTGCGGGAATTTTTCTGATCGGTGATTTTCCTTATCCGAGGATGTGGAGTTACCCGGCCGAATATCCGGACCAGCCGGGCGCGGCGGATTATTTCTATATGGACATGGACGGTGGATGGTCGGATGCGAATGGAGATGGTTTCTACGACGTGCATTCCGACGGGCCGGGGGACCGGCAGCCGGAGGTGTTTGTCGGGCGGCTGAACGCGGGCAACGTGCCCGGCTTGGGGCGGTCCGAATTGGAGCTGGTTCGCGACTACCTTCGACGCGATCATGCCTATCGGACGGGGAAGCTTGCGACGCGAAAAGCCGCCCTCTACGCGACATACAAGCATACCTTGTATGGATGGGTGGGCGCGGAGAACGCGGAATGGACG
>JBAVFZ010000374.1:0-10077 GCA_049684495.1 Anaerolineales bacterium | reverse complement strand
GCATAGATGCGGTCCTTGCCCAGGGAAAAGAACACAAAGCGGCAGACCTCTTCCAGCGCCTCGGCGGCCAGCCCCCGCCGCTGAAACGCGGGGGAAAGGGTTATCCCGATTTCCATTTGAGCGGATTCGATCTCGGGAAAATGCAGGCCGACGTCGCCGATCATCATTCCATTCTCCCGCAGCGTCATCGCCAGCGAATACCACGTGCCGCGGGCGCCCGGCGCGATGCCGCTCTGCTTTTCGATGAACGCGCGCACCTCGGATATGTCCGCCGGCCTCCAAACTTGGTAGCGCGAGACGTCCGGCCGGGACCGGTAGCGGAACATCGTTTCGGCATCCTCCGCCTGCAGCGGGCGAAGGTTCAACCTTCGGGTCGAAAGGAGGATCTCCATGGTGGTACCGGGTCCCTATCCCGCATTCGTGCAAAGATACGCCGCGCCGAATCCGCTTCCATACTCCGCCTGATCGATCCGGAATCCCGCCCGGACCAGAAGACCTTCCATGATCCAATCGTAGGTGCTGTGCTCGTCCCGGATATGAGTTTCCACTTCGGCGGCGAATTCCACCCCTACTTTTTCCTTCATCGAGCGGATCCAGCCATCGATCTGCCCGCCGATGTCCGGGTCTGATCCGCGGAAGACAATGTCGTAAAGATAAAAACGGCCGCCGGGTTTGATAATCCGGGCCAACCGCTGCAGTCCGAAGAACTTCCAGAAATCCGGGAGATGATGCAGCACAGCGGTGGAGACGGCAAAATCCACCGGAGCCGCGGTATGCTCGTAAGTGAGGAATCCGCCCTGGCGGAAAACGATGTTCTTCAAATCCTGCCCGGCGGCCTTTTCCCTGCAGTAATCCAGCATCGCGCGCGAGACATCCACGGCGTAGACCGTCCTGCAGTGCGGCGCGGCATGCAGGGCGAAGGCTCCCGTGCCGGCGCCCATATCCAGGACGGTGTCTCCGGATTTCACGCCCAGCCGATCCATCACGGCTTCCGCATCCCTAGGGTAATCGCGAAAACGCTGGTGACGCTCGTCGTAAACCGCGACCTGGGAAGGATTGCTGTAATCCACTCCCGAATGCCGCAGCTCATCGTATTGCCACGCGGATTGGCTCATCCCAACTCCTTTTTATCGGATTATTTTGCGGGCAGGCGACTTCCACGATATCGGAGATTGCCGGGAGTTACCGGCGCGGGTATGGCATATCCGGAAATGCGACGCTTACTTTTGGCTGTCTTGAATCCGCAAAAAACGCACGGATTGAATGATGGCCAGCGTGAACGAAGCGACGAAAATCCCAAGGTTTCCGAATGCATACACGTCAAGAGAGATTCCGGGGATGAGGGCGAGCCCGGCTGCGCCGAGGATGGCGCAAGCGCCCACAAAAACCAGCCATTTGGCGGTGTAAGCGTTTACGGAATACCACAGCTCCGAGTCTTCCAGCGTCCATCGGATCCGAAAACCATACACGGGGTTGGGGGGTATTTTCCGCAGGATTAATGGGATAGAGAGAAGGATGAGGAGCAATCCCCCGAGGAGGTAAATGGTCTTAAGGAGAGTCATAGCTCCAGCGCTCCCTGCTATCCGTGACGGGCGGAGCGGCCACCGACCGCCCGAAATACGATCCGGTGGATTTATTCTATCAAAGATTCGCTTAAACCAAATCGGATGCAAATTCTTCGGCGGGGGACGGCTGTCCATTGACCCGGCCGGAACCAGGCGGCTTGCGCAGCCTGGAAACGGGCGACAGCAGTATCCATACCACGCTCAACGCCGGGCCGAGGGCAGCGGCATAAAGAGTCCCCCTTAATCCAATCCACTCCCCCAGGAATCCGCCAAGCAGGAACCCAAACGGTGCGATCCCCCAGCTCACAAAACGCAGGCTCGCCGCCGCGCGCCCTTGCAGGTTGGCGGGCGTTATCATTTGACGCAGACTCGCCGCATTCACCACATAGACCACGACGGCAAATGCCCATACGGCCTGCGCCAAAACGATGACGGGGACGGCAATCGCGGGAAGCCCGCCGGCAAGCGGGATCGAAAAAACGGCGAGGGTGACGAAAATCTGAGTCCCGACAATGACCGGCCCCAATCCCAGACGTTTGGGGAGCCGGTCGGCCAGGAGCGAACCCAGCAGGCCTCCCAGACTCCCCACCGCATACATACCGCCGATCAGCACGGGAGAAAAGTGCAATTCCCGTATCGCATACATCACGAAAACGGCGAGGTGCATATCGATGAAGAAATTGGTCGTCATGCTCGCGGCGGCAAAGGCGCGCAGAATCGGATTCGAAAACACGAATCGAAGCCCTTCGCGTATCTCCACCACCATAGGGACGGTCCCCCGGATGGGGACGGGTATGGTTTCCCATGCGCCGATCCGGGCCAGGGCGGCCGCGGAAACGACGAATGAAAAGACATCCGTCACGATCGCGACCGGCGCGCTAAGCCATTGCACGAGCACGCCGGCCAGGCCGGGTCCGGCGATCTCGGCGATCGATGCGCTTACCTGAAGCTTGGCGTTTCCCTCCACGATCAGGTTCTCGGGAAGCAGGGAGGGCAGAAAAGCCATATAGGCGATATCAAAAAAAACGTTCATCACGCCGACCAAAAAAGCGACCAGATAAAGATGCCCGACCATAAGGATTCCCGACAGCGCGGCGAGGGGGATGGTTGCCAGAAGCGCCGCCCGGAGCAGGTCCGCCGCCACCATGACCGGGCGGCGCCGCATCCGGTCGATCCAGGCACCCGCCGGAAGGCCTACGATCAGCCAGGGAATGTACTGCAGGGTGCCCAGGACGCCCATCTGAACCGGGGTCGCGTCGAGGGTGACGGTCGCCACCAGCGGCAGCGCCAGGAGCGTGACCTGGGAGCCGAGCAGGGAAATGGTTTCGCCGGCCCACAGTTTCATAAAATCCATATTGCGCCATAACCCGAAATGCGGAGGCTTCGCCATCTTTCCCTCCCCGGCCCGGAGCGAACGGGGGAATAATGTGCTATACTGTTTATGACTGTTATATCCTAGCATGCGGAGAATAACATGTCAATCTTATATTGCCTGTTATAAGGAAAAGACGATGGAAAATTCGGCCGTGTCAGGAGGAACCCCTGGTTCCCGGCCGGCGTGCCTGGAATTTACCAACACCGTGGCCTGGCATGCCGGTCCTCATCCGGAAGAGACATTGCATGGGTACGCGGACCTCATCCAATGGGCGAGGAATGCCGCGCTTCTGAATGCGTCGGAAGCCGGCCGGCTGGCCCGGCGGGCGGCCGGGAATCCGGCCGGCGCCGATCGCGCGCTCCGGCAGGCGATCGCTCTGCGCGAAGCCGTCTATGGAATCTTCGCGGCGGCGGCCCGCGGAAAATCCCCCGCCCCGGCCGACCTCGCCGAGTTGAACCGAGTGCTCCGGACGCAGACCCTCGGCGCGCAGCTTGCCGGACAGCCGCATGGATACCGCTGGGTCTGGAAAGTCCCGGAAGGCACGCTCGAATCCCTGCTGGGGACGATCGCACTCTCCGCCTCGGAATTGCTCCTCTCGCAGGATTGTTCACGCGTGGGGCAATGCGCCGACAAGGACGGCTGCGGCTGGTTGTTCCTGGATACCAGCAAGAATCACAGCCGGCGCTGGTGCGACGTCCGGGATTGCGGCAACCGGGCCCGGCAACGCCAATTCCAAAAACGCGCCCGCCGGAAAGCGAGCTGAATTACAAACCCGGACGGGGATGGAGTCTTACCAGGCGGAAGAGAATTACGGATTCAAACCATGGTCAGATTCCGCAAGTGGGGTTAAACTTGCATCGTTCAATCCCACCCCGGAAAAGGACCCCACCTATGGGCGGATTTTTTGGCGTCGTCTCCAAGGAAGATTGCGTTAACGATTTATTCTACGGGACCGATTACCACTCGCATCTGGGAACCAGCCGGGGCGGAATGGTGGTGTTGGGGAAAAAGGGGTTTGAACGCGCCATCCACAATATCGAGAACACCCAATTCCGCTCCAAATTCGAAGACGACCTGCGGAAAATGGACGGCACGATGGGCATTGGGTGCATCAGCGATACCGAAGCCCAGCCGTTGATCATCCGCTCCCACCTCGGGCATTACACGTTGACCACCGTCGGGCGGATCAACAACATCGAACCCATCGCCAAACAAGCCTATTCCAACCACACCGCGCACTTCCTCGAAATGAGCGGCAGCGAACTCAATCCCACGGAATTGGTGGCCTCGCTCATCGACCAGGGATCCTCGTTCGTCGACGGCATCCGCCGCGCGCAGG
The DNA here is from genome assembly GCA_049684495.1 of Anaerolineales bacterium. Taxonomy (GTDB): domain Bacteria; phylum Chloroflexota; class Anaerolineae; order Anaerolineales; family RBG-16-64-43; genus JAFGKK01. Next base: position 5,798 of record JBAVFZ010000374.1, on the reverse strand, counting down.
ACACCATCGACGGCTCGTGCTCCATGCTGCTCCTGACGGCCGAGGGCATTTATGCCGCGCGCGACCGGTTCGGCCGCACCCCCGTCATCATCGGCGAAAAGGACGGCGTCTACTGCGTCACGATGGAAAGCTGCGCCCTGCCCAACCTGGATTTCCACATTCATTCCGAACTCGGCCCGGGCGAGATCGTCCTGATCACCCCGGACGGCGTTCAGAAACTTTCCCCTCCCGGAAACACGCTGCGGATTTGCGCCTTCCTGTGGGTGTATTACGGTTACCCGGCCTCCACCTACGAGGGCATCAACGTGGAAGTGATGCGCAACCGCAGCGGCGCCGCCCTCGCCCGGCGCGACAACGTAACGGTCGACCTGGTGGCGGGCGTCCCCGATTCCGGGATCGGCCACGCCATCGGCTACGCCAACCAGTCGCAAATCCCCTACAGCCGCCCGTTCGTAAAATACACCCCCACCTGGCCGCGCAGTTTCATGCCGCAGGACCAGCACATCCGGAATCTCGTGGCGCGAATGAAGCTGATCCCGGTGTTTGAATTGATCCAGGGCAAACGCCTGCTCCTGTGCGAGGATTCGATCGTGCGCGGCACCCAGCTGCGCGAAACAATCGACCGGCTCTACGATTACGGCGCCAAGGAAGTCCACATGCGCCCGGCCTGCCCGCCGCTCATCTACGGCTGCCGGTTCCTCAACTTCTCCCGCTCCCGTTCGGATTTCGACCTGGCCGGACGGTCCGCCATCCGCGAACTGGAAGGCCAGGAAGAGAGCGATCTGGCGGGGTACGCCGTCCCGGATTCCGCCAAGCAGCACGCGATGATCGACCGCATCCGCACCCGCCTGAATCTGACCACCCTGCGGTATCAACTGCTGACGGACATGCTGGAAGCCATCGATCTGCCGAAAGAAAAGGTCTGCACCTACTGCTGGGACGGGGCGGGGTAAATCCCTCCAGCCGGCATCCCTGCGTTTTCCCTCAACCCCACCGTACGCTCGGCATTTCCATCGGGAAAGCGCCGCCCTCAGGTCTTGTCTTTTTTCCATGTCCATCGTGATCGTCCAGGATTATTAAAAGGGGAGGCTTCGAAGGAAGATATATTCCAAACGGCGCTCCAATCGGACATGGATTATAGAAAATCGCTTCCGAAACGACCGGTCGGGGTTTCCGCATCCCACGATGAATTGGAATCGCACCTTGACCCCGGGCTTCCCGAGATCGGCGAAACTCCGGAGGCGGCCGTCCATAAGCGGATGGCGGGCATTGAACCGGGAATAATCCACAGCACCGGTCCGCGCTAATTCGGTTTTTTGGTGGGAGGATCCTCACCCGTCAGCGTCGCCGCGGACGGGTTGACTTCCATATGGGATCAAAACGTGCAGGTCTACGCGAGTTATCCGGCCGCCTCCATCGCCGAAACGGTCGTCGCCCGATGGGTGTTGGCGTTGCCGGGGCTGCCGGCGTCCGCCGGCGTGGGGTTTACGACCGGCACACAGATGGCGAATTTCACCGCCCTGTCCGTGGCGCGGAATTCCGTATTGCGCGATCACGGATGGAATATGGAGGCCGACGGATTGCAGGGCGCTCCGCCGATCCGGGTGCTGTGCGGCGAGTGCTGTCACGCCACGATTCACTCGGCCGTTTCCATGATGGGCCTGGGCGCGAGGAATATCCGGCTGATCCAGGCCGATGAAGAAGGCCGGATCCGGCTGGATGCCATCCGCCGGGAGATCGAGGCCTGCACGGGGCCGGCCATCGCGTGCGTCCAGGCCGGCAATGTCAATCCCGGCGCATTTGATCCGATCGAAGAGATCATCGGATTAACTCGAAATCGCGGCATTTGGGTGCACGTGGACGGCGCGTTCGGCCTCTGGGCCGCGGCATCCCCACGGTTTAGGCATCTCGTCTCCGGCCGTCGGCGGGGCGGATTCCTGGGCGACGGACGCCCACAAATGGTTTAACGTCTCATACGATTCCGGCGTGGTGATCATCCGCAACTCCGAAGCGCACCGCGGTTTTAAAACCGCGCACGGTTCCTACGCCGGCCCGTCCGACGCGGCATGCCGCGTCGGCTCGCAGTGGACGCCGGAAAACTCGCGCCGCGCCCGCGGTTTTGTCCTCCATGCCGCGCTTCGAAATCTTGGCCGACGGGGTGTGGCCAATATCGTTGAGCGGTGCTGCGACCCGGCTCGGATGTTTGCCTCCGAGCTTGCCCGCCTGCCGGAGCGCGGATAATAAACCGGGTGGTCCTCAATCCGGTGCTGTGCCGGATAGAGCCGGCGGGAACCGCCAATCCCGACGCGCTTAACGCTGCCGTGGCATCCCGTATTCAGCGCGCCGGCGTTTGCTGGATCGGCACGACCCAACGGCAGGGGCAGACCGCGCCGCGAATATCCGTTTCCAATACCACCACGACCGAGGCCGAGGTAAGCATGTCCGTGAAGAGTGTGGCCTAATCGATTAGGGAAGAAATTACACACCATGCGCAGAGGGATGGGTAAAGGCGGTTTTTTTATGACGGGCGTAATACCACTAAAATCCGTCAATCTCCGGCCGGCTGCCGTTGGGCTTCCAGGCCGTCGTCATCCTCACCCGGTCTCCGGGCGCGCGACAAATTTTAGAACCCGCCTCTCCAAACCAAAATAGTGCCGCCAGAAATATTCCGTCGTGTCCATCCCGCTCTCTTCCGGTACGATCCCATATCCCTCGCGTTCCGCCCACACGCGAATCATTTCATCCCCGGGGATATAAACCGCGTCGCTAAGGAATTCTCCGTTGGCATCCGTTACGGCAACGATCCTGCCGCCGTAAGACGCGAGCGCCAGGAAGATATTCACTTCCGCCAGGCCCCGGCCATCCTCCAAACGCACCATTCCCCCAAGAATCAACCCGGGCCGCAAAGTCGAAGGTTCCGTTGACGGAAGCATCTCAGACGGAGTTGCCAACGGTGTGGAGGATTCATCCGGGAATGGAATCCTGGGCGTGGAAATAATATGACAACCAGCCGCGCAAATCCCAGCCAACAATAATAAAACCGCTTCCTTGCGCATACGCTTCAAGGTCAATTTTATTCCCGCGGTTCGCCGCGCCCGCGCAATTCCTCAAGCCGGATGAAATTCTCATACGGATGAATGAACCGCCGGTAATCTTCCGCAGGGATTTCCGCGCCGATTTTCTTCTTTAATTCCTCGAGGACAACCAGGCGCTGCCGGAGCCGGTCGCAGACGTACTGATCACATTCCGAACAATTCTCCAGTTTTTTCTCCAGCACGCACGGCCGGACCGGGCATTCCGTATCCAGAAGCCGCGGATGGGGCTCCATGCAGCCTTCGCAGTAGATTTCCTCGGGCGGAGTCCGAAATCCGAAATACCGGAACCAGCCATCGCTGAGAGCCGGCCGGAGTTCCGGATGGCTCTCGACGTTCGGCTTGTAGGCCAGGCACAGGTCGCAGCGGTTTCCGCAACGGGTTAATATCGGTTCCATACGATCTCCTTCTTCGCTGCGCCGGTGCGAACGATCCGGATTTCTTCAATCGGATCGAGCGCGAATCCCGGAAGCCCGGCCCAAATAAATGCGCAACGGAACCCCATCGGATGATGCGCGATGGCGGAATCCATTACGCTTGAGGGCTTTATGAAAAATTCCAAACACTCAGCGGCTCTTGCGTTTCTCCGCTTTGGATTTTCTTTTAATATCCATTCCGTGGGCCCGCTTGTAGGTTTGGATGTCCACAAACCGGCCTTTCTTATCCCGGACGGCGTACAGCTTGGTTCCCGATCTGCTGCGGTGAGTGGTTCGCTTGGCCATATTGTCTCCTTTTCGGAATGCACGATCCTCATACGGTTGCCCGCTCGTGGAATTCCAGTATCCTCCCGTTTTTCCGGAGGATTCCTTTGCATTTCAATTATATAACTTTTTTCCCGCGCGGATTCCGGCCGGCGGCGCGCCCTTTGCGCCAGCGGTTCGGCCATCGTCCGCATCTGGATTTCAATGATCCGCGTATTCGCGGGTTGGGTGCACGCCAAGAGTACGCCGCCGGCCACCTTCTCCGGCTCGAGCGTCCCGGACCGCGCGATCACGAACAACCTCGCTACGGATTCCGCGCCCTGGCCGAACACAGCAGCGTGATTTTTCCATGATCGTTCAAGTCGACATGCGTGAGGTAGATCCCGTCGCGCGACAGGTGGAACATCCCCATCGGGACCGCGAGAATCTCCTCGGTCCAGGTTGCGCCGCCGTCGGACGTGCGCAGCGCCCGGGTCCGCCCCGAACCGCCTCTGATGGTGGTCAACGCGGCCACACCGTGCAGCGCGTCGGAAAACCGTATCGCCGCGGAATGGTTCAGCGTCGGGATGGTCTCCCCGTCACCCAGGCCGAGCGATCGAATCTCCCAGCTTGTTCCGCCGTCCGCGCTGATAAAAAGATGACCCGCGGTATCAAGGATGTATCCGTCGCTCGGAGTACGCAGATGCAGCGCGGCCGGCGCGGCCATTCCCTCCGGAAGCGGGATCGTTTTCCAAGTTTTGCCGCCGTCGGCCGTCGTATAAAAATCGGATTGTTCGGTCGTCATCCCCCAGCCGTTGAGTTTATCCGAAAAACTGATGTATTCGACGTGCCGGGTCCACGGGAACGGCCCGGCCGATTTCCAGGTGCGCCCGCGGTCAACCGAATGCTCCAAATCCCCGCCGACGCCGAGGTACCAGATCCCGGTGTTCCCTTCCAGGATTTCCAGCGCCGCGCGCGAAGGGCCCGCCTTGATCGTTCCCGTCCAGGTCGTTCCGCCGTCTTCGGTGTAGTATATTTTCCCCGACAAATCGCCCGCCACGCCGAAATTTTCGTCGCCGAACATCACCGACAGGGTCGATTGGCCGAAACGCATGCTGCGAAGCAGCGTCCAATCGTCCGAGGAACAGCCGGCCGCGGAATCGGGCGACTCCGCGGCGGCGCAACCCGCGGTGAAGAAAAGGAAAAAAGAAAAACAGAGGATAAAACGTGGGGTTTTTCGCAGGACCACCGTATTCCTCCAATTGATATTCGATTTTTATTTCGGTAATTATATCGCCGAACATTCCTACTGCCGGCATTCGGTTTGTAAGACGTTTACCAATCGACACGAGAGCCGCTTTATTTTTGCGTCAAATACCAGGACCGGTCTTTGACCAGGAGTAGTATCGGTGCCGCCACGAGCAGAAGATAGATCCAATCCGCCAATCCGACCTCGTCGGTGATCGTCAGGATGACCAGGAGGGCGAGCAATCCCAACGTCAGAAAATATGCCATCCGGATGCGTCGTCCAAGAAGCACGACGAGCGCGAGCAACAAACAGGCGCATCCGATTGCCAATATCCCCATGATCCATCGGACGGCGGCGGAATCCGGAAGCGCCGGATGCAAATCCAAAGCGATAAGGATGGCGAAGAATAACCACACAATCGCGTTGAGAAGGATGAGAGCAAAAGCAAACGTCGCCGTATTTGGCCTTCTTGGCATGGGATGACCTATTTACCACTTATACCATTGCTGAGAATCAACCGTCAATCTGTATTCGATGACAATACGGCGGATCATCACCTCGAATGAAACACGGTTCTCATTCCGAAGTTGCAACTACTCAGGTCGGAATAAATTACCACCGCCAAAGGCAGTGGCTTTAGAATGCCGCAACTGGAAGGTGCGCTCCTGCCGGTTCTTATCGAGCCACCGCATTACGCGCCCGCAAGATCCCCTTTTCCGCCTTTTTCATATATGTGATCCGGTACCATTCATGCTCCGCTCCATCCCCCTTCCATGC
>JBAVFZ010000373.1:0-3167 GCA_049684495.1 Anaerolineales bacterium | reverse complement strand
CCCGATGTGAGTCTTCAGCCGTTTTTTTCATTTTAAAGGAGCGGGCAGGGTACAAGCCGGTCGGATAGATTCAGACGTCGAGCCATTGGTGTTGAAAAAAGAACAATTGTGCTATAATGTTACTTGTGGATCCCCTCCAGAAATTGAAGGAAATCTCACTGGCGGCGCGCGTGGAGGATCCGGAGGAAGGCCGGCAGCACTCCGGTCCGCTGACATGCGACAATCTCCCCGTCTTTAATGCCGTTGTCTCGGGGGGAAAGCACATCCGCCTTCTCAAATCGCTGCTTACCTCCGTTTGCGAAAACAATTGCGCTTACTGCGGAATTCGCTGGGCGAAGGATTCCCGGCGGGTGACGTTCACCCCGGATGAAATGGCGGACCTCTTCCTGAAACTTCACCGGGTCGGCGCCTGCGAAGGCTTGTTCCTCAGTTCAGGGATCTCCGGCGGGGGAATCCGGACCCAGGATAAACTTATTGCCACGGCCGAGATCATCCGCCGCCGGGGATATCGGGGTTACCTGCATCTGAAAATCATGCCCGGCGCGGAACGGGACCAGGTGGCGCAGGCGATGCGCCTTTCGAACCGGGTGTCCATCAATCTGGAGGCGCCGACAGCCGTTTGCCTGGCGGCGATTGCCCCGAAGAAAAACGCCGACGTGCTGTTTGAACCGCTGCGCTGGATTGAAGAAATTCGTGCATCGACGGACCCGCGCGAAACCTGGAACGGGCGCTGGCCGTCCTCCACCACCCAGTTTGTCGTGGGCGCGGCCGGTGAAAGCGACCGGGATCTTCTCGGGATGGCGCAGCGCCTGCGGCGCGAAGCGGGCCTGGCGCGCATTCATTATTCGACGTTCGACCCGGCGGAAGGCACGCCGCTCGAGGAGGCCCCGCCGGAAAATCCTCTGCGAAGTTTCCGGCTCTACCAGGCGGATTTTCTCATCCGGGATTACGGTTTTGGCGCGGAGGAATTACTGCAGGGACGCGAACGGCTGCCGCTCCACATCGATCCGAAATTATCGTATGCGCGGATTTTTCTTGCGGAAGCGCCGGTGGAAATAAACCGGGCGGACCGTCGCGATCTGCTTCGGATTCCCGGAATCGGCCCGCGAACCGTCGGCCGGATTCTTGATTCGCGCCGGGGCGGGTCGCGCATCCGCTCCGTGGAGGATCTGAAGCGCCTGGGCGTGAATACCCGGCGGGCTTCGGATTTCATGCTGGTGGACGGAAGAAAAATCATTGCCCAGATGCGGTTGTTCTAATCGCCTATTCGATGTGTTGTTCATCGTCGCCGATGCCCGAGCGGATCGCGCGTTCGGTCCATCCGGGCAGCAAGTAGACACGGAGGAGATATGCAACTCTTGGAGAGGCTTCGGAATAACAAGGGGAGTGTATCCAGCGCATTGGGAAAAACCTTGGCGAATCAGATTTTGGCGGGAGACAGTAAATTATTGGATGAATGCGTCGGGTATTCCATTTATAGGTTGGGAGATAAAGGGTCAAAACATATCCGTTCCGGCGCGGGCAAAGCGGTTGAATTGGTTGCGGAGAAGAAACCCGAATTGGTGCGGAAGCATCTTCCCGGATTGCTTTTCGCCTTGGACGCGGAGGAACCCCAAACGCGATGGGCCATAATTCGGACAATGGGATATTGCGCCAGGGTAAATGAACGAGTCGCCGAAAAAGCAATACCTTATGCGCAAAAGTTCATTTCCGAAAAAGAAGGATTGTGTCTGTCCAGTTCCGCGGATCTGTTCCTGGGCGATATCGGTTCCATCTCCAGGAAAAATGCGAAGAGGATCTTTCCGATAATGGAGAAATCCATCAGCAACTGTGTAGAAAACGAACAGGATTGGATTCTGGTGGCGTTGGATAAACTCTTGCCGGTATTGGGAAAACCGGAGATGGAAAAAGCGGTGCGTTTTGCCAATAAATGGAAAGGTTCTTCACGAAAGAGCACTCAAAAAAGGGCAAGGAATATCCTCGAATTTCAAGCGTAATATCCCCGTTTTTATCCGGGTGATTGCTTTTCTACTGGGGATTGGGACCCCCCAATTGCGCCATCAGGCGCCGCAGTTGTGATTTGTACTGCTTGAGCGCCTTGCGCCCCTTTTCGGTGAGTCGATAGACCGTGTGGGGGGATCGGCCCAGGAATTCCTTTCGGATCTCAATATAGCCGGCGTCGCCGAGTTTTATCGCCTGCGCGGAAAGGTTGCCCTTGTTCAATCCGGTGGCGTTCAGCAGGAATAAAAAGTCGGCGCTTTCGCATCCGGCCAGCGTGGCGACGATCGCCAGTCGTGCGGGTTCATGAATCCAACGGTCGAGTTCAGCCAGTTGCGTGTAATCTTTGTCAGGCTTCGGCATACGGCAGCCTCAGGATCCCGCGCAGGGTGACGACACCGCTCACAACCAGCATTCCGGCCCAAATCAGGCAGGGTAGGGAGGGATTTCCGTACAGCGGCGACACATATCCATGAAATTCTTCGGGCCGTCCGTGTAAACGGCGTTGGTGGCGGCAAACTCCGCTAGGATGCAACCCGCGGTTCCGATGATGGAAATCCATCGAAAACGCCGGATATCGAATTTCCTTCCCACCAGATACATCACCCCGGCAAAGGACGAGATCCCGAATACGCTGAACAAATGCGGGCCGCCTTTCACCTTCCAAAACAAGATACTCAACCCCACGCACCCCAGAACATAGACGGCGAAGAAAATTAATCCGAAGCTTCTCCCCATGGGAAGGAGGAATTTATGCCGGACATCCCCCAGCCGGGGAGCCACATAACGCCGCTTGACTCGGTCGATCAGAAACCAGGCGAGGAGGATATACGCCATCCACATAAATAAAAGCCCAATCACCCAAAGCGTGATTTGTGTACTGAGCGGGTTAATATGCTCCTCTGTGATAAACGGCCAGGGCCAAGTCCACGAGGGAAATGCCAGGGTTTGCACCAGCGGATAGAGCCACAGAGCGGTGATCGCCCAGAAACCCGCCATCGCCAGCTCCCACAGGCCATCCGCCCACCAGGCGCGGATGGCCCGGTGGGAATACTTGTCGACCGACACGTCAGAAACCGGGGAAGGGGTGGTCTCCATAATATGCCTTCTTTCGTATACAGGTTTACGATGTATACCAGTATACGTAAAAAAAGAGCAATGTCAAGAGG
>JBAVFZ010000372.1:0-4427 GCA_049684495.1 Anaerolineales bacterium | reverse complement strand
TTCCCGCGCCATGGAACAAAAGCGCGCGGAAAATTCCGCGCTCCGGGATCTGTCGATTTCGAATCCCACCCTGGCCGGATTGGAGTATCCGCTGGAGCAGATCCGCGAGGCGCTGGCGGACGGCGCCAAACACTTCTACCAGCCGGACCCGCGCGGGCTGCTCACCGCCCGCAGCGCGGTGGCCACTTATTACCACGAACGAGGAATCAACATTTCCCCCGATTCAATCGTTCTGACGTCCGGAACGAGCGAAGCCTACGGTTTCCTTTTTAAATTGCTGTGCTCCCCGGGGAAATCCATTTTGTATCCGACGCCCAGCTACCCGTTGATTCCCCTGATCGCCGAACTGGAAGGCGTGACAGCAAAGCCCTATGCGCTGACGGGCGATCATTGGCGCTGGGATCCGGCGGCGCTCTTCGAAGCGCGGGCGCCCGTCGCGCGCGCGGTGGTCGCCGTCTCGCCCAACAATCCCACCGGGAGCATGCTTACCGATGAGGAACTTCGCGGGTTGAGCGGGTTTTGCGCCGCGCACCGGCTCGCGCTGATCGTCGACGAAGTGTTCCTCGATTACCCCGCGCCGGCCCGCGCCGGAAGCGTCGTCTCCTCGGCCGGCAACCCGGATGCGCTGACCTTCACCCTCGGCGGGCTTTCCAAAGCCTGCGGCCTGCCGCAGATGAAGCTGGCCTGGATCGCCGTCAGCGGGCCGGAGCGCGACACGCGGGAGGCGCTTGCCCGCCTGGAGTTCATCGCCGATGCGTTCCTGTCGGTCGGTACGCCAGTCCAGCAGGCCGCTCCGGTCCTCTTGGCGCTCGGCGCGCAGGTCCGGGAGCAGATCCACCGGCGGTTGGACCAGAACGAGGCGGCCCTAAAGGAAATCCTGGGCGCCGTTCCGGGGGTCACGCTTTTCCCGCGCGACGGCGGATGGTACTCGGTCGTCGGATTGCCGGCTGGAGCGGATGATGAGGAATTTGCGCTGCGGTTGTTAATAGAAGAAAGCGTCATCGTTCAACCGGGATATATGTTCGACATGGAAGACCCGCAGGCGGCGATCGTCAGCCTACTCACGCCCCGCGAGGTTTTTCAGGAAGGCCTAAGACGGATCGTAGAATTCCAATCCGGAAAGCGCCCGTGATCCCCGCCGCGTGCGGATCCGAAAAATGCGATCCAGCCAGCCGAAGACAACCTGGTTCCGGAGGGTGTGATTATTAATCTGGCAGTGATCGTCGGCTCCTTCCGAGGCGGTAAAAACCCGTATTGTTTTTTCGGCCGATGCGACATTTTCATAAAATTGCCGGGCCTGAAGCAAGGATTGCTTTCCCTCGCCTGCGCCGATTAGCGCCAGTACGGGGCATGTGATGTTTTGCTCAAGCCCATCCAGGGTGTACTCCTTGGTGCTCTCCAGCAAATCCGACACTTTTTGAAAACCGTTCTTCCAAAGTGCATAATCGAGGAATACCCGCAGCATCGGATCCCGGCGCATCCTCCATCGGGCGGCGGAATCAATCAGACCGGCCGGGATTCCGGAGATCAGGTTGGAGAAAGCCGCGGCCACCAACCGATGGATATCGCGAATGGGCGCGCTGAGCACAACGGCCCGGATGCGGGGGTCAAAGGCGGCGGCGCGCGCACAGCGGTACCCGCCGGCGCTGAATCCGATCAGCGCCAGATGATCGGGATCCACCCCCGGCAGAGCCAATGCATAGTCCACGGCGGCCTTGGCCGGCACTTCGAAATCCGGCCGCTCGACCAATTCCGGATAGAGATGAACGGCGCCCCGGCTTCCGGGTCCTTCGAAGATAAGCGCGTTGTATCCCCGCCGCACGGCCGCCGCGCCGCACCAAAAAAACAATTCCTCACCGCTGGTATCCGCCCCGCCGTGGATCATCAGGGTTGGTCGTTTCTCCGAAGGGGCGGGCGGTTGCAGGAAATATCCCGGCATCACCCCGCCTTCGAACGGGATCCGGACGGGTTCCGCGCGGCAATCCAGCAGCGGGCAAGCGGATTGGAACGACGCACGGCTTCTTTTCCATAAATCCAAAAATTGGGAATCCCGGGGCGAGGAAAAATATTCCGCCGCCCGGAAATAATTCGACGCCCGGAGGAAGCATTCCCGCGCATCGACCGCTGACCCATTGTCCGACGCGGTTTGGCCGAGGCTATCGATCCTCTCCCCCATCTGCCGGAAGGAATTCACCCAGCTTCCGGGATCCGCGTTCCGGATGGACGCTGCGGCGGAAAGGCATTCCCCGATTTCGGCCCCTTTTTCCGGCATGCAGGATAACGCCCGTACGAATTGAAAATTCATTTCGGAATTCCGGAAAACGCGCAGCTTTTGGATCGAACGGACCTCAAGCATTTTCATTGGTAAATTCTCCTTTCCGACTGGCGAAGAGCCGTCTTCTTGACAAAAATAAATATTTTCCCCCTACGCTTTACAGAACATCATCCAACCAATCGTAAAGAACCTGGTTCCAAAGCGGAAGGTTGTTCACCTGGCAATGCGCATCCGCCCCTTCGGCCGCCGTGAAGATCCGGATATCCTTGCGGACCGACCGGACGCGGTCGTAGCATTCTCGGGTTTGCCGTTGCAGCTCCGCCGATTCGCCCTCGCCCGACAGGCACAGGATCGGGCACGCGATCCGCGCCGGATCCACGATCGCTTTGCGGCCCAGCTCCATGGCCGCCGATAGGTCGGTCAATCCGGCCTGCCAGAGATATTTCTGCAGGTTTGCCTCGCCGGCCGTGTTGAATCGGCCAGTGAGCCGGATCATTAGGTCGGCCACCCCCTTTGGGGCTTGAATCAGGGCTGGCGGAATTTCGGCGTCGAGCACGCGGCCCATGTCGAGGATCGGCGAGTTGGCGATTACGGCGCGAATCCGCAGCTCGCAGGCGGCGGCGCGAAGCACCATGTAGCCTCCGCCGCTGACCCCGGCGATCGCCAGGCGGTCCGGGTCCACATCGCCTCGGGCAAGCGCGAAATCCACCACCGCCCGGACGGGCTTCTCGAATTCGACGTCGAAGAACAACCCGTCGAATGGCGTGCTCCCCTGGCCCGGAAGATCCGTCATCAGGATGTTGTATCCGCGCGTCCGGGCGGCTGCGCCGTAGAAGAAATATAAATCCTCGGGATACGTATCGCCGCCGCCGATTCCGATCATCGTTCTTCCGCGCACTTCCCGCGATAGCGAATTCAAAAAATACCCCGTTAAATATTTTCCGGCGTATGGAATTTGGACGGTCGAGATTGGGATATCGAGAGCTGCCATCGCACACTGGAAATCGGATTGGAACGCAGAAATCATCGACCGGAACGAGGGGTCGCGCGAAAGCACCATTTGCGCCGCCGCGCGATAGGCGGCAAACGCCTTAAGGTAATTTTCCCCCGCGCTGCGCCGGTGGCCGGGGCGATCGGATTCCCGAGCCAGCCTGTGCAGCCGGTCGCCCATTTTCCGAAACGCACCGATCCAACTCGACAAATCGCGCTCGTCGATTTCGTTTGCCGCGGCGAATGCCTCGCCGTATGACAACCCGCCGTACACGCCGTATCCCAATCCCAGCCATTGAAATATAAAATCCAAATCCTCGTTTTGAAAACGGATTTTTGATTTGCTGCGCGTGAACATAGCGTTCTTTGCCATGGTTTCCTCCAAAATACGACAAAATGTATAATAGTCGACATTCAGTCGATTGCTATACTAGGTCCGGAATTGGCCGAATTCAAGCCCCAATCCGGCGGATAAGTCGCTTATTCAACAGGTGTCGAAATGGAAAAATCCAACGAGGGAAAAGACCGCCGAATCCGGCGCACGCGGCGCGCGCTGCGGGATGCGCTGATGGGGTTGATTCTGGAAAGGGATTTCGACGCGATTACGATCCAGGAGATAACCGACCGGGCGGATCTCAACCGGGCGACGTTTTATCTCCACTACAAAGACAAGCAGGATCTGTTGTTTCGCAGTATGCAGGAAATCTTCGATGATCTGGCGGCGCGGATGAAGCCTCCGACGGGAGAAAATTTCCGGATCGATGTGCCCCCTGAAGGAGCCGTGCGCATGTTCGAACACATCGCCGAGAATGCGGACTTCTACCGCGTGGCATTGGGCGAAAAAGGGCTCGCTTCTTTTCTGGCGCGGGTGCGTGCCTTTTTATACGAGGTGTCCAGACAGCGGCTGCTCATGCTCCAGCCGGATCGGACGCAATATAAAATTCCGCTCGAGGTGGCAGCCTCCCACAGCGCGGGTGCGATCATCGGGATGACGACCTGGTGGCTTAACAGCGGTATACCGCTGTCGCCGGAGATTATGGCATCGCATACGCTGGCCCTCTCCGCGATGGGAACGTATTGGTCGATCGGCATCGCTCCTCCTGCGGCAAAAAAAAATGCCCCGCCGGGAAAAAAGGCGGGGCATTCGGGGTCGGAATAGGAT
>JBAVFZ010000371.1:0-19145 GCA_049684495.1 Anaerolineales bacterium | reverse complement strand
GGAGCAGTCGTCGCGGTGGAGGTGGGTTGGGGGGTAATGGTTCCGGTCGGCGTCAGGCTCAGCAGCGAATCCAAAGTGGGAGACGATACCGGCGCCGTGTAGCCACTGGGAGTCGCTACGCCCGGGTCGATGATGGCCTGTACGGTTGGATTGCCCGCGCCGGCCGCCTCGAGAATGCAAGCGCTTCCAACCGCCATCGCGGCCAGCGGGACGAGTAAACGGGTGAACGCGTTCATTTTCATCTCCGCCTCCGATTATATTATTCATATTTTTATACGCAGAGTCCACTGCAAAAGGGGCTTGTTGGTCGTTCGGTGGAGGTTTTCTGGAGGTTGTTGGCACGAATTCGGCCTACGAAAAAGTCCTCCCCCATTTATCGTTCCTGTTCTTGGATAAATGGGGGAGGACTGAGGAGGGGGGCGAGAGGATACAGGGGTTATCCCATGAAATCTTTCACCACCCGCGCGAATTCCGCCGCATTTTCCTCGAACGCAAAGTGCGTGGCGCCGGGGATGATGGTGAATTCGGCATTGGGGTAGATCCCGATGTATTGCCGGGTGGTTTCCTCGCTTTGCAGATCGTCCGCTCCGTGCAGGATCAGGACCGGGAAGGCGGTGCTCTTCATCACGTTGCGGTAATCGTGGTGCTGGCCGAGGCTGAGGTAGATCCCCCACACCATCCAGCCGCCGGGCCGGCCCTCTTCTTCCGGGGAGGCTTGCGGTGAACCGGGGTAGGCCAGGGAATAGTACTGGCCCAGCCGGTCGTTCATGGCAATCAGGTCGGCCTCGCTTTTCTTGAAAATATTCTGGAAGTCCAGGTATTCCTTGAGGAATGTTTCGAATTCCACGCGCCGGGATTCGGGGAGCCGTTCCTGGACGAGCGGGAACAGCCCGCCGCCTTCCTGTGGCATAACCAGCATGTCGGCCGGGGAGACCAGGATGAGCTTTTCAACCCGTTCCGGGAATTCGGTCGCGTACAGCGCGGCGATGAAAGCCCCGAAGGATTGTCCGATCAGCGTTATTTTCTCCGCCCCAAGGATCCGCCGGATCCGTTCGACGTCCGCCACCTGGGCGCCAAGGCCGAGTGCCTTGTTCAGGGCCGTCATGTTCTCGTAATAATTCGTGGATGTAAACCGGTCGAACGGGCGGGTGGATTCGCCGCTTCCGCGCTGATCGTAATAATGGAAGCGGTAAACGTCCGTCAGCCCCTGCAAGCCGCTCCACGGTTTGAGGAACGGAAACCCCGGCCCGCCGTGAAGGACCAGCACCGGCTTGCCCTCGCCCGAGGTGAAGTAATGCAGGCGGATGTCCGGCTCGACCAGCCATACGCCGGGTTCGGCCGGTTGCGGCGGCGGATCGAGCGGCGCGCGCAAGTCCTTCCCCGCCCGGACGTCCCCGGGCTGGTAAAGAGGACCGGTGAAGGATTGATAAGCAAAGTACCCGCCGACGGCGGCGACGGCGATGCAGACGATCAGGATGGATGCGATGATGATGAGCATTTTTTTCATTTGAGCCTCTCCAGTCGGGGAGACCCCGACCTTATGATTCCAACCTCACCCCGCCGGAAGACCACCGGCTTCCCCTCTCCCAGCAGAAGCTGGGAGAGGGGTCAGGGGTGAGGGGTTAGCCACTCGCCGATCTCCTTCGCGATCCCGGGGTCGATCCCGGATAGCGCGCGCAACCCGCGCTCGCCCATCGAGGCGTGGATCACGGCGACGCTTTCCGGACACTCGTCCACCGCCCACGCCGCTTTCCGATACGTCCATATCCGCTGCTCGGCCGCCGGTTCCAGTTCGAGGTCATGGATTTTCAGAAACAACCGTTCCGCGATTTGTTTGTTCACCGCGAGCGGCCCGGCGCCGGTGTAACGCGGGATGCGGTCGCGCAGGCCGTTCCGGTCGCACAGCTCGCGGACCTTACGGGCGAGCCGGAGAGAGTAGGCGGGCGGCGGCCCGTAATTCGGAGTGCCGCCTTCGGCCCATCCGTACATCTTGCGCCACGGCGCTTCGAGCGCCGGGTCCAGCCGCTTGGCGGCATCCAGCGTGCGCCCGGCTTGCGCGCCATCCATGGTAAGCCCGGCGGCCAGGACGAACGAGGCGCCGTGATCCTTCGCGGCGCGGACCGCCGCCTCCAGGTGCGCATCGTCGTCGCCGACGACCGGAAGGATGGGCATCAGCGACATCCCGACCAGGATTCCCGCTTGCGCGATTTTCCCCATCATTTGCAGCCGGGATTCGAGCCCCGGGCTATGCGGCTCAAAGGCGTTCTTTAAAACCGGATCAACGTTGCTGAAACTCAGGGCCACCCCGGCCCAGGATCGCTTGTTGATCTCCCGCAGCAGATCCAGGTCCCGCAACAGGAACGGCGAGCGTTCGATTACCAGAAGGGGGAATCCGAATTCGAGCACGACTTCCAGCATCCGCCGCGAAAGTCCGTATTTTTCCTCGGCCGGCAATTGCCAATCCCCGCAGGAGATCACGTCGGGGGGCCGCCGCGCAATTTCCTTCCGCAAAAGAACCGGCGCGTTGGTCTTCACCTGGATCAGGGTGTCGAAGGTTTCCGGATCGCGCTTCCCGAGGTAGTGCCCGCCGCGCGTGTAGCAGAATTCGCACCCGTGGCGGCAGCCGACATAGGGGTGCGCGCTGTATTTGTCCCAGAACCAGCCGCCGTCGACGTGCTTGTGCACGTTGAGAATCTTCTTCGGCTCGTATTCGTGGAATTCGAGGTTCATCGGTAGGCCGCCATATACACTTTGTTTCTTTGCGCGGGCGATAAGTAGGTTGTGGCTTTGCGCAGCATCAGCGGGCGGACCGAACGCGCGCGGCCGGCCTGCCGCACCAGCCAGGGCGCGACCGTATCCGGATAGTACCGGCCGAGCGTTTTCAGCGCCCAGCCGATCCCCTTGACCGCATCCAGATCTTCTTCGGAAAACACCGGAGCCAGAAAAGCCAACAGCCTATTTACTTTCGGCAGATGACGCTTTTCTCCGCGCGAGCGTTTCGTCCATAGGTGGATGGCGACGCCGGCGCTTTTCCGCACCCAGCGGTCCGGGTCCGAACGCCAATCCTTCAGGATGGCGAGCGCGCGGTTGAAATCCGCCACCAGCGCTTCCCCGGCCACGCGCTCGGCGAGCGTATCGGCCGCATACCAAACGTCGGCCTGGATAATGAAAGCCCGGCAACGCATGAGCGCGCCATCCGGATCCTTCCCAAACTGCGCGGCCAGAGCGGATCCGATCAGCGGCCACGCGCCCATGGCTTTCTTCCGGGCGATGGTCTCCAGGAAGGCGTTCGTCTCTTGGAGCGGGCCTTCGCCGATCCGCGCGCCGATCCGGTCCAGCAGGCGGAAGGGGGTTTTCGACGAGAGGACCGGAGCCAGCGCGGCCGATGTCTGCGCGAACCTGCCGGCTTTCACCAATCCGGCGAGTTCGATACCAAGTGCGTCGGCGTCTTTCGTGTTCATCATCCTTTATCGTCCTGTCGGGGCGACCGACGGGGCGGGGTAACCCCGCCCTTATGGGTCTGGGGCGGACAGCCGTCCGCCCCTACGTTTTTATCGTAAGGACGGAGTTGCCCCGATCTTACCTTTTTATTTTTTCTTTATCGCGATATACAAATCGATCTCCGGGTTGCTTCTCCGGACGCCCCGCTCGTCGTGATATTCAAAATCATCGATCACGCCGGACGGTTCATATCCGGATTGGGGGAGCCAGATGTTGTATGCGTATCGTTTCACGTTTGCGATGGCCAATCCCCACTCCAACCGGTTTTTCGGCCGCACGGGGAAAACGGATACCGGATCGCCGGGATCTCAAAGGACGTTAATCCGGCGGGAATATTTTCGAGGCTTGTCACAACATCGCCGATAGTATACGAAAACGCACCGGTTGCCTTGTCGAATCCCCTGCTTACTGCCGCGAAGCTCCAAGGTTCTTTCCTGGCCGGGACGGCGTGAACCTTTTTATATTCCAGGAATTTTTTCCCGATCGCCGGGATGTCGCGATAGATCCCCTTCATGCTTGTATCCATCGTCATCCCCACGATCTGGATCGGGCATTCCAGATCGACGATTCTTGGCCGATATCCGTCGAGATTCTCGGTGAATAATCGCATCAGGAAAATCGGCATTGCCATATAAAAAACTCCTCATGGATCCTGTTGGGGCGGACGGCGGTCCGCCCCTACGCATACGGCTGGCGCACGATCGTCCGCAGCTTTTCCGGCGCGGATTTGCGCGGATCTTTCAGGTAGATCTCGTGATGCTTGCCGCGCGGCTTGTGGCCGGATTGTTGGATGTGCTCATGGATCTTGGCGACCGTCGGACCTTCGGCGGCGTAGGGGCCGATGTACAGGATCTGCGCGGACGGTCCTTCCGCGAAGGCTTCGAAGCGGATTTCGCCCAGCGCCGGCGGATTCTTCTTCTTCGCGACCTCCGCCCGCATTTCCTCGACCAGTTCACGGGTGACGCATTCCGGCTGCAGGATCATCATCGTCCATTTCCAGGAGGATTTATCGTCCGGGCTGAAGAGGCGCATATCGTCGACCCACCACAACCCTTCGAGCGGCATCACGCCAAAATCGACGGGTTTCTTCCCCTTTTTAACGTGGAACTTGATCATATACGCCAGTTGATAGAGCGCCGATACCGCCTCCGCGTATTCCGGCGCCTTGTTCGGGTCGCCCTTGCCGTCGATCATGAGGAAGTTCATGGATGGGACATCGACCTCGTCAACCTTTTTAGCGGACGCTTTGTACGGGCTGCCCAGTTCTTTCTTCAGATCCAGCTTTTTCATGTTTTCCTCTGTCGGATGATCCCGATTCATCTTCAGACGATGGACCATAGACGATGGACGATGGAAGCACAGAACCTTCACGATCGATTATCGGCCATGGTCCATGGTCTTTCGTCTATCGTCGGTTCTCCATGGTCTATTGTCCATTGTCCATGGTCGGTCCTACGCCTTCTCCACCGGAATTTGAATTTCGGTCACGTAGGAATTCGGATCCATCGGACCGGGGCCGGGCCCGCGCAGATAGAGTTCGCGGTACGGCCCGACCATCCGGTACCCGTTGGCGCTGATCCACTCGGCGATCGCGGTATAGGCCTGCGAAAAATTCTCATACGGGCCCTGGTGGATGGTGCAGGCCGCGGCGGGAACTGCCGGCAGCTCGCCGGGTTGCACGCCGTCTCCGGCCGGGAAGGATTGCGCCACCGCCACGGCCACTTCCGCGTCGAGATCCTTCTCTTTGTACTCGTGATCGTGCCAGATCCCGTAGGGGGGACCGAGAGGCCGGACGCCTCTTTTCCCAAGATAGCCGAACAATTCGTTGAACATTTCTCCCACACCCTGCGGGGTGCTGATGACCCTGCGGACCGAAGCCACTTTTTGAGGATCAAGTTTCTTGATCACCACGTCGTATTTCGACACGCCGGCCTCCATTTCGATTTGTCTCAGCCGCGCTTCCACCCGCACCAGCCGCTCCTGCTCCTCCCGCACCCGCTGATGCTGTTCGGCCTGTTTGAGCCGCAGCATCCCGCGCAACTGTTCCAGGGAGATTCCGTCTTCCAGCGCCTGGGCGATCTGCTCGAGCGAAAACCCCAGGTCCTTGAGCGCCAGAATCCGGTTCAGCCGGGGAAGCTGGTCCAGCGCGTAGTAGCGGTACCCGGAGGAGCGGTCGGTTTCGATCGGCGAAAGCAGCCCCATTTCGTCGTAGAACCGCAGCGTCTTCACGGATACCTGGCTGAGTTTTGAAAAATCTCCGATTTTAATCATGCGTTGCTCCGTACGGTTGAGATTGCCCCGCGTTCATCCTTTTTTCACAAGGAGATCGCGGGGATTGAGGCCTCGCGTGTATTTTTACACCCTCCCGCCGGGGGAGAGTCAAGGGGTGATATTATGAACACGGATTGCACGGATAAAACCACGGATCCCACAGAAAAACTTCTAATATTAATGCCGGGAAGAATGGAGAGAAAATCACAAGATGAGAAAGGTTTTTTGCGTCTTTGCGCCCCTGGCCCAGCCCGACCAGGGCGGGCTTTGCGTTAAAAGCTTTTGAAATTATTCCACCAACCCGAATTCCTTCAGCAGCGCATACAATATGAAAAAATTCGGGATCTGCGGCACTCCGGCGCTCGCCCACCGGAACCAACCTTTTTCCTTCTTGACCGAGACAAATCCACCCTGGATTTTTACCGACTTTACCTCGTCCCAGCTCAGTTCTTTTTTACCCGCATACAATTTGTTGTAATCCGGCGCCAACGGGCCGAACTCCAGCCGGCTTCCGGCCTTGAGCGCGGCGATGTATTTCGGATACAGCGTGTTGGTGACGTTCATTTGGATCGCCTTGCCCAGCGCTTCGATGTCCTTGTACTTGCCGTCGAATTTGTATATGGTGTCGTCGGCCAGTTGTAAGGAATAAAGATATGTGGTTCTGGTGTGGACGCCGTATGTGTGATGCCGGGTGATCGACTGCCAGACGGCGGTCACTTCATCCCATGGGATCTGATGGACGTCATCCCCATGGGCGACGGCAATCCCTCGGTCGAAGACGGCGACCGCCTGGTTCCAATCGTTCCAGGCCAAGTACAGGCACCATCCACCCAGGCTCAGGCACATCAGGAAGGCCAAGCCCAGGGGGAGCGATGCGCCCATCACGGCAAGCAGCAGCGAGGCTATGCCGGCTCCCGTCAACAGGACTCCCAAGATGAGATTCCCCCACTTGTTCAACGCTTTGACGGGATGTTCGCTTTTCTCCACGCCAAGTTCGAAGCAGGTAAGGAATGGTGAACCGGAAGGCATTGATCTCCTCCAGAAGCCGGCCTGCCCGCAACGGCGATGGACAAGGCTCGGCGATTGTGCTCACGGCGTATGCATATTCTACCCGCGGGTGCAACCAATTGGGGGATGAGTCCACCAAACGTACTATACGAGCCGGCGAAGACCGGCGGTTTCGATCACAAGACCGAATGATAGGATAACGGCGATTGCGGGAGGAATGCTACGCTGTCCGGCCGGGGGGAAGGCCGGTCAACCGCCCAGGTTTGGTGAATCGGGAAGCAATGCCCGCAATAGCGGTTCCCGCCAGCGGTTTGCCGCCGGGTCGTATACGCCGAAGCCGGAGCAGAATTCCCAGTAGGCCCAGGAAAAGGACAGCGCCTCCGCCTCCCGGGCGACAAACGCGGTCCACAAGGCGCGGGAGTCCATATCCGCCCGCTGGTATGCCCCGAATTCACCGAGGAGGATCGGGCGGTTGTTTTCATGTCCCCAAGCCGCCGCGGACTGGAATTCGTCGCGGACCGCTTTTTGTTCCGCCGCGCTTCCGGTCCAGGTTGTCCCCAGCCAGGCGTCCGAGCCTTCCGCCCAATCGGCGCCCTGATGGGTAAACTCGAACGGACTGTAATAATGGAAGGTGACGATGAAATTGCGCTCGTCCTCCGGCAATTCCAGCGTCCGGAGCATCCCCGACGCGTTCCAATTCACCGGCCCAACCACCACAACGCGCTTCGGATTGGAGGCGCGGATAACCCCGCGCGCGGAGGCCAGGGCGCCGTTCCACTCGGCCGCGGGGACGGCGTTGGTCGGTTCATTGAGCACTTCAAAAACCAGTTCCGGCGGGTACTCGCGGTAATGTTCCGCGATTTGCTCCCAGAGCATGAGCAGGCGCGTCCGTTCGCAGGTCGCGCAATCCATGTAATCGGTGAAGTGGTGGAAATCCAGGATGAGGACCAATCCGCGGGAGAGCGCGGCTTCCACCGCCCAATCGACCCGGTCGAAAAATGAGGCGTGGATCGTGTAGGGAGATTCTTCCAGAGCGTGGGTGTTCCAGCGCACGGGCAGGCGGATCGCGTCGAACCCGGCGTCTTTCACAAGCTGGAAATATTCCTCGCGCAGCACCACCCCCCAATCGCCTTCGACCGGAGCCTCCAGCGCGTTGCCGAAATTCACGGCGCGCCCGATGCGCGCGTTCATCGTGAAAGCGTCCGGCCATTCGCCGGGGAGGATTGGGGGCTCGGCGGTTGGGGTGATTTGGACGGGGACGGTGGTCTCCGTCGGGGCGGCGGCAGTGGAAGTTGGAGCCGGTGTGGAAGAGGTGGTCAGGACGCCGCATCCAAACAGGAGTACCGTCAGCAGAGGGAGGAATAGGGAAAATTTTCGCATCGCCCGCCATCCTTGTTGCCTTACGCCGCTGCCTAGACCCGGGGAAGATTTGCGGGAACTATACCCCCTTTTCTCCGGCCGGATCATCGGGCCCGGGTTCGGGGTAGATCACCCGCGCGCCGTCCCGGACGGCGAACGGAGTCGGCCGGTGGGGCCGGCTATTTTCGAGGCCGAGGATGTCTTCAACCGGGACTCCTTCGAAGACAAGCGCGTCCGCGATCAGCGACCGATGACAGCGCCAAGGGACGGCTTCGGCGCACAGGATCGCCGTTTTTTCCCGGCGTGCGGCGGCGAGCAGTTTTTCCAGACCGTCGCGGAATTCGTCCGTTTGCATGTAATCCGCGAATCCCCGGAACGAGTCGTTTTTCCAGCCGGGGTTGGGGGAATCCGGGCGGGGGCGCCGGAACCCGCCAAGTTCCGGCATATGAACGTATCGAATTCCCGCTGCAGCGAGCGCCGCGGGAAGCGTATCACGGTTGAATTGCGGATTCCGTTTGGAGCGTGGAACGCTGCGAACGTCCGCGACGAGTTGGATGCCGTAGCGGCGCAACAGGGCCAGGAATTCTTCCGCCGTGCGGGTGGAATGCCCGATCGTAAAAACGCACTCGGGTGGATTTTCCAACGCGGTCAGGACGCAATCCGGTTTTTCAGATCGGCGGGTTGGAAGGGGCCCGGCTCGGCGATAATTTTCCGGGCGTCATCCATCCGGCCGAAGATATTCCAGGTCAGCACGCCCCGGACCCGCCCGGCCTTCAGGTAGTAGATTACGCCCTTCTGGAACGGCTCGATCCAATCTGCGAAGATCTCGGACCGGCTGTCCAATTCGCCGACCGCCTCGTATCCGGCGTCGAACAAATCCGAATAAAAGAACGGCAGATGGCGGTAGGGAGTCGTGTCGCCCGCCATCGAGCGGCCCGCCGCTTCGCCCATCTTCAGGGCGTTGTCCTCATGTTCGACGCGCTGGAACGATCCCAGTGCCGGCTGGAAGATGGCGGCTGCGTCGCCGGCGGCGTAGATGTCCGGCGCAGCGGTCTGCAGGAGTTCGTTCACCGCAATCCCGCCCTCCGCTATCTCTAATTTCGCCGCCTGGGCCAGGCCCACGTCGGAAATAATCCCAAGCCCTGCGATCACGCCGTCGACGGTGATGTCGCCCTTTCCCTTGAGCGTCAGGCGGGCGCCCGATTCTTCATCCACGATCCCCGCCACCTTTTCTTCGGGCAGCAATTCTACCCCTCTTTCCCGGTAGTAGCGGTTGAGGTTCTGCGAGAGGGCGGGCGGATATAGGCGCGATCCGATCGCGGTTTCCGGGAAAATCATCAGCGTTTCCTTCCCGTTCATCGCGAGGGCCGCGGCGATCTCCGACCCGATGAATCCGCTCCCGATCACCGCGAAGCGCCGGCCGCGCTCGGTCAGGCTCCGCAGACTCAGGTAATCCTGCATCGTCCGGAAGTATAGGATGTTGCGGCCGCCGGCTTCCAACTTCCGCGGCGTGCCGCCGGTGGCCAGCAGCAGTTTTTCATATGCGTGTTCCACTCCCTTGCTGTCGAGAGCCTTCTTCCGGGCCGGATCGATCCGGACGATCTTCGTCGCGAGATGCATATCGACGCCGAGTTTTTCCGTCCCGCACCAGGCTTGGTCGAGTGTTTTACCCTTCCAAAGCCCTTTCGAAAGCAGCGGCCGCTTATATGGCGGATCCGGTTCGCCGGTGAACATGCCGATCGACCCGCTGGCGTCGACCGCCCGGATCCCGCGCGCTGCGGCGTCGCCGGTCATCCCGCCGCCGATGATCAAGTATTGGTAACTCGCCATGAACCCTCCTCGATGGTTGAATCCCGTCCGTTCTCCGACTTATTAATTCTAGAAAACACATTCTTTGATATGCGTTAGAAACGGCCGGGTTTGGCGGAGGTTTCCAAAGACCCTCGATATTCCAAAACGACTTACTCAATAATCGGTGAATTGGCGTAGAAGGGGCGAGTACCGAGCATATACCCTTGAGCGCAGGCGAAGATTTCTATTATTTACCGCCTTTTTTGTGAGGCTGAGTCCTGTGATTTGATTAATGTTGACTTAATGGATAGGATTTACAATAAATCAGGTAATCACTATGGAAATCAAAAGAAAAAGAAGACAGCAGATCCGGAAAATTGGCCGGTTCTGCGGCTGGCTGGGGTTGAGCCTTCTATTATTCACGCTGCTGACCGGATACGGCATCGCCGAGTTCCGGATCGTTACCCCGCTGACTCTCAACCTGATGAACAAGGCGCTAGCCCAGCGCCTGCATGCCTACACCGAAGTACCGATGATGGTTCTGCTCCTGGCGCACATTTCGGTTGCCGTCTGGGCTCGTTCCACCGAAGCGAAAAAGAAAGAGGATTGAAAGATGAAGAATCATTGGCCTATTCCGGTCCTGGTCGTCCTTGGAGGAATGGTCCTTGGGGCGTGCGCCGCAACCGGGGATCAGAAATTGACTTCGAGCCTGCCGCGGGTTGAAGTCAAACAATACGAGGGCCAGGATCTTTCCTCGGTCGATGACTTCCGGGAGAACTCGATCAAAGGGGTGCAAACCGTTTCTCTCGATGGGTATATGTTGAAGTTGACCGGGCTGGTCGATAAACCGCTGGCATTGACGTACGAACAGGTGCTGGCGCACGACGCCTACAGCAAGGTGGTGACGCTGCACTGCGTCGAAGGCTGGGATGCCACGATCCTCTGGGAAGGGGTGCTGATCGACGACCTTTTAAAGGAAGCGCAGGTGCAGGATACGGCGGTCATCGCGATCTTCCATGCGGCGGACGGATATACCTCCTCGCTTCCGGTCGCGTATCTCCGGGATAAGCAGATTCTACTGGCGTATAAAATGAACGGTGTGGACGTTCCCCCGGAACGCGGATTTCCGTTCGTAGTCGTCGCCGAAGCCAAATGGGGCTACAAGTGGGTCAAGTGGGTCACTGAGATCGAGTTATCCAACGATCCCACCTACAAGGGATATTGGGAATCCTTCGGTTACAGCAATAATGGGGATCTGGATCAGCCGTTTTTGGAGCCTTAGTCCCTTGGATTTGTACACGGATTGCACCGATAAGAGCCGATTACACTGAAACGATCTGTAAAAACCACGAAGACACCAAGACACGAAGTCATTTCTTTGTGGCGAAGTGTCTTTGTGGTTAAAAAAGGCCGCCGACCTTTTCAGCCCTGCTCGAAAGTGTCCGACAGCCGCGCTTTCGCCGCTTGCCGTCCCCGCCGCCAAACAATAACCGATAAAAGGAGCATCGCCAGCAAGGTGATCATTCCGACGCAGATCATCCCGGCGGCGGCGCTCTCCCCCGTCTTCCCGCTCACCGCCGACGCCTCGGTGATCGGAGCGAACAGGATGAAGAAAATCAGCCCGCCGAAGGCGAGCGCCAGTTTGCGCGTGTCGGTGAACTGCCGGCCGCGCCGGTACGAGGCCGCCAGCAGCGCACCGATGCCCGCCGCGATGGCGAACACGATGAGGATCGTCAGGATCGGGGGAAAACTCGTCTCCGGAAGCGCCCAGCCGGTGTAGAAGAACGCCACCGTCGATCCAAACCCGGCCAGCCCGTAGAGGACCGGATGCGGGAGGGGTTTTTCCTGAAGCGCGGGGACGGGCGCGGAGGGATGCGTCCGGCGCGCGAGGAGGATCAGCGCGGCGATCGCGATCATCGCCCCGAGGTAGGGCAGCGGCGGGGGGCCGTATTGGAAAGCCACCCGGAAGAAAATGTTCCCGCCGAGGACGGTGGCGGCGAGCAATCCCCCGAAGCTCAGGAAGCCAAAACAACCGAGCCATGCTTCGCCGCGCGATTTCGGGAAGATCAGATGGACAAGCAGAATGGGAATCGCGATACTGAACGCGGCATGGTACGCCGTCAGGTGGACCGTCCAGACCCAGGCCACATCCGCCCAGCGGCCATACGCCGCGGCCGCGCCCAGGTCCGGCCAGGCGGCGTTGAAGAAACTCATCACATCGATCCCCTCTTCCAGGATGCCATATGCCGCCCCGAGCAGGATCACGCCCAGCCAGCCGGATTTCCAGCGAACGGCCAGTTCGCGCGCCAGTATCGCGCCGGCGCCGTACAGCGGAACCAGGAACATCCAGGTCGTCGGCGCCAGCCATTCCGCAGGCGGCGCTGAACCGGATACCAGTTCGCCGATGATCGGAGCAAGCAGGAACAGGGTCAGGGCGGGGAGGAGGTGTCTTCGCATAGGACAAGGATACTAGCTTGTGGAATATTTTTCCACATCGAAAAAAATCCCGGTCCACCGATGTCGCCGAAAAAATCCGAAAACACGGGAGGATTTTTTATTTGTTTTATCGGTGAAATCGGTTTTTTCGGAGAAATCCGTGTACAGCCCTTGAGGATTTATAATACCGTCTGGAGTCCAAGCAATGGAAATTCTCGGCATCGGCCCTCTGGAATTCATGGTAATTCTCATGATCGCGCTGATCATCTTTTCGCCCAAGGATTTGGCCAAGGGCGGGAAGGAGATCGGACGCTTTATCAACCGTCTCTACCGGTCGGATGCCTGGAAGTCGATGCGCCAGGTTTCACAGGAAATGCAGAACCTCCCCAGCCGCCTGGCGCGGGAAGCCCAGCTGGATGAATTAAAAGACCTGGAGAAAGACATCCAAAAGGCGGCGGATACCCAGCTGTCGGAATGGAAGGAAATGGAGAAGGACATGCGCCAGGACCCCGCTTCCCCCCTTGGACGCCGTCCTTCCGTCCCCAAGATGCCGCCGGCCGGTACCGCAGCAAGCCTGCCCGCCGCCAATCCGGTGAAAACCGGACCGGAATCTCCAACTCCCCCCCAATCGCAGGATCCTGAAAAATCGTAAACCCGGCTGCCGACGGCAGCCAGGCCGTTGGCCGGCCTTGGAGTGCCGGGATGGCCGGAGAACAGGAGCGATGCCGGCTTTGTTGGCCGGCATCTGAAAAGTTTTCCAGAACCTCTAGAAAACCTCCATTTAAAGGTAAGTTAGCCTGCACATTGTAGACAAAGCTGGAAAACCCATGTACAACTGTATGTAACAATCCTCTGGATAATCGGAAAAGAAATACTCTCTGCCATGATAAAGGTGAAGCCAAGATGCCGAAAGGTTGCCTCCCCCTGATCGCCGCCGTCTCGATCCTCGGTCTGTCCGCCTGCGGCGGGAATGTCACCGTAACCCCGTCGGAAGGCGCGATCCAGACTGCCATCGCACAGACGGATACCGCCCAGAAGAAGATGGAAATCGCCTTGAACGCCACCCTGACGGCGATGGGAAAGGGAGGGGTGCAGGAGACTCCATCCCTGGCCACGGCAACCCTGGCCACGGCAACGCTCGCGTCCGCCACGTCCACGGTGACACCCACATCGGGGCCTGTGATGGTCACCGTCTCGGCGGATACCTGGTGCAATAAAGGTCCCGGTTCTATTTACGACAAGGTTTTCGTATTCAAGGTCGGCCAGACTGCCAAGGTGATCGGGAGGGAAGAATTCAATAATTATTGGGTTATCGAAAAGCCGGATAATCCGGCCGTCACCTGCTGGTTGTGGGGAAAATACGCCACCCTCACCGGGGATCCGAGCACGCTGCCGGTGATCGCCCCGCCGCCCACTCCCACGCCTTCTCCTGTCCAGGTTACTGCTGTTTCCATTTCAATGGCCCATGCAAAAATCTTAAGCAATGTAAATATCACCTGCCCTTTTGACCAATCCTTTACTGTGAGCATTACGACAAATGGCCCGACAACGGTCAAGTATTCGGCCAAGTGGAATCTCCCGGGAGAGCAGAATGTAGTGTGGAGTAATAAGCAAATGGTTTTTTCCTCGGCCGGGACGCAAAACTGGAGCGACGCGTGGTCACCCGCAGGTTGCGGGCATTGGACTATGACCGTGTCCATTACAAGCCCCAACGTCATGACCGCCCAGGCGGAGTGGGATGTGGTGAAGTAGGACTGTTTCCCGCCAACTTTTCTTTCCTTTCCATTGAAGCTGTTTTCAGAATTCCTCCCTCAGGATCGGGGAGGAATTCTTCTTGGCAGGGGAGCTCGCCGGGGGGCATGAAAATTTTCCATGGAGTGCCGTGACCGCCGGGATGGGATACTTTATCCCAACCCGGCGGAGGGTAAAAAACCAATTCCTCCAGAAAACCTCTACAGATCAGGCAGATGAGCCTGCCTATCGTAGATTAAAGTGGAAAAGCGATGTATAAACCTTAAGTGTATTCAAAATGGATGGACGGATAGCAAATCGCGATCGAGATATAAAGAGGTCGCCATGGACTTAAAAAAGCCGGTTCTTTTCCTCGCCGCCGTCTCGATCCTCGGTCTGTCCGCCTGCGGCGGGAATGTCACCGTAACCCCGTCGGAAGGCGCGATCCAGACCGCCATCGCACAGACGAGCCTTGCGGATGAGAAAATTGAAAACGCAGTGAACGCCACGCTGACGGCGGTCGGAAAAGCGGGCGCGCAGGAAACTCCACTTCTATCCACGGAAGACCCCACCTCCGCACCGTCTACGGGAACTCCCATGCAGGGGATTGTGACGGTCAGCGTTTCGGCGAATACCTGGTGCTCCAAAGGGCCCGGCCTTGTGTACGATAAGGTTTTCATCCTCTACGTCGGCCAGACCGCCGAAGTCATCGGGAGGGAGGAGTACGGCCTATATTGGCTGATAATAAAGCCGGATAATCCGGCCGTGACATGCTGGCTGTGGGGAAAATACGCCACGATCGAAGGCGATGCGGATACGCTGCCGGTCATCGCCCCGCCGCCCACTCCCACCCCTCCTGCCATCAGCATGGTAACGGCTGTCACCATAACGTTTGCCAAATCCGTCATTCACGGAAGCTGCACTTTTTCGAATACCGTCACGATAACCATTACGACCAACGGTCCAACCATGGTCCATTACATTCTAAAAAAATATTTCAACGGAGGGGAACAAGCGCCCTCTGAAAATGATATGAATTTCGCCGCGGCCGGATCGCAAAGTTTCCAGCTCTTTCCTTCCCTCCATTCTTGCGGCACTTATGGCTACAAAGTTATTGTTACCAGCCCCAACAGCATGACTGCGGAAGGAAGCTTCCAAGTGTTTTCCAACTAGGAGGTCATCCATTCGCCCAAGAACCCGGAGCGGTAAATAACCGGTTTCGGGTAATCCTTCCCGGGGAATTGGAGAGGATTTCTTCTTTGCAGCGCGAATGCCATGCCGGCCGGTTCCGGATCTCAGCCGGTGACTCCCCGGAATCCGGGCTTCGAATCCCTTCCTTGACCCTTTTCCGCGCCCGGGGTTATAATCCTCCCACAAGCCGGGATTTTCCGGCCGTTTTTATGTCATAAGTCAGGAGTTCCAAAATGCCGCCACATCCAAAGCGAAAACATTCATCCGGCCGGCGGGACCGCCGGCGCGCGCATGACGCGCTGCTCCCGCCCAACCTGGTAGGCTGCGCCAACTGCGGCGTTCAAATCCCCGCCTATACCGTCTGCCCGCAATGCGGTTATTACGACGGGCGCAAGGTGCTTGAACCGAAGAAGAAAAAAGCGGAGAAGAAGCAATAACTCCGGAACGATGGTAAAAGGCCGTTTTCCGACGGCCTTTTTTTATTTAAGAAACCCCTGCGGGTTTGAAGTGTTAGATAAGGCAACCACCTTTGGGGCCACGGATTACGCCGATAAAGGCCGGATTTCACGGATAAAAAAAAATTTAACTGCTCAGCCAGGTTTCTTTCTTTGTACACGGAAGACACGGAAAAGAACCGAAAACACTGGGAAAAGATAAAAAAGTTTCGGTGTCTTCGGCTTTTTTCGGTGATTTCCGCGTACGTTTTTCAGGCTTGAGCAGATACAAAAATATTTTTAATTCCATCGACCCTCCGTGAAATCCGTTTTCAATCCGTGTAATCCGTGGTAAATTCCAACTTAAACCAAAATGGAAAAATCATGACTCTCGACCCCAAACATACTGCGTTCGTATTTCCCGGACAGGGATCCCAGGTTGTCGGCATGGGAAAGACGCTGGCCGATGCCCACCCTGCGGCGCGCCGCCTGTTCGAAGAAATGGATTCGATTCTTGGTTTCCCGCTCACCCGGCTGTGCTGGGAGGGGCCGGATACCGAACTGGGCGACACCTTCAACACCCAGCCGGCGCTGCTTACGCACTCGGTCGCGGCCTGGCGCGTGTTGACCGATGCACTCGGCGGATTCCGGCCGCTGTGCGTCGCCGGCCATTCGATGGGTGAATTTTCCGCGCTGGTCGCGGCGGGCGCGCTGCCCTTCGCCGACGCCGTCCGGCTGACCCGCGAACGGGGGCGGGTGATGCGCGAGGCGGGGAAGAACACGCCCGGCGGCATGGCGGCGGTGCTCAACCTCGATGCGGCGGCGCTCGAAAAAGTCTGCGCCCGGGCGGCGCAGGAAACCGGCGGGATTGTCGGGGTCGCCAACGACAACTGCCCCGGGCAGGTGGTGATCTCCGGAGAGGCGCAGGCGCTCGAGCGGGCAATGGCGCTCGCGCTCCAGAACGGCGCCCGGCGCGCCGTCCGGCTCAACGTCAGCATCGGGTCGCATTCTCCGCTGATGCGCGGCGCCGCCCTGGAGTTTGCCAAGGCGGTGAACGCCGCTCCGCTTTCGGATCCAACCGTTCCGCTGGTCGGCAACGTCGGCGCCAGCCCCCTGCGCACGGCCGGGGAACTGCGGGACGACGTCAACGCCCAGCTGACCTCGCCCGTGCGCTGGGTGGAATCCGTCCGCGCCATGCAGGCGCTCGGGGCGGATACGTTCATCGAGCTCGGAAGCAAGGACGTGCTCACCGGCCTGATCAAACGAATCGACCCGGCCGTCCGCACACTGGCCGCAGGTTCGCCCTCAGAAATCCGTTCCGTGTTGGGGGTATAATCCCCGCAGGGTTTTTTCCTCCCCGCGGGATGGCCGGCTAAAAACCGCCTTTGGAGGAGTAGACAATGACGTTTTCACCCAATCGCGTGGCCGTCGTCACCGGCGGAGCGCAAAGCATCGGACGGGCGATCGTCGACCGGCTGGCCAAGGCCGGGGTCGACATCGTCATCGCCGACATCCAGCTCGAGAAGGCCCAGGCCGCGGCGAAGGAAGTCGCCGCCGCGACGGGCAGGAAAGCGATCGGGCTCGGGGTCGACGTGTCTTCGACCAAGACCGCGGCCGAGATGATCGAAAAGGCCCTGGCCGAAATGGGCCGGATCGACATCCTGGTCAACAACGCCGGCACCACGCGCGACAACCTGATCCTGCGCATGGACGAAGCCGACTGGGACAAAGTCCTCGACATCAACCTCAAGGGCGCCTGGAACTGCTCCAAGGCGGTCATCCGCGCGATGATGAAGGCCCGCTACGGGCGGATCGTCAACATGGCGTCGGTCTCGGGCCTCGCCGGCCAGGCGGGACAGACCAACTACTCCGCCTCGAAGGCCGGGCTGATCGGCTTCACCAAGGCCCTGGCGCGCGAGGTGGCCTCGCGCGGGATCACCGTCAACGCGGTGGCGCCGGGGTTCATCCCCACCCCGCTGACCGACGTCCTGCCGGCCGAGATGAAGGAAGCGCTGATGAAGATGATCCCGGTCGGCCGCTTTGGAACGACCGACGAGATCGCGTATGCCGTCGAATTTCTCGCCGCCGACGAGGCCGCTTACATCAGCGGCCACGTGCTTTCGGTGGATGGCGGCATGGTGATGATGTGAGGTGACCATGGATTCCACTCCCGTCTCCGGCAAGATCTTCGTCGCCCCGGGCGTGCTGATCACGGTGGCCAAGCTGGCCGCCCTCAGCGTGCCGGGCGTGCTGCGCATGAGCCCGGTGCCGGGCGGGGTGAACCAGCTCTTCCGGCTCGGGGCCTCGCGCGGGGTGCGGCTCGAAACCACCGGCGAGGAGGTCTCCACCGAACTCTTCCTGGTCGTGCAATCCGACGCCGACGTGCGCGAGGTGGCGCGCAAAGTCCAGCTCGAGGTGAGCCGGGCGATCACCGAAATCATCGGTCTCAGGGCGGGGGAAATCGTCGTCCACATCGAGGACATCGACTCACTCCCGTCAGCATAGCGCTCGTCCGAGGACGCGCTTCCCATGAAGGCAAGACGCAAGGCGCGCACCGTCGCGCTGCAGGCTCTTTACGAATTGGATTGCTCCTCCCACGAGCCGGGAACTGTCCTTTCCCAGCGCGAAGAGGACAGCAAACTCCCCGAAGGCCAGCACGAGTTCGCCCGCGCGCTGGTCTTCGGCGTTTTAAAGGACCGCTCCCGGCTCGACCGCTGGATCGCGCGCTTCGCCCCCGAATGGCCGGTGGACCAGATCGCGATCGTCGAGCGCAACATCCTGCGCATCGCGCTGTGGGAATTCACGATCGGCGCGCTCACGCCGGTCCGGGTGGCGATCAACGAGGCGGTCGAGCTGGCTAAGCTGTTCGGCTCCGACAGCGCGCCGCGATTCATCAACGGCGTGCTGGGAAGCCTGGCCGATCACGCCGAAGAGCTGGCCCAGGCGGCCCAGGCCGAACCGGTGGTGAAGGCGAAATAAGGGAACCTTGCGAAGCCGATTGTCATGCCGGCGTGTACTTGGCCGGCATCCAGGAGACCTTGCCGGATTGCTTTATCCGCAGGTCATGGCTCCCGGCTTGGATCACGCCGGGATGACGAACCCCACACGCACGAGTGACATGGGTTCGTCATGCCCGCGCGCGCCCTCGCGGCGCATCCCGGCTCGTTTCTGGTTTATGAGCCGGGATGAATGCGAAGCGAGGGGGTTCGTAGCAGGCATCCAGGAATCCACGAAGTTAATCCCGTGATAGTTTGTAATGGATCCTCGCTAAGTACACGCGGGGATGACCTCCCCAGGGAGTCATTCCGAGGGTCCTTCAGGGCCCAGCCTGTCCCGAGCGAAGCGAGGGAAGGAATCGGTTGGTTAAAAACAAATCCAAACTTCAAAGACGCAGAACAATGTACTCCAAGCGTAGCCGATCCC
>JBAVFZ010000370.1:0-1736 GCA_049684495.1 Anaerolineales bacterium | reverse complement strand
GCCCAGCAGCGCCTGGCGCACCGCGCGCTGGACCGCCGAGAAGACGGAATCCGGCGAGCGGAATCTCACTTCGGCCTTTGCCGGGTGGACATTGACGTCCACTTCCTCCGGCGGGAGCTCGATGAAGATCGCGCCGAACGGGTATCGCCCCACCATGAGCAGCGTGTGATAAGCCTGGACCACGGCCGTGGCCAGCGCCGGATCGGTAATCGAGCGCCCGTTGACGAACAATAGGACTTCCCTGCGGTTGGCACGCGAGAGATCGGTCGGGCTGACGAACCCGCTTACCCGCACCGGCCCTTCCCATTCCGCCGCTGAAAGGTCGATCATCCGCTGCGCCGCATCCACTCCGAATACGGCCGCCAGCACTTCCCGCCGATCGCCGCTGCCGGTCGAGGAAAACGATTCGCGGCCGTCCTGCACCAGGCGGAAGCGGACCGCCGGATAGGCCAGCGCATAGCGCCCCGTAAGCGCTTCGATCAGGCGGCGTTCGCTTCCAGGGCTTTTAAGAAATTTGCGGCGCGCCGGCACATTAAAGAAAAGGTCTTCCACCGTCACTACCGTACCCTGCGGCGCGCCGACCGGTGCGGGTTTTCCGGTGCGGCCGTTTTCCGCCTTCAGGCGCATCCCGCTGCTTTCCGCCCGGCTGCGGCTGGTCAGCTGGATCCGCGCTACCGCCGCGATCGAGGCCAGGGCCTCGCCGCGGAATCCGAGCGTGCGGATGGAATCCAAATCTTCCATGGAAGTGAGTTTGCTGGTGGCATGCCGGGCCAGCGCGAGGGAGATTTCATCCGGCGCGATCCCGTCGCCGTCGTCGGCGACGAGGATCTTGAGGCTTCCGCCCTCTTCCGTTTCGATCGAGACGGTGCGCGCCCCGGCGTCCAGGGCGTTTTCAACCAGTTCCTTGACGACCGACGCGGGGCGTTCCACCACCTCGCCGGCGGCGATTTGCGACGCGAGCTGCGGAGGCAGAACCCGGATGCCCGTCGTCATTCGCCGAATTCGAGGTCGAAATCGGTCTGATCGGTGAAGGTTTCGGTGGGGACGATCTCGATCTCGCCGAAGAGATCGGATTGGCGCGCGATGACCTGGCGGCGCTTTACCAGTTCGAGCATCGCCAGGAAAGCCACCACCACTTCGATCCGCGTTTGCACATCGCGCATCAGGCGCTGGAAAACGGCGCGGCCTTCGCTGCGGATGTTCGTGACGATTTTGCGGATCTGGTCGCGGATGGTCACTTTCGGCGCGGCGACCATCGTCCCGAGCGGGGGCGGCTCGGGCCGCACCGATAAAACAAATTCCGCCGCCTTCTGCAGCGCGGCGAGGGAAATCCGGCTCCAATCCAGACGCGGAGGAACCTTGGGGGGAGGCGCCGTGCGCAGGAAGGTGCGCAAGCCGTCCGCATCCCGTTTGTGGAGGAGCAGCGCCACATCCTTAAACAGCTTGTACAGCCGGAGTTGCCGGGCCAGCGCTTCGCCCGGGTCCTCTTCGCCCGCTTCGCGTTCCGGCGGCCGGGGAAGGAGCGCCTCGCTTTTGATCTGCAGCAGCCGCGAGGCAATGACGATGAACGACGCCGCCACGTCCATTTTCCGGTCTTCCATCGTATGCAGCGCGCCCAGGAATTGGTCGGTCACCTGCGCCAGCGCGACGCGGGTGATGTCGAGTTCCGCGCGTTCGATTAAATGCAGAAGCAGATCCAGCGGGCCTTCAAAAACGGGGAGTTGTACGGTGTAGGC
>JBAVFZ010000369.1:0-2622 GCA_049684495.1 Anaerolineales bacterium | reverse complement strand
CAGACCGACGCGGTCTTTAAGACCGCGTCGGTCTTGCTATAAAGAAAAGAGCGTCTCATGGAGACGCTCTATTGGATCGTGCAATCGAGATTATTGCTACGCCCCGTACTTCGCCAGCCGCAACGCGTGCGCAAGCGCGATCGGCATCAGCTCCGCGGTCGGGAAGGTGCCCAGGCCGCCGCGGGCGCACATCCGCTCCCCGAAGACGGTTTCCGCATCGGGGCGTACGGTTTCCGGAGCCCACAGGAGCAGGGGGACCGGATGCCACGAATGGCTCTTGAGCTTGGCCGGAGTCGAATGGTCCCCGGTGATCAGCAGCACATCCGGTTTGCAGGACAGGAGGGTCGGCAGCGCCGCGTCGACCTTCTCGATCACCTTGACCTTGGCATCGAAGTCGCCGTCCTCGCCGCGCGAATCGGTGGCTTTGATGTGGACGAAGAAGAAATCGAAATCGTTCCAGATCTTCGCGACGGCGCGGAATTCGTCCTCGGGCGTATCGCCCTCGAAGGCCACTCCCTGCATCCCGACCAGTTTCGCCACGCCGCGGTACATCGGATACACGGCGACGCACGCCGGATTTACCTTGAAGATGTCCGCAAACTGCGGGAGGCGCGGATCACCGGAGAAGCCGCGCAGGGTGAGCATGTTGGCGGGATGGTCGTTGGCCAGGATCTTCCCCGCCTGGGCGATCCAGTCGTTGAACGCCTTGGCGGTTTTCTCGCCCTTCGGATCGGTCGCCGCTACCGCCAGCGGCGGGACGCCCGTCTTCTGCGGATCGGTTTCGGTCAGGCAGGCCGAAAGGCCCGGTCCGCGCATCACCACGACGAAACGGTGTTCCTTCACCGGCCGGACTTCGATTTCCAGGCCGGGGATTTTTATCGCCGCCAGTTTCTCGACCAGCTTGGACGACGCTTCGGTCGCGATCCGGCCGGCGCGGCGGTCGGTGATCTTTCCCGACGAATCCACGGTGCAGAAATTCCCGCGCGCGGCGACGTCCTCCGGCCCCACCTCGACCCCGATGCCGAACGCCTCGAGCACGCCGCGGCCGATATCGAACTTCAGGGGATCGTAACCGAACAGGCTGAGGTGGCCCGGACCCGAGCCGGGGGTGATCCCGTATCCGACCGGGTTCATCTGCCCGAGGCAGCCCTCGGCCGCCAACCGGTTCAGGTTCGGTTTTTGCGCGGCTTCCAGCTCGGTCGGTCCGCCGGGCGCGACGGGCATGCCGCCCACACCATCCATGACCAAGAGGACGATCTTGGATTTCGCGCTTTGCGCGAGCGTCCGCATCAGTTCAAAATCTGCCATAAGAGCCTCCATCCCAGATTGACAAAAAAATCCCGCGCCGAAAATCCGGCGCGGGAGAGTGTTTTCGGAACGGACCGGTTCAGCGGATCGCGACCTGGGTATCCCGGTCGAAGATGTGGATCTGGCTCATGTCGAACGAGACCTCGAGCCGGTCGCCCATGCGGGCGCGGGTGCGCGGATCGACGCGGGCGATAAAGGTGTGCTCGCCCGAGACCAGGTACAGGAAGACTTCGTTGCCCATCGGCTCGGTCACGTCCACGCGGGTTTCGACGCGCGCGGCGGTGATGCCGGGCGGGGCGAATTGCGGGTCGTGAATGTGCTCGGGGCGGATGCCGAAGATGACATCCTTGCCGACGCGCGAAGTGAAGCGCTGCGACTTGTCGGAGGGCACCGGAACGGCGAATGCGCCGGCGTCGACGAACAGGGTCGAGTCGCTCTTGGTGATCTTGGCGTCGAAGAAGTTCATCGACGGCGAGCCGATGAAGCCGGCGACGAAGACGTTGGTCGGCTTATCGTAGAGCACCTGCGGCGTGTCGAGCTGCTGCAGGATGCCGTCGCGCATCACGGCGATGCGGGTGGCCATGGTCATGGCCTCGGTCTGGTCGTGGGTCACATAGACGAAGGTGGTCTGCAGCCGCTGGTGAAGCTTGGAAATATCGGCGCGGGTCTGGACGCGCAGTTTCGCGTCGAGGTTGGAGAGCGGCTCGTCGAGGAGAAACACCTGCGGCTCCCGGACGATGGCGCGGCCGAGGGCAACGCGCTGGCGCTGACCGCCGGAGAGCTGGCGCGGCTGGCGCTTGAGCATGTCGGTCAGGCCGAGGACTTCGGCGGCTTCCTTCACGCGCCGGTCGATTTCCGGCCGGGGAACGCGGCGGAGCTTGAGGCCGAAGGCCATGTTGTCGTACACGGTCATGTGCGGGTAGAGGGCGTAGGACTGGAACACCATCGCGATGTCGCGATCCTTCGGAGCGACATCGTTGACCACGCGCGTGCCGATCTTGATCACGCCGCTGGTGGCTTCTTCCAGGCCGGCCAGGCACCGCAGGGCGGTGGTCTTTCCGCAACCCGAGGGGCCGACCAGAACGAGAAATTCCTTGTCTTTCACCTCGAGGTTGAGGTCGTTGAGCGCAACGACACGGTCGAACCGTTTGGTAACGTGTTCATAAGTAACGCCAGGCATAGTGCATCTCCTTTCGAATGATTTAGTGACCGGATTATATCACGAAATCCCTGAGAAACGGCTGTGAACAGGCGGAAATCAGGCCTTTTTTTATTCGTCAATTGAATAGGCGAATGGATCGGTTATAGGGATAT
>JBAVFZ010000368.1:0-2547 GCA_049684495.1 Anaerolineales bacterium | reverse complement strand
GATACGAAATGCGCCAGCAGGTCCCGCAGGGTCCAGATGGCCGGCTTGGTATACACCGGTTTGTTCCATCCGTCGGGCGGCACCTTCGAAAACGTTCTCAGGACAAGGGTCTTATTGCGTTCCAATTTCTTCTGAAGATCCTGAATTCTGTAGGAGGTCATGGGATTCCCTTCCGGAAAATAAATGGGACGATGAAGAAATAAACACCTCCGCCTGAAAAGCGTTGCGCCCGGAGAGGGATGTTCCGGCGTTCAGGGCTTGGGCTTCCAGAGGACCGCCATCCGTTTCCCGATTGGAAAACGTTCGATCCGATCGTACCGGTCGTGCGCGACTTTCTGCCGTTTGTCGGATACGACCGCCACGACGCTGGCGGGGTTCAGCAGGCCCCGAAGATTTTCCAGCAACTGCCATAGGGGATTGAGTTGTTCCGCGGATGGAACCTGCCATTGCGAATGGCGGCCGTACGGAACGTCCGTGAAAACAATATCCACCGGCGAGTCGGGTGGAAAGCGGGCGGGATCGAATTTCCCGAGGGCGTCGGCGGGAAAGACGCGGATTGCGATGGGATCGGATGCGGACCGCTCGCCGAGAATTTTCCGCAGCCTTCCGGCGGCGGCCAACGCTTCCACGTGGGACGGCTTTCCAAATTCCCGGCGCATCGCTTCCAATTCGTCCCGGCGGCGGTCCAGGCCGGCGGCGGAGAGCAGGCCGAGATTCTTCCCGGCCAGGGGGATGATTTCCGGGTCGATGTCGGAGGCGGTGATCGCCCGGATCAATTCGCGATGCAGGAATCCCAGCACCGCCAGATGATAGGCGGCGCCGCAGCAGGGATCATACAGGCTGATTTGTCCAGTCACTCCGTTTTCTTCGCGGATGGCCATGCAGCGCTGGAAGATTTCGCTCGCCAGGCGGACCGGGAAGGCGGGATGCCCGGGCACGGCGAGCAGAACCTTGCCGCTGGCGAGGTCAGAGTAATCGGGCCGGTCGAGTGCGTACCGATACGGCATGCGGTTTTTATCCGGCGCGCAAAGGGTTCGCGGGCGAACAGGCGATGGAATGGATCAATCGTACACTCTCCGGAATACGCGGCAGACCGCCAGGCTGATCCAGCGTCTTGCCTCGCGAATTTTTGGGGTTTCTTTCCCGCGGCCGCGGGGTTTGGCGTAGGTGTCCCTCCATAGCCCATCCTTCTCCTGATGATCGATCAGCCATTGCAGCGCCCGCCCGATCCGCTCGTCATCCGCGCCGAGCCCGATCCGGGTGATCGAATCCAAGGCGGCGACGAGGTTGTTCCACCAGAATGGATACTGAAACCGGACCCAGTACTCCGCTTCCTGGTAGGACGAATAGACGTCCGGCTGAAAGAACCTGTCCGCCAGAAGGCCGGCCGCGGCCTGCGCCTCTTTGGTTTTCCGGTAGCGCGGATGCGCGGCGAAGGCGCGCAGGGCCATCCCGGTCCAGTTGTGGGAAAACGGTTTCGACCGGTCGGGTTCGACGGGTTCCGCCTTTCGGCTGGTCAGCCGGTAGATCGCCTTCCCGCTGAACGGGTGGGTGAGAAGGGGGATGGTCCATCCGCCGTCGTCCTGGCGCATTCCCAGCAGCCAGCGGATTCCCCGATCCACGCGCGGGTCTTCCGCGTATCCGGCCTGGTTTAGAAGCGAAAGGAGCGCGCCGGTGTAGTAGGTGGCATATTGGTTGGCCAGAAAGCCGCGGAAGTCGCCTTCCCCGGTCTGGCGGGAGAAAATAAATTCGGCGGCGTGCTTCGCTTGCGGTTGTTCCTTCGTCATCCCGTAAACTTCGACCAGATACCGGAATTGCTTCCAGGTTTCGATCAGAGGGTAATCGGCGGCGCCCTGCTTGCTTTTCCCGGCCGGGAAGGCGAAGGAACCGTCGGGTCGTTGTTTCTTGAGAATTTTCCGCGCTTCCGGTAATTCCCAGATCCGATCAATCGGATCCGTCCGTTCCCCCAGGAGATCGCGCCGGACGAAATATTGGAGCGCTTCCTCTCCGGAAGCAAGCAGAGGAGGGATGGGATCGTATCGGAATTGCGCGCGCCAGGATTTCATGGATGATGGACCTGCAGATTTCAGTCCGTCTGATCGCTTTTTGAACGGCGGAAGAAGAGCGTTATACCACGTAGCCACGAAGGCATGAAGAAATCAAGCGGCAAACGGTTTTTTCCTTGTGTCTTGGCGCCTTCGTCGTACTACTCTTCTCTCCATCGGTTAATCCATCCCTCTGATATTCTTTGTTTGACGCGCGAAGACCTTTTAGCCGCAAAGACACAAAGACACAAAGACTCGAAGCTCCAAGATTATTTGAAAAGGGTTTCTTCGTGCCTTAGTGGCTTCGTGGTATTATTCTGTTCTCCATCAGCCAATCCATCCCTCTGAAATTCTTTATTCGACACGCGAAACCTATTACCCACAAAGACACGAAGACACGAATCTCCAAGATTATTTGAAAAGGGTTTCTTCGTGCCTTAGTGGCTTCGTGGTATTATTCTGTTCTCCATCAGCCAATCCATCCCTCTGATATTCTTTATTC
>JBAVFZ010000367.1:0-1694 GCA_049684495.1 Anaerolineales bacterium | reverse complement strand
GACCCGACCGATGTGAACGGTCTGCCGCTCGGCGGAGGGAACAACGACCTGGTGAAAACGGTCGCCATCGCCAGGCGGGCCAAAGCGCTCGGATTGAAGTTTTTCCTCGATTTCCA
Organism: Anaerolineales bacterium; assembly: GCA_049684495.1. Lineage (GTDB taxonomy): Bacteria > Chloroflexota > Anaerolineae > Anaerolineales > RBG-16-64-43 > JAFGKK01. The sequence goes on along the minus strand of JBAVFZ010000367.1, from coordinate 1,578 downwards.
TTACAGCGATTGGTGGGCGGATCCGAGCAAGCAGAACAAAACGAAGGCCTGGGCGGATTTGCACGGCGAAGCGCTGACCGCGGCGGTCTATGATTACACCGCGAACGTCCTGCGGACTCTCGCCAAGGCCGGAGCCATGCCGGATATGGTCGAGCTTGGAAACGAGATCAACGGCGGGATCCTGTGGCCGGACGGCGGCACCGGGGGGCCGGCTTCGGAGGGGTTCGGTGGATACGACGGCTTGGCGAATCTGCTTGCCGCGGGCGCGAAGGCCGTCCGCGACGTCGATCCGAATTCCGGTAACGCGGCCAGGCGCGCGAGGATCGTGCTTCACCTTGCCGACGGCGGAGACAACGCCTTGTACAAGAGAGTCTTCGACGAATTAACCAAACGCAATGTGGATTTCGATGTGATCGGCCTATCCTATTACAGTTACTGGCATGGAACCTTGAACGCCTTCCGCAACAACATGAACGACATCAGCGCCCGGTACGGGAAGGACGTCGTGGTCGCGGAAGCCGCGTATGCCTGGACGCTGGAGGATGCCGACTCGGCCCCCAACCTGTTTAAGGAAGGGGAACAGAAGCCGGGCGGATACAAGGCCACCCTGCTGGGGCAGGCCACCGCCATCCGCGATGTAATCGATGCGGTGAACAAGGTGCCGAAGGGCAGGGGGTTGGGGATTTTCTATTGGGAGCCGGAATGGTATGCGGTCCCGGGCGCGGGCTGGCAGACGGGCGAAGGAGATGCCTGGGACAATCAGGCGCTCTTTGATTCAAAGGGCAACGCGCTGCCGTCCTTGGGAGTCTTCCGGCTGGTGGACCCGAAGAGCGGAGGCGAAACCATCACCGCGACCCTCACCGAGGTTTATCCGACCGAGCTCCGCACTCCGGTCGGCGAACCGGTGAAGCTTCCGGCGGTGGTGGATGCGGCGTTCAGCGATGATTCGATCCGGCGGGTGGTGGTGACATGGCCGAAGGTGGATCCGGCGAATCTGGCGAAGCCCGGCAAGCTCACGATCTACGGATCCGTGGCCAACACCGATCAAAAGGCCGCCGCGCTCATCACGGTCGCGGGCGGAAAAAATTTCATTTCGAATCCGGGATTTGAAAGCGGCGACCTGACCTCCTGGGTAGTCACCGGCGATGCAAACGCGGTCGCCGTTCTCCAGGAATCCCAGAACGTCCACAGCGGGGCCTACGCGCTGCACTACTGGCTGGGTACGCCGTTTTCGTTCACGGTCTCCCAGGCGGTCACCGGTCTGGAAAACGGAACCTACACCCTGAGCGCCTGGATCCAGGGCGGCGGTGGAGAGACTCTCCTGCAGCTGTTCGCCACCGATTACGGCGGGGCTGAGCAGACGGCGGATGCCGTCACGAACGGCTGGAAGGAGTGGAAAACGCCGGTAATCGAAAAAATTGTGGTGACGGATGGGCAGGTCACGATTGGACTCAAGGTATCTTCGCCCGGAGGCAGCTGGGCTTTCGTGGACGACGTGGAGCTGACGAAGGCGGAGTAACCTCACCTTCCACCCCTATCCCCTCCTCCCTCTCCTGCGGTTACCGCAGGAGAGGGAGG
>JBAVFZ010000366.1:0-12296 GCA_049684495.1 Anaerolineales bacterium | reverse complement strand
GCCGAGGTGACCGGGATGCCCTACGAGCGGTACATCCAGGAATACATACTCGATCCTTTGGATATGAACCACACGACGGCCTGGGAACCGCTCCCGGAACCGTTGCGATCGGATCTGGCCGCCAGTTACCAGTTTTCGAACGGCGGATACGAGCCGATTCCCTTCATCTTCGACGTCACCGTTCCCGACGGTTCGATCAGCGCCAGCGCAATCGACATGACCCATTTTATGATCGCGCATCTTCAGGACGGGCAGTACGGCAATTCGCGGATTCTCCTGCCCGATACCGCGCGGCTGATGCACAGCCGGTCGTTCAGCCACCATCCGCGGATGGACGGCTGGGCGCATGGATTTGAGGAATTCACGATCAACGGGCGGCGCACCCTCACGCACAACGGCGGCTGGGAGGGATTCTCAAGCTATTTGATGCTGCTGCCGGAACAGGGTTTGGGATTATTCGTTTCCTACAACAGTCCGGGGGGATTCGGAGCGGTGGATGAGATGCTCCAGGCATTTTTCGACCGGTATTACCCGGCTTCCGCAGCTCCCGCATCGCCGCCGTCCGCGAACCCGGACCGGCCGGCCCGCCAATTCGCCGGCTGGTACAAGCCTGTCCGCAGTTCCTCAACGACTTTGGAAAAGATCGTAACCCTGATATCCGCATTACCCATGACCGCGCTGGACGATGGCACGCTCGAATTCGTCGGCCGGAAGTGGACGGCGGTCGATTCCCTGCTGTACCGGCAAACGGATGGGAAGGAGCTGATGGCTTTCCTCCCCGGCGAGCGCGGGGCTGCCGCCTATGCCGCCATCGGCGTATCCGCGTTCGAGAAAATCCCGTGGTACGAGACGCCCGGCTTCAACCTGATATTCCTCGGATGCTGTCTTCTGGTGCTGGTCACCGCCCCGATCGGCTGGCTGGCAAGTTCCATCCACCGGCGCCTGGGAAAGCAACCCCAAATTATGCCGCCGGCCGCCTCGCGCGCGGCGCGCTGGGCGGCCGGAATCGGCAGTGGTTTGTGCGTGATGTTCATAGCCGCTGTCGGAATTTCCCTGATGGGCGATATCTCCGAATTCGTGTATGGAATCCCCCTGGGATTCCGCCTGCTGATGGCGGTTCCATTCGCGATAGCCGCGCTCACCGCCGCGGCGCTGGTCTTGGCGGTCGCGGCGTGGAAGAATCGAAACTGGAGCTTTTGGGGACTGGTGCATTACACATTGGTTGCCGCGGCGATGACCGGTGTTTTATGGTTTGCGAACACATGGAATTTGCTGGGGTTCCGTTTCGGATGATCGAGGGGGCGAATCCGGCGCGGAATGATGCTCCAGTCGCGGACGGCATCTGCTTCGCCGCGATGTTCATCGAACGGTTTGATCCGAAAAACCGCCTGGCAGCCGCTGTCCTTGCTTGCGGACCGGCGGCCCGCCATGCTCCATCCATTTTCCCCAAGGAGGTTGTCCATGAACAGTAAAAATTCGATCGCCAGCTCACTGATTGGTCTGTGCGCCTATGGCTCCGTCCTGGCCGGCGTCCTCGGCGTGTTGGGCGCCGTGATCGCTTTCATCGAAGGCGATTCCACGGCTTCCGGCATTTTCCTTATCGCATCGGCCCTCGCATTTGGCCTGATGGCGAGAGCGGTCATGGGCGAATAAACCGGCGCCGGATCCTCCCGGCCCGGGCCGGGAGGATCCCCATCCGGCACTAGTTAATGAAGGCAAGCCCCCTGCCCGCGGCGGCCGGGGATTCGCTGTATGTCCGCGGTTCCTGGTTCGGCGTGGCTTCCTCACCGCAAGTCACCGGCGGCATCGTGTATTTTGCCGCGCTGGATGGCAAGGTTTACGCCGTCCAGGGGTAAACGGGAACGAGTCTTGATAGTAGAGTTCCAAAATCGGGGTCGCATGACAATGCGGCCCTGTTATTTTTATCAAGTTTCCTTCACCGCTTTCTTTTCAATCCACGGAGGACACCGAGTTACACGGAGAAAAGGCGGAAAATATCCGTGTTCCTCCGTGGATGTGGAAGAGGGTTGGGATAGAGATCGATGCTTCATCGTCAATCATCCCCCTTTTATGAATGCCTCCCGGGAATAGCCATCCGGGAAAAACGTATTCACAAAAAATTTATTGCGGTCTTTCCAGCATGTACAGGATATAATGGTCAAAATTTTTTTCCGGGATATTGGAGTCCATCGGCCAAGGATGGACTCAATCGTACTCCCGACGTTCCCCGCTGCGGAGGAGGTTTATGGCATCGAATTCCACTGCCACGCCGAAAACGCCCCGCCGGCTGTCTTTGGCGCGCAACAAACGCCTGTGGGGGCTGCTGCTGATCTCCCCCTGGCTGATCGGTTTGGCCCTCTTCAAACTGGCGCCGATCCTGGCCACGCTGGTCATCTCCTTCACCAATTTCCATTTTCTCGAGCCCGACCAGGTCCGGTTCATCGGGCTGCAAAACTACATCGGCCTGTTTCGGGATCCCAACCTGGGGACCGCCTTTCTCGGGACGATAAAACTGGGTCTGATCGTCATCCCCCTCCAGACGGGCGCGGCCATTCTGCTGGCGTCCCTGCTCAGCGGCGAACGGCTTCGCCTGAAAGATACCCTGCGCGTGCTGTTCTTCCTGCCCAGCATCATCCCCAGCGCGGCGACACTGTTCATGTGGCAGGGCTTCGTTAATCCGACAACCGGCTGGCTCAACCCGCTGCTCCTGGATCCGCTCGGTCTCTCTCACTTCGTTCATCTCTCCGCCCGGCGGGGCGATCCGACGCTTTTGATCCTGGCCACGTTCTGGTCGATCGGCCCGGGATTCCTGATCATGATCGGCGCCATGCAAGGCATTCCCACGGATATCTACGAAGCCGTATTGGTGGACGGTGGCGGCCGGTTGCGGCGCTTCTTATCGATCACCCTGCCCCTGATCACCCCGGCTATCTTCTTTACGTTGATCCTGAACCTGACGGCCATCTTCGGCGGCGCCATCCTCCTCGACCGCGGCACGTCGTTCAACAGCAGCCTGTCCTCGGTGGATTCGTATCTCTATTCCATTATGTTCAGGACCTTCCATCTCGGGGCAGCCTCCGCCCTGGCGTGGATCTTCTTTCTCTTCATGCTGGCGGTCGTAACGGTCCTGTTCATCACCTCCAAATGGTGGGTCTATTTCCCGGATCAGGAGAATTGAGATGCCGGTGAAACGTTCCGCGTCCTCCCGGCGACCCTCCCCGCCAAAAAGAACCCGTCGCTCGGACCGCCGTGGGACGGGTTTACCGGCGAAACGGGCCGCGCCCTCCCGGCGCGCCTCTCCGCCGAAGCAGACGGCGCGCCCCGCGAGTATCGGGGAGGTGGATCTGCCGCAAGCGCCATCCGCGCCCTCCCTCCCCAGTAAACCGAAGCGGCATGCCCGCCTCCCGGGAGTCGGGAATTTTCTAAGCGGCGTATCCTATAACCTGCTTGCGTGGATCCTGCTGGCGATCTATCTGCTGCCGGTCACCTTCATGATTGTGACTGCCTTTAAATCCACCGATCAACTGTCCGACAACAATGCCCCGTGGTACCCGTCGCGGAAGGCGGATTTTGTATATGAGGGCCGGCCGTACATCCTCTATCTTGTGCCCACGAATCACGGCGTGCAGCAATGGGCGCTCATCCAACCGGGTCCGGCCAAGAGCACGTTCCTCGATCCGCGGAATCCCGAAGCCGGTTATATCGAATGGGAGGGCGAAGCGCAATCGTTGAAGGCGGTCTATGAACCGCATCTGGAGTGGTCCAACTTCACGATCCTGTTCACCAGCCTGGCTTTCCCGGAAATGATGCGCAACACCCTGTTCCTGGTGGTGGTCGGCGGAATCGGCATGCTCGTCTCCTCGATTCTCATCGCCTATGGTTTTTCCCGCTTTCCCCTGCCGGGCGGGGACCTGCTTTTCTATGTGTTGATCGCAACCATCCTGATCCCGGAAAAGGTCACCTTCGTTCCCACGTTTTTCTTCTACATAAAAGTGATGCACTGGCAGGGGACCTTCATCCCGCTGGTCATTCACCTGTTCTTCGGAAGTCCCGTTTTCATTTTCCTGTTGCGCCAGAATTTTAAAAGCGTTCCCTTCGACCTCGAAGAATCGGCCATGCTGGACGGAGCGGGCCCGCTGCGCCGGTTGTGGTCCATCGTCCTACCGCTCTCGTGGCCGGCGGTGATTACGATTTCGCTCCTGCAAATGTTCTACACCTGGAACGAAACCCGCCTTGCCTCGCTCTACCTCGGGATCAACTCGCATCTGACGCCGCTTTCCTTCGGGATCCAGGTCTACCAATCCTACGTGCCGATCCAGAATGTGATCGAAGCCGGGAGCATGGTCGTCCTGGCCGTCCCGGTCATCGTGCTGATCCTCTCCCAGCGCCTCTTCATGCGCAGCATGACGATCACGGGCATGGAAAAGCGGTAGGGGCGAAGCACGCGCCGTCCCCGCAGAGGGCCCGAGGCAATCCCCTCCCGACATGGAAACAGCTCCCGGGATACAATAAAGCCGATGATGAAAGCCTGGGAGGTAACCGCGATCACGAACTTCCTCGCCGCCGGCGAGGCTTTCCTCGCGGCCGGATTTCTTTTGGGGAGAATACCGTTCGGCGTGTCGGCGGCCTTCTTTTGGGGACTCACCGTCCTGTTCCTCGCGGCAGGGTTGCTCCTCGGCGGGCTCGACCACGGGTTCTTCGAGCCGAAGGGGAATACGCTCGGCCGGATGATCCTGCGGAAGGTCACGTGGATCTGCGTCGGCATCACAACCTTCTTCACGCTGCTCACCGCGTTGTACCGGTTCGCGCCCGCAGGATGGCGCTTCCCCGTCATAATAATCGGACTCCTGCAATTATTGACCTTCTGTTTCTTCGCGATTCGGTCCCGTAATTTTCTTGTGGTCATCATCAACTACGCACCGGTCCTGCTCATCCTGCTGGCCCTGAACATCTTCGGGCTGCCTTCCGGGTCCGGATCATGGTTTTTCATCATCGGGATTCTGATTTCCATCGCCGCTTCCGTGATCCAAGCCCTGGGCGTGGATAAATTCTCGCCGCTCGACCGCAACGGGCTGTATCACGTCATCGTGATGGCGGCGGTGGTATTCTTTTTCATCGGCGGGCTGGCATTGTGAGTCGTCCATACCAAGGATGCGGCGGATAGAACGTCTCCCCGCGCCTGCCCTCGCGCTTGCCCCCCGAGCGATGAGCATCGGTGATCCTCCGATGTGAAGAATTCGCGAGTGGGGGAAGCATCCCGGCGCGTGTCTGGTTCATGCGCCGGGATGAATGCGCCCGTCCTGCGCTTCTCGCAGGGAAGCGGGGGTGCACCAAGCGGGGATCCAGGGTGGACCCGAAAAGAACAATACCGACTGTAGTATAACCACTGGATGCCCGCTGAGATCACCCCCGCTCCGCGAGGGCAGGCGCGGGCATGACAAGGGAACGCAGGATAGACCCTTCGGACGCAAAGAACGCGTCCTCCGGGTGACATCCCGAACATTTCAAGGAGCGCAATCCCATGACCGATTCTGATGCTCTTCCCGTGAATCCCCCTCACAACCGGCTGGTCGGCCGGATGCCGAAGATCGGGATCCGGCCCGCGATCGATGGGCGGCGAAAGGGTGTGCGCGAATCGTTGGAAGCGCAAACCCTGGCCATGGCCGGGCGCGTCGCGGAGTTGCTGACCGGAACGCTTCGCCACGCCAACAGGCTGCCCGTGGAATGCGTGATTCCCGAACGCTGCATCGGTGGGGTAGCCGAGGCGGCGCAGGCGGCCGATCTGTTTGCCCGGGAAGGGGTGGGCGTTTCGATCACCGTCACCCCCTGCTGGTGCTACGGTTCGGAAACCATGGATATGGATCCGTTCATGCCCAAGGCGGTGTGGGGATTCAACGGCACCGAGCGGCCCGGCGCGGTCTACCTCGCGGCGGTTCTGGCCGGGCACAACCAGAAGGGGCTGCCGGCCTTCGGCATTTACGGCCGGGACGTGCAGGATGCGGGCGACGGAACGATTCCCCCTGATGTGCAGGAGAAGCTGCTGCAATTCGCGCGCGCCGGCCTGGCGGCCGCGACGATGCGCGGCAAATCGTACCTTTCGATGGGCGGCGTTTCGATGGGCATCGCCGGATCCATCGTGGATCATGGATTCTTCGAGAGCTACCTGGGGATGCGGGTGGAAAGCGTGGACATGTCGGAGTTCGTGCGCCGGATCGAGGAATGCCTGTTCGATCCCGAGGAATACGCCCGGGCGATCTTTTGGACGCGAAAGCATTGCCGCGAGGGCCGCGAGTTCAATCCGCCGGAAGCCCGGCGCAGCCGTAAACAAAAGGATGCGGATTGGGAGACCGTGGTGAAGCTGGCCCTCATCGCCCGCGACTTGATGATCGGCAATCCGCGGCTGGCGCCGCTCGGTTACGGCGAAGAAGCATTGGGACACAACGCCCTGCTTTCCGGCTTCCAGGGGCAGCGGCAGTGGACGGATCACTTCCCCAACGGGGATTTCCTCGAAGCCATGCTCAACTCCTCCTTCGACTGGAACGGGATCCGCGAGGCGTTCGTCGTCGCGACCGAGAACGACTGCCTCAACGGCGCGGCGATGCTGTTCGGGCACCTGCTCACCGCCACGGCCCAGATCTTCGCGGATGTGCGCACTTATTGGAGCCCCGCGGCCGTGGCGCGCGTGACGGGCCATACGCTGGCGGGCCGCGCCGCGGGCGGGCTGATCCATCTGATCAATTCGGGTTCCGCGGCGCTGGATGCGACTGGAATGCAAACCCGCGACGGCGCTCCGGCGATGAAACCTTATTGGGAGATCACGCCCGCCGAAGCGGTGAAGTGCCTCGCGGCGGTCGATTGGTATCCGGCCAACACCGGGTATTTCCGGGGCGGCGGCTTCTCATCCGGTTTTCTGACCCGGGGCGAGATGCCGCTGACCATGTCCCGCATCAACCTGGTTAAAGGACTTGGCCCGGTCCTGCAATTGGCCGAAGGATATTCCGTGGATATCCCCGACGCGGTGCACGACACGCTGAACAAACGCACCGATCCCACCTGGCCGACCCACTGGTTCGTCCCCAACCTGACCGGCAAGGGGCCGTTTGCGGACGTGTATTCGGTGATGAACGCCTGGGGCGCCAACCACGGCGCGCTCAGTTACGGCCACATCGGCGGCGACCTGATCACGCTGGCTTCGATCCTGCGCATCCCGGCCTGCATGCACAACGTGCCCGAAGCGCGGATATTCCGGCCGAGCGCCTGGAACGCGTTTGGGACATCGGATTTGGAAGGAAGCGATTTCCGCGCCTGCGCCAATTTCGGGCCGTTGTACGGCAAATATTAATCATGACCCGGTCTCAAAAGTTTTTGGCGTTTGATCTGGGAGCGGAAAGCGGCCGGGCGATCCTCGGGAGCATGAACGAAGATCGAATCGACGTGGAGGAAATCCACCGTTTTGCGAACTCTCCGGTTCAGGAAGCCGGCCATCTTCATTGGGATGCATCGCATTTGTGGAGTGAGATCCAAACCGGTCTCGCCAAAGCGGTGCAGCGGCATGGATCGGATGTGATCAGCGTGGGGGTGGATACCTGGGGAGTGGATTTCGGCCTGCTCGCGGCGGACGACAGCCTGCTGGGGAATCCGTATCACTACCGGGACGACCGCACGGCAGGCATGCTGGAGCGCGCCTTCGCGCGGGTGCCCCGCGAAGAAATATACGCCCGGACCGGCATCCAATTCATGCAGCTCAACAGCCTCTATCAACTGCTGGCGATGGCGGGCACGCCCGCCCTCGCCGCCGCCCGGACCTTCCTGAACATGCCGGATCTGTTCAACTTCTGGCTCACCGGCCGTAAAGCCAGCGAATTCACGATCGCCACCACAACCCAATGCTATGATCCGCGGCAGGGCGGCTGGGCGGAGGACCTGCTGAGAAAGCTCGACCTTCCCGCGGATATTTTTCAGCCCGTCCTTGCTCCGGGAACGGTCCTTGAGACTCTCCAGCCGGCGGTCGCGGATTCGGCCGGGTGCGGGCGCCTGACGGTGGTGGCGGTCGGCAGCCATGATACCGCCTCGGCGGCGGCGGCCGTGCCCGCCGCGGACCGGGATTGGCTCTTCCTGAGTTCCGGCACGTGGTCGCTGCTGGGCGCGGAAGTCGATATGCCCGTCATCACCCCGCAAAGCCTGGCGCATGATTTTACCAACGAGGGCGGAGTGGACGGCAAATTCCTTTTCCTGAAAAATATCATGGGCATGTGGCTGCTGCAGGAATGCCGCCGGGAATGGTCGGGCTCCGGATCCGTCCTTTCATACGACGAATTGATACGGCTGGCGGCCAAGGCGCCCGCGTTCGGGCCGATAATCGTGCCGTGCGATCCGCGATATCTCGCACCGGGGGGAATGCCCGGCCGCATCCGGGATTATTGCCGCGAGACGGGCCAACAGGCGCCGCAAACGCAAGCGGAAATCGCGCGCTGCATCTTCGAGAGCTTGGCGCTCGAATACCGCCGGGTGGCGGAACAGCTGGCGGAACTGCTCGGCCGCCGGTTTCATACAATCCACATTGTCGGCGGCGGTTGCCGCAACCGGATCCTCAATCAGTTCACGGCGGACTCCACGGGCTGCGCGGTTGTCGCCGGGCCGGCGGAAGCGACCGCCCTGGGCAACATTCTGGCCCAGGCGGTGGCCACCGGGCGGATCGCCTCCCTCGCCGAGGGCCGCGCCGTTCTACGGCGTTCCGTGGAAACGACCGTCTATCATCCCGGTAACAAGGCGGCCTGGGATGAGGTATATTCGCGGTACATTCGTATGGCCGATGCATAAAAATTTTTTCACCGCAAAGCCGCGAAGAACGCTAAGAATTATTTTTGCTAATTCCTTGGCGTCCTTTGCGTCCCCGGCCTACACCAACCGGGGCAGGCTTTGCGGAAAAAAGGTTTTATAAGGGACTTATATGAATCCAGACACCCAACAACTCCGCCGCGAAATCATCCGCGTGGTACGGATCGTCACCGATCAGGGATTGGTCTGCTCGAGCGACGGCAACATTTCGGTCCGCCTGGGAGAGGACCGGTTTCTCATCACTCCCAGCGGCCTGCATAAAATGAGCCTGCGCGAGGACGACCTGATCGTCGTCGACGGCAAGGGGCAAACCGTTGAGGGCAAGCCGGGGCTGACGCCCACGTCCGAAGTTCTGATGCATCTGGAAGCGTACCGCGAGCGGCCCGACATCCATGCGGTGCTGCACGCGCATCCGCCCCGCGCCACCGCGCTCACCATCGCCGGGATTCCCTTCCCGTTGGATTTGATCCCGGAAGCGCTGATCGGGTTGGGCAGCGTACCCGTCGCGCCGTACGCCACTCCCGGCACCGTGGAACTGGCGCACAGCATCCGCGGGCTGCTCCAGGACACCAATTCCATTCTCCTCAGCCATCACGGCAGCCTGACAGTAGGCGCAACGTTGGAGGAAGCCCTGGTGGCGTTGGAACGCCTGGAGCACACGGCCCATACGTATTTTCTGGCAAAGGCCGCCGGTGCGATTCACCCGCTGCCCGCGGACGGACTGGCCCGATTGCGCGAGATTGGCCGGAAGTGGAGAAACCGCTGATGGAGCCCTTAAACAACAATGCTTGCTTTATCGTTCGGACAGCCGGCGCCTGGCCTATCCCGACATCAACCGATATAATTCCTCAATAAAAGAGGGGATGACTCTTTCCGCCGGAGTATGAACCGGGGGCAATAAATCCGCCCGATCCACCACAAACCGCATAGATCCATAAAATTATCGACGAGTCGAAGGCGCCGCCGCTCGCCTCGATTACATACATACCGGAGACTTCCCGGCTGTATGCGAAACAGAATCGTCTTGGCATCGCCTGCCGTTCTTCCTACGGAGAATGGAGAATAACCGCAATGTTCGTAATATTTTCCGTTTGCATCCTTTGGGCGATTTTCTTTCTTTTCTGGATTCTTGCCGCCATCCGCAACAGGCAATCCGTCAAACGGAGCGAACCATTCTCTTCCCGACTCGTCAATATTGTCTTATACGGCATCACCGCCGCCCTGCTTTTATATGATTGGCAGATTGCGGCGCTGCTTTCCGCTCGTTTCATTCCCGATCACGGTATGATTTCCCTCACAGGCCTGGCAATCCAGGCCGCCGGTCTGGGATTCGCACTCTGGGCGCAACAGCATTTGGGGAGCAATTGGAGCGCGCAGGTCACGCTGGCCGAAGGTCATCAGCTGATCCGGTCCGGGCCGTACCGGATCGTCCGCAACCCGATGTACCTCGGCATCCTCGCCGGCATGTTCGGGACGGCGGTTGTGATCGGGGAGCTGCGCGGGTTTCTGGCCGCCGCGGCGGTGCTGGCCGCCCTGTTGTGGAAAATCAAGGTGGAAGAGGAAATGCTCGGCCGTCATTTTGGAGAGGGCTACCAAAAATATAAGAAGAACGTGAAATCCATCATCCCGTTTATCTTCTAATCGAGCAGTCGTCACCGGCCGGCGTGATTGCCGGATATAATCCGCGAACATCAACTGTCAATCAGACAGGAGATCAACGCCGGTGCCCCGAACATTCCGTAATCCCATCCTGCCCGGGTTCTACCCCGATCCTTCCATCTGCCGGGTCGGTGAAGACTTCTACCTGATCAACTCCACCTTCGAATTTTTCCCCGGCCTGCCGATCCACCACAGCCGCGACCTGATCCATTGGCGGCCGGTCGGCCACGTGCTCACCCGCCCCTCACAGCTTACCCTCGACGGCATCCGCCCCTCCGGCGGATTGTTTGCGCCGACGATCCGCCATCATGAAGGCACTTTTTACGTCATCAACACGCTGGTCGACGGCGCGAAGGAAAAGGGGAATTTCATCGTCACCGCGCCGCGTATCGAAGGGCCGTGGTCCGATCCGTACTGGCTGAACGACGCGCCCGGGATCGATCCGTCCCTGCTGTTCGACGACGACGGGCGGGCATGGTTCACCGGCAACCGACAGCTGCCAAACGGGGAGTACGCCGGCCATTGCGAAATCTGGCTGCAGGAATTGGATTGGAAGACAATCCAACTTGTGGGGCCGAAGCATTCTTTATGGGAAGGCGCGCTCAAGCGGGCGATCTGGTCCGAAGGTCCGCACCTGTACAAGATCAACGGGATGTACTACCTGATGACCGCCGAGGGCGGGACCGGGCACGATCACGCGGTGTCGATCGCCCGCAGTGAAAAAGTCACCGGTCCGTACGAAGGCTGCTCCCGCAACCCGATCCTCACCCACCGCCACTTGGGGCGGGCTTACCCGATCGTCGGCACCGGCCACGCGGATCTGGTCGATACCCCGAACGGCGAGTGGTGGATGGTCCTCCTGGCGATGCGGCCCTACGGAGGATATTTCTACAACCTCGGCCGCGAAACGTTCCTTACACCGGTCCGCTGGGAGGACGGCTGGCCGGTCGTCAACCCCGGCATCGGCCGGGTCGAATTCGAAGGGCCGGCGCCGGACCTGCCCGAGCATCCCTGGCCCGTCCCTCCGGAGCGCGATCATTTCGACTCGCCCGCCCTCGGCCCGCAGTGGAATTTCCTGCGCACCCCGCGCGAGGAATTCTGGAGCCTGTCCGAGCGCCCCGGCCATCTGCGCCTGCGCCTGCGGCCGCAGACTTTGGCCGAGAAAGCCAATCCGAGTTTTGTGGGCCGCCGGCAGCAGCATATCAACTTCTCGGCGCGGGCGGCCATGGAATTCACGCCGCGCGCGCCCGGCGAATGCGCCGGGATCGTGCTGCTCCAAAACAACGATTTTCACTTCCGGTTCGTCGTCACACTGGATAAGGAACCGGTCCTCCGCCTCATCCAGCGCGAAAAAGGTGAAGAGAAAATCCTGGCGAGCCGGCCAATCCCTGCCGGCAAGGTTTTTTTGAAAGTAACCGCCGCCGGCCAGGCATACAGTTTCTATGCGGCTGTCGAAAATGAAAAATGGCTGCCGATCGCGGAAAACGTCGACGGCCGGATCCTCAGCACGCCCGTCGCGGGCGGCTTCATCGGCGCCTACATCGGCATGTATGCCAGCAGCAGCGGGACACCCGGCGAAAATTTTTCGGATTGGGATTGGTTTGAGTATCTTGGAAGTGTCAGCATCCAGTAAATAATGGGGCGGATTTTAAGAGACCGCGCCTTCGGTTATTGATATCTGGATAATTAGTCCACCGGAGATATTTGTCGCCCACCTTTCAGTGTCCGCAGGGTTATTTTTTTTATTGGTTGACAGATCCAGAATATAGGCTAGTATTATCCTTATTCATTCCCATGTA
>JBAVFZ010000365.1:0-14084 GCA_049684495.1 Anaerolineales bacterium | reverse complement strand
GATATACGGACCGATAGGTTCACATGGGAAGAATGCGTACCCGTTTCAGATAAATCCCGGGAGGCATTGCGATGATCGCGAAAATGCATTTTGGCAAAACGGGGCACGAGAGTACACGAATATTATTCGGCGCGGCGGCGTTCTCCGGAACCGACCAACCCACGTCGGACCGGACTCTGGATGTCCTGCTCCGGTACGGCATCAACCACATCGACGTGGCCGCATCTTACGGTGACGCGGAATTGCGGGTCGGCCCGTGGATGAAGGCGCACCGCGCGGATTTCTTCCTGGCCACCAAAACCGGGGAACGCACCCGTGAAAAAGCGGGCGCACAGATCCGCCAATCCCTCGAACGGCTGCAAACCGATTACCTGGACCTCATCCAACTGCACGCCGTGACCGCATGGGAGGAGTTCGAAAAGGCAATGGGGCCGGACGGCGCGCTGGAAGCCGCGTGTGATGCGCGCGCGAAAGGCCTGGCGCGGTTCATCGGGATCACCAGCCACGGCCTGGAAGCGCCGGCGATCCTCCTGCGCGCACTCGAGCAGTTTGAGTTTACGTCGGTCCTGCTCCCATATAACTTCCCGATGATGTCCATCCCGCGGTATGCGGAGGGATTCGATCGGCTGGCGGCTACCTGCCGCGAGCGCGGTGTCGCCATTCAGACGATTAAATCCATCTGCCGCCGGCCGTGGCCGGAAGGCACCGAGCGGACCACGACGACCTGGTATGAGAGCCTGACCGGGCAGGAGGAAATCGAAAAGGCGGTCGGGTACGTCTTCGGGCGGCCGCAGCTGTTCCTGAACACGGCATCCGACGTCAACCTGCTCCCGAAGGTGCTGGAGGCCGCTAGCCGTTTTACCTCCGCGCCCACCGGTGACGAAATGCGCGCCTTGTACTCCTCTCGAGAGATGCTCCCGCTTTGGCACGAGTAGGCTCAAGCGCAAAGCGGCGGCTGATACGCTTTCGACCGAAAGGGATTTCTACTCAGTTTGCGCCTTAACCTGAGAGACCGCTGATAGCATTCCTTCGAGCACCGCGAAGGGTCTACAATTACACATGGAGATTCTTCGTCTTCGCCCGCTGCGTCAGGCCCGGTTATTCGCCTGACCGCCCGTTTCCCGATTATGGGCGTTTTGGATTTTCCGAGATGTCGAAAATAATTGCCCTTATGGGATTTATTTTTGGAGATGCGTGCCCAATGACACATTGGATACGACCATCTATTCCCCGCGGATTTTTAACCACAACAACAGTATCCCTCGTGATTTGCTTCCTGGTCTCCGGCTGCCAGATCGCCGAGGTGACGCAGCCTTCCAAGGCCGGATTACCGTCTTCCGAATCCGCGAATTGCGCATCGGGCGACCGAGTCGACCACATCGCCTCCGGTGGCGTCCAGCGCGAGTATAGGATCCATGTTCCAACTTCGCTCCCGGATGATACACCGTCTGCGCTGGTTTTCGGATTCCATGTAAATGGTGGATCCGCCGGCGGGTTCGCAGACTACACAGGCTTTTTACCCGTTTCCGACCGGGAAGGATTCATCATGGTCTATCCGCAGGGGATGGGGGAGTTCCCGACCTGGGAAATCGATCCCGTCCGGAACAATCCGGATGTGCAATTCGTGCGCGATCTGATTGCGGAGCTGGAGTCGCGCTGCAAAATCGATCCATCCCGCGTCTACGCAACCGGACATTCGCGCGGCGGCGGGATGGCCAACCGGCTCGCATGCGACCTATCCGATCAAATTACCGCCATCGGGCCGGTGTCGGGCACGTATCCTCTCGAGGACGGCTGTAGAATCGCGCGGCCGGTTTCCGTGATCGCGTTTCACGGCGATGCGGACCCGGATGTTCCCTACAACGGAATTAAAAATCAAAGCGGGCCCCCCGAGGCCTATTTCGCCTTCGGGATTCCAATCATCCAATGGGCTTCCGCCTGGGCCGCCCGCGACGGCTGCGCGCCCGGCGCGACAACGATTCTCGATGAAAAATACCTCACCGGCCTGGCATGGAGCGGATGCCGCGGCGGTGGAGACGTGGTTTTCTATACCATTCCCGGCGGCGGACACGGCTGGCCGGGTGGATCGGAATCCGCCGCCGGCGGTTTCGATACAGCCCGGATGATTTGGGATTTCTTCGAGGCGCATCCAAGAGGAAGTGGGTAATTCGGTTCGGATCGTCATTCCCGCGCCTGCCCTCGCGGAGCATTCCCACTCGAATCTGCTTTTTGAGTGGGAATGTCAGCGGAGCGAGGGTGTACTTAGCGGGAATCCATGACGTACTCAATTAAAACCATCTCCAAGAAGAATGGATGCCGGCTACGTACACGCCGGCATGACAATCATTCGCATTAATGCCTCGCTGCGAACATTCCGGCATGACGCTTTTCAGACCGACGCGGTCTTAAGACCGCGTCGGTCTGCTTTTTACCGCCAATCCTCCGACACCCAACGAAGGTAGTCCCGGAAATTCGATACCCAATAAGGGTAGGTATGATCCCCCTCCGTGAAGATCTCCGTATGGGAAATTTTAAATTCATCCAAAATTGCAATCATCACTCTCGCGCGCTCGAGCATGTAGTCGTCCGATAATCCGGTATTAAGGAATACGCGCGGGTAGTCGGATTCCTTCATCGCCTCCAGCCAGCCGCGGATCCGATCCTCCTCGCCGGCGGTCGCCCCGTTGTCGAAGATCCCGGCGCTGGCAAACCGCGCCGGATCGCTGAATACGATCCGGTAGGTTGCGACCCCTCCCAGCGAGGCTCCCGCCACGGCGTGGAAGCGGCGCTCCGGGCGGATCCGGTAGGTTTTCTCGATGTGGGGAATTAAATCGTAGTGGATCAGTTCCGCGTTAAGGTCGCTGTCCGTATCGCCGGTGGAGACGATGATGAAGGGTGGAATCTCGCCCGCATGGATCATGTCGTCCGCGACCTGCGCGGCGCCGGCGTTGAACCACGCCTGGTAACTGCTGCTCCGGCCCGGGATGAGATACAGGACGGGATACGCCGCCTCGGTTTCTTCCTCATAACACGGCGGAAGGTAGAGGTTGTATTCATAGTCATATCCCTGAGTGGGCGAGTCCAGCACCATCCTTTGGATCGTTCCGGGATCACCGCAGACGGCCGGGGATGGTGCGGGCGTATTTTTCGCCGCGTTCGTGCGGCCGGTGCATCCCGCCAGGAGCAGAAAGGCGGTTAACAGCATTAAATTTTTAACCATGCTCATCATCTCCAATCCAATGATAACCATCGGAAGTATTCCGCAAAATTACCGATCCAGTAATCGCCGGAATGACCGCCCGGGCTGAATATTTCAGTATGCGCGATGCCGGCTTCGTCCAGCAGCGGGATAAGCACCTTGGCGCGCCCAAGCATGTAGGTGTCGTTTTCTCCGACATTGATGAAT
The DNA here is from genome assembly GCA_049684495.1 of Anaerolineales bacterium. Classification (GTDB taxonomy): domain Bacteria; phylum Chloroflexota; class Anaerolineae; order Anaerolineales; family RBG-16-64-43; genus JAFGKK01. The sequence continues at coordinate 10,678 of JBAVFZ010000365.1, read as the reverse complement.
ACGCGCGGTTTCTTCTCGGCCGGGATGGCCGCCAACCAGGCGCGGATGGGTTCTTCCTCGCCCACCGCCGCCCCGTTGCCAAAGATCCCCGCGGTGGCGAAGAGATCATACCGCCGAAAAGCCAGATGATAGGCAACCCCCCCGCCGAAGGATCCCCCGGCCGCCGCGCGGTACTCCCGCTCCGGCCGGGTGCGGAAGTTGGCGTCGACGTACGGGAGAATCTTATCGACCACGAGCGCGGCGTCCAGGTCGGGAAATATCTCGTTGGTGCCTACCAAGATCATCGGCGGGATTTCTCCACCGAGGGTCATCTCCTCCGCAATCCGCTCCGCACCCGAGCCGATGAAGGCTTCCTTCGTCCCGCCAAATCCCGGGAATAGATACACCGTCGGGTACCGTTGTGCGTCATCCATTCCGTAACACGGCGGCAGGTAAACGTTGATCCGCGTCGAGGCATCCACATCCACTGTTTGCACGTTGCCGGAATCCGTGCAGGCCATCGGCATAATAGTCGGGCTTGGAGTCGCGGTGATCGTCCCTGAGGCACAGCCGGCGGCAGCCAACACCAATACAGGTGTCAGGAATAGTCTATTTTTCATGTTGGGAATTTTAATGGCGATACCGAGCAGGCCGGGGCTTTATCAGGATGTTCTCAGTTTGGATTCACAACCAATTGTAGTTATTATGTTCCGTTGTTCCCCCTAGACTCTTTGATATCTATTCCATCCCATCCACCCTCCCCCGGCGATCGATAAAAATCTATTAATGCTTATTATACCCCTCCCTCCTTCCCGTGAAACGGGAAGGAGGGAGGGGCAAGGGGAGGAAGGATGGGGTGGTGAAGGAAATCGCGATCAGACCAAGGGTTTTATGCCGAGTACGTCGAGGAAGTCACCTTTCCGCCGTGCCCGGTCCAGTTGGTGTGGAAGAATTCCCCCCTTGGCCGGTCCACCCGTTCGTAGGTATGTGCGCCGAAATAATCCCGCTGGGCCTGGATCATATTGGCCGGCAGCCATGCCCGGCGATAGCTGTCGTAAAACGAGAGCGCGCTCGACATGGCCGGCATCGGGATGCCCGCCCCCACCGCGGCCGCGATCACCCGCCGCCAGGCGGCCTGGGCGTTTTCGATCTGCTCCTTGAAGTACGAATCCAGCAGCAGATTGCTCAGCGTCGGCGTTTGATCGTAGGCGTCTTTGATTTTTCCGAGGAAGATGGAGCGGATGATGCATCCCCCGCGCCACATCAGGGCAATCCCGCCGTAGTTAAGATCCCATTTATATTCCTGAGCGGCGGCATGCATCAGCATATACCCTTGGGTGTAGGAGATGATTTTCGAGGCGTAAAGCGCCTCCCCCAGATCGGCGAGGTACGTTTTTCCCGTTTCCGGCAGGCGCGGCGCGGGACCGCCGATCCGCTTCGAAGCCGCGATCCGCTCCTCCTTGAGCATCGAAAGCGACCGCGCGGAAACCGCCTCGGTGATCAACGTCAGCGGGATTCCCAGATCGAGCGCGGAGATCCCCGCCCACCGCCCCGTTCCCTTCTGCCCCGCCGTGTCCAGAACCTTGTCCACCAGCGGCAAGCCGTCCTCGTCCTTAAAGGCCAGTATGTCGCGGGTTATCTCGATCAGGTAGGAATTCAGCTTGCCTTCGTTCCATCCGGCAAATACATCCCGCATCGCCTCGGGCTCCAGCCCCAGCCCTTCCTTCATCAAATGGTAAGCTTCGGCGACCAGTTGCATATCGCCGTATTCGATGCCGTTGTGGACCATTTTGACGTAATGCCCCGCGCCGTTTTCACCGACCCAGTCGCAGCATGGATCTTCCCCGCCGTCCGGGCGCGCGACTTTCGCGGCGATGGATTGGAATATCGGCCGGACGGATTCCCAGGCCGGACGTGACCCGCCGGGCATGATCGACGGGCCGTTGCGGGCGCCTTCCTCGCCTCCGGAAATCCCCACCCCGAGAAACCACAGCCCTTTGGATTCCAGATCAGCCGTGCGGCGGATGCTGTCGGCGTAGTTGGAATTTCCGCCGTCGATGACGATATCCCCCTTGTCCAGAAGCGGGATCAGTTTTTCGATGAGGTCGTCGACCGGCTGCCCGGCTTTTACCATCATCATCACCCGCCGCGGTTTTTTCAACGCGCCGACCAGTTCCTCGAGCGTGTGAGTCCCAATAACTCGCGTTCCCTTCGCGCCCTCGCGCAGGAACTCATCCACCTTGGAGGGGGTGCGGTTGTAAACGGCCACCGTGAAACCGTGGTCGTTCATGTTGAGCACCAGGTTCTGGCCCATGACGGCCAGGCCGATCAATCCGATATCCGCTTGACTCATGGCTTAACCTTTCCTGGATTTGCCGATCCGCCCCGACGAGATTCACCTGCGGGGAGAATCAGCGGATTTTCTTCCGTTCCGGACCGCCGGCGCCGGATTCCCATCCTCTTTGTGGAGCAGGAAGAGGATGTTTTCCACGATCTCTTCCGCCGCCGGCGTGATGTCCACCGTCAGGGCATCCTGCGGCTCCTCGAGCGCATCGAACTGGCTGCGCAGCATGCCGGGTTTCATATAATGATCCGTACGGTCGTTCATCCGCGCGATGATGAGGTCGTAACTCCCGCGCAGGTGCACCACGCGGACCCCGTCGATGCCCTTCAGGAGCGTTTCCCGGTAGCGCTGCTTGAGCGCCGAACAGGCCAGCACCGGATGCCCGCCCGCCCGCAGAGTCTGGATCAGCCGTTCGTGCAACGCGGCCAGCCACGGCACGCGGTCTCCATCGTCGAGCGGGATGCCCGCCGCCATCTTGGCGACGTTCGCGGGCGGATGATATTCATCGGCGTCGAAGAAATCCCACCCCAGCCGAGCCGCCAGCGCCATTCCGATGGTTGTTTTTCCGCACCCGGCGACGCCCATCACGATCAATCCGGTCGCGTTCATCCGCCCTCCCCGGCCGTCTGGTCGCCGGCTCGAAGGCGGTAAAGGATCTCACCGGAATTCGGCACGTACAGCACTCCCTCATCCTCGCGGTTCCGCCACTCTTCCGGCCGGATGGAGGCCGGGTCGCAATATCCCAAATTCAACCGGGCGCAATCCTCGGCGGAGATCCGGCTGGCCAGGGTGACCTTGGCGGCCGGCCGCTCCACCCCGCCTTCCATCCGTCCCGATCCGCGGACGTGCGTGCTGTGCGCCAGCACCGCCAGCGGAAATTCCTTGAACCGCTCCCAGTCCTCAAGAAAATACGGCAGGACGTGGTATCCGACCTCGTAAATATATTTCCCGTGCGTCCGGCTGATGGTATCGAGGTGCGGCGCATACACGATGATTTCCCCGCCCTCGGCCACGACCGGTTCCAGTTTATAAACCGCCTTGGCGGCCGTCCACAGCTCGTCGTACATCGGCATCGGGCAGGAAAGGATCTTCCGGAAGGGCTTCGCGCACCGGCGGATATGCCGCTCCGAGGATAGGTCGGCGGCGGCGCTCCACGCGGATATCAGGTCCCCGACGAACAAACCGGACAAGTCGTGTCCTTCCACGACCATCCCGAGGAGCGTCACCGGCGTGGGAAGCTTCGATGCCGCCGCGTTCACCATCGCCCGCACCGGGGTATCCTTCACGCCGATCGTCTCCATCACACCCGAAAGCGCCCCCAGCCAGTGCGTGGTATTGATCATCTGCGGCCCCGATACGCCGGGGATGATGTACTTTCCGCCGCCGGAAAAGCCGGCCACCTCATGCGGGAAGGTCGGCGCCACAATCAGGATATGGTCGTAATCCAGCAGCAGGCGGTTGACCCGCACTTCCGTATCCCCGCCCAGCGACGGGTGCCAGCGCTTGCCGGCGAATTGCCGGATCAGTTCCTTCGGGATCCACCCCAGCGAAGCGAGCGCGGAGGGATCGTCCCAGGAGTGGTTGATCAAACCGACGGGACGGTATTTCGTGCGCCGTTCCCCGGAACGGATGCCGACCAGGCCGCATAGTCGGTCCTCGGAGAGCGGCGGGTGAGTCCCGAGCGCCACCAGAAAATCAAGTTTCTCCGCGCCGAGCAGCGCCTCGACCAGGGTGCGGAACAGCAAGGGGAGCGGCAGCGACCGGGTGTGATCGGGGATAAGCACCAGGACCTTGCGCCCGTTAAATTCCCCTTCCAACGCCCGGTGCAGAGTCCGCCGGACCGTATCCTCCGCCAGCTTTTGTCCGGATGCAGCGACGACCTGGATGATGCTCATGATTGCGTGATGGCCTGCGAATTCATCATGGCCGGGAACCTTTCATGATTTCCATGCGCCGCTAAACGCCTCCGAACGCCGAATACCCGCCGTCCACCGGGACGATGATCCCTGTGACGAATGCGGAAGCCGGCGAGAGCAGCCACAGCATGGTTCCCATAAGGTCTTCGGGCGCTCCGAAACGCTTCATCGGGGTGTGGTCGAGGATCGACCGGCCGCGCGGTGTGAGCTCTCCGCTGGATTTTTCGGTCAGCAGGAACCGGTTTTGGTCCGTCAGAAAAAATCCCGGAGCGATCGCGTTGACCCGGATCTCCGGCGAATATTCCTGCGCCATATGCACCGCCAGCCACTGGGTGAAATTGGCCACTCCCGCCTTGGCCGCCGAATAGGCGGGAATGCGCGTCAGCGGCCGGATGGCGTTCATCGAAGCGATGTTGAGGATGACGCCGCGCTTTTGCCGGGCCATGAGCTTCCCGAATACCTGGCTGGGGAGCACGACACCCATCAGGTTCAGATCGAAAACCCAGCGCAGCGCATCCGCCGGCAGATCGAAGAACGCCGCATCCGGACCGGTCGTCGCCTGGGGCTTGTTGCCTCCGGCGCCGTTGACGAGGATATCCACCCGCCCGAATGCCTTTAATATTTTTTCCGCGGCCGTCTCCACGCGGACCCGGTCGAGGACATCGCAGCCCACGCCGAGCGCTTCTCCGCCGGCGGCGCGGATCGATTCCGCGACCTTCTCCGCCGCATCGGGTTTGATATCCAGCACAGCCACCTTCGCGTCCGCCCCGGCGAGGGTGCGCGACATCGCGCTGCATAACACGCCGCCGCCGCCGGTGACGACCGCTACGGTGCCGGAGAACTCCTTGGAAGTGGGGGACGACGGATGGCTCATGGCTTACCGGACTCCATTCGAGGTAAAGGGTTTCAGATGGCGCAGGAAATGCGCCTCCAGGTTGCCCGCGTAAAGATCCGCATGCGTTTGCAAAAGTTCACGCAGCCGGCCGTAGTATTTCAAGCCGCCGCCCGGCGCCTGCGCCGTAAGCACCGAGCCGAAAGTGACGTGCAGGATCTCGCGCGCATCGAACTGGTTCAGCAGGCCGGGCGGATCGGTGACGGCCGCGGGAAGAGGCGCGCGCTCGAGCTGCGCCGAGACATGGTAACTCGCCCGGTCGAGCTCATACCGTTCGCGGGCGAAAGCGTACACCTCGAGAAAGAAATCCGGTTCGATCAAGGCGATCGTACGCAGCGCTTCGAGATAGCTGGTGCCGGCCGTTTTTAAGTGTACCAATCCCCGCGTCTGGCGCATCGCCGCCGGATAAATGCTGAACTTGTCCGAGCCGGAGTGCAGGCTGAGCTTATAGGGTCCGAATTGGCGGGCGATGGCCGCGTGCACCGCCAGGTCCGCCTCGAAGGCCGCGGGATCCCCGATGTAATCCACGCCTTTTTCGAACAGGCCGATGAAGCGCGGCGCGAGGCTCACCCATTCCACGCCCAGCCGCCGGAGTTCGTTGGCGATGTAGACGTGCTCCACCGCGGAGGTCGGCTGTTCGGTCTCATCGACCGAGACTTCCAGCTCGCACGGTCGGCCGGCCGCGGACCGCGCCAGGTGGCGGCTCATCATCGCGACATGCGCGACCGCCCGGCCGTACTTGACGACGGCTTTGAGCAGCGCCGGCTCGTCGAAGTGCAGCGTCCGCCCTTCGACATCGATTGACCGCCCCGAAAGCCCGGTGGCGCGCGGCTGGGCGTCGGGCGGGAGCATTGCGGCCAGTTCGCGCAGGCGTGATAAATCGGCCGTCTCCGCGGAGCCGTCGACGAATTCACCGGGATCGATCGTGAAGAAGGTGAAACCCGCACCCATGCAGGCATCGATATCGGCCGGCGTTTTTAAGTGGTCCGCATCGGCCCCAACCCCTTCCCGCCATCCCTCCTGAAATATGCCCCAGGTGGCGTCGTCCATGACCTGCTGGGGCGTGCGCCCCGTGCGCAGCATCTCGCGTATCGATTGTTGCGCAAAAATCGGCCCGATCGACCCGCCTGCGGCACGCATCGCCCGCACGTGCCCGGGTGTCGCCAAACCCAGCCGATCTCCAAGACCGGCGGAAGTTCGCATCCCCCACAGGCGGGGCTGCAGCCATGGGATTTGGACGCGTAATGCGACGGAATTCCGCGGGCTAAGCGGTCCGAGGAGCAAGGTTTTTCCCCGGACCTCGGTGGATACACCATCGAATGCCCGCGGAAACATCGATCCGGGATCGGCAAGCACCGCAAGCTGCTTTTTGCCGTTAATTTCGCATAGTCCACATTCCATGTCCGCAATACTTACTATGGAACGCGGATCTATATTCAATTCGAGCGCCAGCAACGTCGTTGTCATAGGCTGCCGCTCCCTGTCATGATGCTGCGAAGAAAAGACCCTCGGATGAGAATGGACATGTGGTTTTATTCCAGCCGATACGTCTTCTTGGCCAGCCGGTAAGCCGTATCCCGGATCATTTCCTCCGCATCCTCCATCGCCACTATCCCCCGCACCACAAGCCCGGCGATCCAGTTGGCATCCACCCGGCGGGAAAGGTCGTGGCGGGCCGGGATCGATGGAAAGGCGCGGGTATCGTCGTTGAATCCGGCGGTGTTGTGCAAGCCGGCGGTTTCGACGATCTGCTCGCGGTAGCGCGTCATCCCGTTCAGGCTGTCGTGGAACCACCACGCCGGCCCGATCCGCAGCGCGGGATAGTGCCCCGCCAGCGGAGCCAATTCGCGCGAGTAGGTTGCCTCATCCAGCGTGAACAGCACCAGCATCAGGCGCGGATCGTTTCCGAATTTTTGAAGTAGTGGACGCAGACCGCGTGTGAATTCGCCGGAAACCGGGATGTCACAGCCCTTGTCGGTTCCGAAGCGGGCGAATACCGCTTCATTGTGGTCGCGGAAAGCGCCTACGTGCAGCTGCATGACGAGACCGTCCTCCGCGCTCATTCGCGCGCTCTCGATCAGCATATGGGCCGTAAACCGCCATTCATCCTGCCGGCTGGCTTTTCCCTGCAGCGCGCACTGGAAGATATCCTCCGCTTGCTTGGGCGTTAGTTCCTCGGTGACAGCCTCGAGCACGCCGTGATCGGTCGCCTTCGCGCCGAGCGTCTTGAAAAACGCCCGCCGGCCCTCCAGCGCGCGGATAAAGGCGGGGTAGGATGATACTTCCATCCCGGCGGCTTCGCTCAAGGCCCGGATGGATTCTTGCCATGTTGGCGAACCGATGTTGATGACGGCGTCGGGCCGGAAACAGGGGATCACCCTGCCCTTCCAGCCGGAAGCGCGGAGGGCTTTATGCGCGTCGAGCGGATCGGCGGCGGTATCGGTCGTACACAGCACTTCAATCCGGAACCGTTCGAACAGCGCCCGCGGCCGGAAGGCGGGCTTGGCCAGCTGGGCCGCGATCTGGTCATAGATCCGCGCGGCCGATTTGCCGTCCAGTTTTTCCTCGACTCCGAACACCTCTTTCAGTTCGTGCGCCAGCCACAGGCCGCTGGGAGTCCCCCGGAACAGGAAAAAATTCTCAGCGAACAATTGCCAGATCCGGCGGTGATCGGTCTCGACCGGACCGCCGTCGCGGCGCGGCACGCCCATTCGTTCGAGCGGGATACCCTGCGAGTAAAGCATGCGCGTGACATAGTGATCGGGGATGATCAGGAGGTCGGCCGGCGAGCCGAAGGAATAATCCGGATCGGCGAACATCCGCGCGTCCACGTGCCCGTGCGGGCAGAGGAGCGGCCATTCGGCGGTCAGGCCGTAAAGGCGCTGCGCGATCTCTTTTTGCCGGGGATCGGGTCCGAAACAGCGGTCGGGCGGGAGATGAATCTTTTCCATGCGCATCCTATCGGGTCAGCCACCCGCCGTCGACCGGCAGGATCGCGCCGTGCAGGTAATCGGAAGCGGACGATGCGAGGAAGACCGCCGTTCCTTTGAGGTCTTCGGGGGTTCCCCAGCGGCCGGCCGGAATCCGTTCCAGGATCGACGCCGAACGTTTCGGGTCCGCGCGCAGGGGGGCGGTGTTTTCCGTCTCCATGTAACCGGGCGCAATCGCGTTGACGTTGACCCCGCGCCCGGCCCATTCGTTGGCCAGCGCGCGCGTGATCCCGGCCACGCCGCTCTTGGCGGCGGTATAGGATGGGATGAGGATCCCCCCCTGGAACGAAAGCATGGAGGCGATGTTGATGATCTTCCCCCCGCCCTGCGCGAGCATCACGCGCCCGGCCGCCTGGGAGAGGAAGAACACCGCTTTGAGGTTGATCTGCAGGACGTCATCCCAGTCGGTCTCGCTGAAATCGGCCGCCGGCGCGCGGCGGATGATCCCCGCGTTGTTCACCAGAATGTCCAGCCGGCCGAGTTCGGTAACGACGCGGTCCACTATTTGCTTGAGACCGGCCGGCGCCGTCTCGCGCAGGTCGCACATGACGGGAATTGCGCGCCGCTTAAACGCGCTCACCGCCGCGCAGGTCTCGGCGACATCGTTGCGGTCAAGTACGGCCACGTCGGCTCCGGCTTCCGCGAGGGCGAGCGCCAGCGCCTGCCCCAATCCCTGCCGCGCTCCCGTCACCAGAGCGACTTTTCCATTCAGGCGAAAAGAATCAAGGATCATGTCTGCTCCAATCATCCGGTCATTGCGAGGAGCCCAGGCTTTGCCGGGGCGACGAAGCAATCTCCGATTTTCAACGGAAGAAGGAGATTGCTTCGTCGCTTCGCTCCTCGCAATGACTCCCCTGTATCAGTGTCCGAGTGATTTCAGCATCGGCACAGTCCGTCCGACCCAGGCCAGGGCCGGATCGTCGGCGGTGGCCTGGGTGCGGTGGTTGCCCGCCAGCGCCCACAGATAATAGGTCGTGTATCCCGGCGCGCTGACGACGGTATGGTAGCCGTTGGGCGCCATCAGGATGGTGTTATCCCGCACCACGAAGCCCGTATCCACCTCGCCGTTGTAGTAGCGCGTCAGTCCGAATCCGTCCGCAGGCGAGACTTTGAAAAAATATAACTCCTCGTGAAACGCCTCCCGCGGCGGGTCTTCCTTCTCGTGTTTGTGCGGCGGGAACGTGCTCCAATTTCCCGACGGCGTGTACGTTTCCCCGACGATGAGCCGCTGAGCCGGGAGATCCGGCTGGCCTGCCATGGTAAGGATCTGGTGGAAATTGCGGCTGAAGTTGGCCGCGCCCCAAACGCCGGTCGTGATCTTTTCGGGACCGATGACATACGGGTCGGTTTTCAATTCCGAAGGCGCGCTTATCAACGCCGCTTCCAGCCGCCCCTGAGCGGCCACGGTGTATTCGGTCCCGCACGGGATGTACACCGAATGCGGCTTGCCGGAAAACGGATTCGGCCTTCCGCCGATTCCGGCGAAAGTTTTCGATCCGGCTTTCACGGTCGCTTTGCCGCCGAGAATCACCAACAGGATTTCCCGGCCGCCGGCAGCGGCCGTATGGCTTCCGCCATCGGGGAGGACGAGCAATTGAAAATCGAGCAGCTTGAACGGATTTCCCGCAACGCGGTTTATGGTTTCCTTGGTGGTGATGGATTCAAAATTGGACATGGCTGCCGCCTTTCTTGGAAGAAGATCGTGTAAATAATGTCATGCGCGTGCCTTTTTAACCCAGCCGATGCATTCGGCGGTCTTGGCGGCCAGGCTCTTGTAATCCTTCGCCGCCACAAGATCCTTTGTGACGAGTTTGCTTCCCATCCCCAAGACCGCCGCGCCGGCCTTGATCCATTCGTTGACGCTCGCCTCGGTTGCATCGACTCCGCCCGTCGGAAGCAGGCGGTGCCACGGGCACGGCGCCATGACCGCGCTGATGAATTTCGGCCCGCCGGCGGCATCCGCCGGAAATATCTTGCAGATCTCCGCGCCAAGTTCCTCGGCCGTCGCAATCTCGGTCTCGGTCGCGCACCCGGGAATATACAGAACCTTGCGCCGGTTGCACAGGCGCGCGATCTCCGGGTTGAGGCTCGGACCGACGATGAAATTCGCGCCGGCGGCGAGGTACAGCGCCGCGGTCGGCGCATCCATGACCGAACCGGCACCCAATATCAAGGTCGGATCCACCTTCGCGAAATGCCGCACCAGGTCGGCGAAGACCGGATAGGCCGCCTCACCGCGGTTGGTGAATTCCACCACCCGCGCGCCGCCCCGGACGCACGCCGCCGCCAGCTCGATCGCGGTATTCAGCTCTCCGTTGTAAAAAAGCGGCAGCAGCCCCGTCTCGAGCAGTGTGTTCGTTACTTCCAATCGTTGGAAATTGGCCATCTTTGTCCTTCCTCGCCGTTTCATCGATCGTCACCCCGGCGTGTTCTTGGCCGGAGTCTAGAACGCTCTGGATGCCGGCCAGGTACGCCCTCGCTTCACATCCATCCCGGCTCATAGACCAGGTGCGAGCCGGGATGCTTCCCCCCCTCGCGAATTCTTCGCATCGGAAAA
>JBAVFZ010000364.1:0-16401 GCA_049684495.1 Anaerolineales bacterium | reverse complement strand
GTCATGAGCGGGCCGGTTTGCTGTTTATCGAGGTTGCCGTAGGAGAAGGATTGGATCTTCAGGAAGAGCGCTTGGCGCAGGTCGCGGGCCACGCCCTCACCGACCTGGACCGAATAATAATTGTTGCCGACCGCGAGCACGGCGCTCAGCAGCGAAAGGACGACCATGATCGCGGCCGTGGACGCCACCACCGCCATATCCCCGCGGGAAATACCCTGGTCGATGATCCGCTCGATCAGCCGCGGGATGGATAAATCCATCACCACCAGCGAACTCAGGAGGACCAGGGCCAGGGCGGCGCGCCTGCCGTAGGGCCGGACAAAGGAACTCAGTGGAAGGATATGGTTCATGCTTTTCGGCCGGGAATGCATCGGGTTCAATTATAAGGGACAGCGGAAAAGCGAACAGCGCCGCCAAAGAACGGCGGCGCTGCGTTTTTATAACCCCGGGGCGATTTCTCCCAAATCAGCTGTCCCCGATCCGCGCAACGCGGTTCCTTACCAAATAGAGGGCAATGGCCGCGCATGCCAGGCTGAACGTTCCGCCCAGGAGCAGCCCGGCCGCCTGCCCCGCCAGATCGGGAAGCCCCAGAGCCGTCAGCAGCACCGCCGGGCCGAAGAAGAGCGATACGGCGATCCCCATATAAAGGAAGCTGAGGATCATGCTGAAGCATCCCGACCAGCCCGAGCTCATCCGGCGCGGATCATCCCATGTCAGGTTGACTCCCGTAACGCCGAACGCCACGTTGATCCCCGCCGCGCCGATGGTGGAGAGCGCGACGACCCCCATGCCGAAAAACAGAATCGAGAGCGAGGCGCGCTGGATCAGGGAGATGATCAGCATGAAGATCAAACCGACGACCAGGCCGGGCAGGTACGCCACGATGAATTTCGCGGCGAGCATCCGGGAGGCCGGGACCGGCGCCGTTTTCAGCATCCAGTAGTTTTTGCCCTCCTGCGAAAAACCTATCAACCCCAGGCGCGAGATCAGCGACCAGCCGACCAGGAGCGAGATGCCGATGTTGCCGTAGATCATGATGTTGGAAAGGATGTCCATGAACCAGGCGGGCGCTTCCCCCCGGCCGGCGGGCGGAATGCCGCCGGAGCGGAAAAGGAAGAAGCCGTACATCGCGCCGACGATCAGCGGCGTGATCAATTGCCCCATGTTGCGCGGATCGCGGCGCAGGGTGAGAAAATCTTTGCCCACCAATCCGCGAACGGATTGCGGGATGAATTGCACAAGGGATGCCACACCGGAGGCCGCGCCGGCGCGGATCGGCGCGGCGGTCCCGGCTGGGATCACGCCGGGATGACTTCCGGCTGGAACCTCGCCGGTCCCGGCCAGAGTCACGCCGGGATGACGGACCTTCGGCGTGGCGCGCTTCTTCCGGCCGCCGGCCTGCATGCCCGCCCAGCCGGAGTAATAAAGCCGCTCGGCCACCTGCAGCGAAAGGAGGAACAACCCGCCGGTCAGGAGGAGGGTGAGCCCGAGGAACAGCAGCGCCGGCAGGACGCGGGCTTCGCCGAGATCCACCAGTCCGCGTCCCGCCCAGGAGAGCGGATTCCATACCGCGTTGAAGCGGGACATCGCGGCGAAGGGAATCTGCTGAGGGGTTAAATTTTGTTCGTCCAGGCGCATGGCGTTCACGAAGTTGCCGGATTGCGAGCACACGATGGAAAGGACCGCGCCCACCGCGCCGAGCACTTCGGCCACCCGGCGGGGCGGGAAGATCCGCGCCACGCCCATCACCAGCAGGCTGCTTGTCCCGGCGGCGGCCAAGGCCAGCATCGCCAGCACGATCACGACCATCGGATAATAAAGGAAGTTATACCCGCCGGACGCGCCGAGCCCGAACAGGACCGGCAGCCCGAACAGCGCGATCAGCCCGAAGTTGGGGAGAATCGCCTGCAGCTGTTTGGCGACGAACACCGCGCGGATGGGGACCGGCGCCGCCATCAGGAAGTCCATATCCCCGGCCAGGTACAGCGCCGAAAGCAGCACGCCGAAACTCGTAAGCAGGATCGCCACGAAGGCGCCCGCCAGGATCAGCACGGGCACGGTTTCGAGGAACGGCGTCAGCGAGGGCTGGTTCTGCTCCGCCATTATCTTGGCCAGCTCCGGCGAGCGCAGCAGGCCCAGAAGCACCCAGCTAACGGCGAAGACCCCGCCCGCGAACAGCAGCACCACCAGGGTCAAAATGACCGTTCCGATTTTGCGGCGCAGGCGCGCGGTGCGGAACGTGCTCCAGGTGATGGCCAGCTGCAGGCGCAGCAGCTTCCAGACATGGTGGATGAGGGAGTGCTCGGGATGGAACGGCGTCTTCCAGCCCGCGGCGGCCGGTGCGGAAGTCATTTCAGCACCTCGGCGATCGCGGCCTCCTCGGCCCCGCCGGTGAGCGAGAGGAAGATGTCCTCGAGGCTGCGCTCGCCCGTGCCCGAGGCGCGCAATTGCGCCATCGTGCCCACCGCCACCAGATTGCCGTGATCGATGATCCCGATCCGGTCGCACATCCGCTCGGCGATCTCGAGGATGTGGGTCGAGAGGAACACCGCCGCGCCGCGGTCGGCCAGCTGGCGCAGCATGTCCTTGATCAGGCGCGCGGATTTCGGATCCAGCCCGACCGTCGGCTCGTCGAGCACCAGCACCTTCGGGTCGTGGATCAGCGCCGCGGCCAGAGCGGCCTTCTGCTTCATCCCGTGGCTGTAGGAATCGATCAGATCGTCGCGCACATCCGCCAGGTCGAACAGGCGCAGCAGTTCCTCGCTCCGTTCCTCGACCTTTTCGCGTTTCAGCTCGTACAGGTCGCCCACGAAACGAAGGAGTTCGCGTGCGGAAAGCTTCATGTAGAGGTTGGGCGTATCGGGGACATAGCCGCTGGCGGCCTTGGCCTGCATCGGCTGGAGTTGGACGTCGTACCCGGCTACGGTGACCGTGCCGGAGGTCGGTTGCAGCAGGCCGACGATCGCCTTGATCGTGGTCGTTTTCCCGGCCCCGTTCGGGCCGAGGAAACCGAATACCTCGCCGGCGTTCACGTTGAAGGTGACGTCGTTCACCGCGAGCTTGTCGCCGAATTTTTTGACCAAATGCTGGGTCTCGATGAGCGGAGCGGATAAGTTCATGATTACCTCTATCTTTTTGGAATTTTCCCGGGCCACTAATAGCGAGCCGATTATAACCGGTGTGAAAATCCGCACCGGTTGGCTTCTTTTGAATATACGGTTGACTCCGCGCAAAGTTTTCCCCAAACCTGAATGATACCCCCGAGGCTTGATTTCAGGGCCTTGGATCGCGCGATGGAAGAAGAATAATTCTAATGCGATGGTTGGCGCATTTCCGGTCGGTTCCGAGGCAATCCGTCCGGAGGGAGAAAAACCTGCCTGGGGGATTGACGGGGATGGGGATCCCGGAACCGGATTGCCGCCCCCAGTGAAACTCAAGCAAAGTGGATTGGGGATTCACTGCTGAACGCGTGTGGTTCCGATCTATTCGAACGTCGCGTCTGCCCCCGTATGGCCAGCGCACTTCTGATAGAGTTAGATGAAGAAACCGATATACAGAAATGATATTTGACTAATCCGAGAATAGTTATCTTTTTATTTCGAAAAGAATCAAAGCCGACAAACCTCCTTTCAATTATCCGATTGTTTACTCGCTTTTTCCAAGTATTTCTGTTTTTTTCCCAATTTCTTGAAAAATCCAGGTTTAAATTATTGACTCTACCGCAATCGTATGCTACTATACGTAATACCGCATACGATTGCATAACGGATTACCGAATGGCAACCTACAAATCCAGGACAAAAGCCACCCACCCGGAGACGGTTACGATGCGTGATGTTGCCCGCCTCGCCAACGTCTCGCAAAGCACGGTTTCCCGCATTTTGAGCCCGGCCTCGCCGAAATCCAAAGTCCGCATCAGCGATAAAACAAAAGAGAAAGTTCTGAAAGTCGTCAAGGACCTGGGATTTCATCCCAATCAATACGCCCGCAGCCTGCGCGGCAAGAAGAATTTCATGATCGGGATGCTGATCGCCGACATCAGCAACCCCTTCTACCACCCGATGGTGCGCGCCGTGCAGGATGTGGCCTCGCAGCATCACTACAGCGTCATGATCGCCAACTCGGACCACCTGCGCGAGAAGGAAATGCTTTTCTGCGAGTCCGTCCTGCGCCGCCCGGTGGACGGGGCCGTGATCATCCCCTATCACCTGACCGACGACGACCTGCAGAATCTGATCACCCGTACCGGCATGGCGATCAGCGTCGTCGGCAACCATATCCGCAACCCGCACGTCGATGTGACCTTCGCCGACGACGCCAGAGCCAGCTACGAAGCCACCCGCTGGCTGATCGAACAGCGCGGGCACAAGCGGATCGCGATCATCACCGCCAATCACGAATTCCCGGTCGTCGTCCGCCGCTACGGCGCCTTCCGCCGGGCGATGGCCGATGCCAGCCTGCCGGTGCCGGACGAATACATCGTCGAAGGCGATTGGTCGGTCGAAAGCGGGCGGCGCGCGATCGCCTCGCTCCTGAGCCTCCCCAAACGGCCCACGGCCGTGTTCGCCTCGTCCGACACGATGGCGATCGGCGCGCTCGAGACGGCGGTCGAATTGAAGTTCCGCGTGCCGGAGGATATCGCCATCATGGGCTTCGATGATATCCCGGCCGCATCCTGGGTGCGCCCGCGCCTGACGACCGTCGCCCAGTTCCCCGGCGAGATGGGCACGGTTATGGCCCGGGCGCTGTTCGAGCGGATCCAGGGCGAATACAGCGGCCCCGCCCGCCGGCACGAGGTTCCCTACCGTTTCATCGAGCGCGAATCAACCTTAACACTCCCAGCTCAGCCTGGAGATGCCGCAAGCGAACCGGCCGCAAGCTGACCCGCAGGCATCGCCCGGATTTGGTTGCAGCGCAGCGGACCGCTTGCGTTCACCAACCGTACACCCGTACGCCGGATCCACATTTTTCAGAGCACCAAAGGAGAGAACCGCATGAAAAAGTTTTTGTCCTTCCGTACCTTGCTGGTGGTGATGGTACTGGGGATGCTGACGGCATGCTCGCCGGCCGTCGCCACCACCGAGCCCGCCGTGAACACGCCCAAGCCCGGCGATACGGCGGCGCCCGCCGTCGTCCCGACCGATACGGCGGTGCCCGAAGTCGCGGCCGAACCGACCGCGGTCGTGAACGTGTTCGGAACCTGCGACGACCCGCTGACCCTTTGGAGCGGGCTGACCGGCACCGACGGCGCCGTCTTTGCCGAACTGCTGCAGGCCTTCGCGGCGGAAACCCCCGGCGGCTGCGTCGAAAGCCAGGGCTACGTGTGGGATACCTTCTTCCAGAAATATCCCACCGCCACCGCCGCCGGCTCCCCGCCGGACATGGTCATCTTCCACGCCACGGAAGTCGCGCAGATGGCCTCGCAGGGATTGATGATGCCGCTTTCCGATATCATGTATGCGGATGGGAGCATCAATCCGGCCGACTACAACAAATCTTTGATGGATGCCATCACCGTCGATGGGCAGATCATGGCCGTCCCCTTCGACAACCACGGTTGGCTGCTGTGGTACGATAAGAATCTGATCACGGGCGCAGGACTGGATCCCAATAACCTGCCCAAGAACGGGGCCGAATTCATCGAATGGGCCCAGAAAATCACCACCGACGTCAACGGCAAGCATCCGCTGGATGCGGGCTTTGACAAGGATAACGTGCAAGTCTGGGCGCATGAATTCACCTGGACCCGCTACACCGAGCCGATCACGATGTGGCAGTTCGGCGGCGGCGTGCTCAGCCCGGACAGCAAGGAAGTCTGGCTGGACAAGCCCGAAACGATCGCCGCGATCCAGTACTGGCACGACCTGATGTACAAGTACTATGTGGCTCCTCCGGCCGTCCCCGGCAAGATGTGGGCGGGAGATCTCTACAAGAACGGCCGCCTGGCCTTCATGTGGGAAGGCACCTGGACCATGGGCATGATGAACGACAATCCGGATGTGTGGGCGCGGACCGGGGTCGCCTTCATCAACTCGCTGGCTCCAGACGGCAAACAAGCCGTCAAGTTCGATAGCCATGTCATGGTCATTCCGGCCGGAGTCGATGCGGACGGGATCGCCAAGGCCAAAGCCTTGATGATCTGGCTCTCGAAGAATGGCGCCGCTTGGGCGAAATCCGGCCAGGTGCCCGCCAACATCAAGACCCAGCAGGATCCCGTAGTGCAGGCGAACACTTCGGTGGCCATGGCCGCCAAGGAATTCAACGAGATCGGCCGAACGGATATGGCGACCAAGTACTTCATCGAAATCCAGACCGCCTATGAAACCGCGGTTGGCAACGCCCTCGCGACGGCGGATGCCAATGTCGCCGAGGCGCTGAAAGCAGGCGCCGACGCCATCCGGGCCATCCTCGCTCGTCCGTAAGCTCCTTCTCCTTCTCCATGCGGGTCGGCGCGCCCAAGCAGGCGGACGCGCCGACCCGCGCAAGAACGACCTTCGCTGACGAAGGACAAGCTATGAGCACACCCTCGCTTCCCGAAACGGTAACCGCGCGAACCCCGGGCCAACGCTGGAAGGATTTGCGGAAACAGCTTCCCAACTACCTTTTCATCCTGCCTCATTACTTTTTATTCACGGTGTTCATCCTCTTCCCGATCGTGCGCGGCCTGCAGATCAGCCTGTACGACTGGAAGATCATGCTTAAAGTCCAGAAATTCATCGGCCTGGCGAATTACCAGGCGCTGCTGGACGACAAGGTTTTCCGGCAGACCCTTTACAACACCGTCTACATGATGCTGTTCACGGTGATCCTGAATGTGGTGCTGGGGCTTGTCATCGCGTCGGGGCTCAAACATTCCTTCTTCGGAAGTAATTTTTTGCGCGTCTTATTCTATGCGCCCGGAATCATTTCCGTCTCGGTTTTGGGTATCGTCGGGATCCGCGTCTGGGATACCCAGCTTGGAATTGTGAATTATTTCGTCACCACGCTCATGCACGGGCCGCGCATTTCCTGGCTGGGGGATCCGGCCCTCGTCCTGCCCTCGCTTTCCATCACCAGCGTCTGGTGGACATTCGGCTTCCCGATGCTGGTGTTCCTGGCCGGGCTGCAGAACATTCCCGAAACGCTGTACGAGGCGGCCAAGATCGACGGCGCGAACTCCTGGCAGTCGTTCCGCTTCCTCACCATCCCGCTGATCATGCCGACCATGCTGTTCGTCACCGTAACGCAGTTCATCGCGCACATGCAGATCTTCGCCCAGCCGTACATCATCTCGGGCGGCGGGCCCGGGAATTACTCGCGCTCGGTGGTGATGTACCTGTACGAAACCGCCTGGAAGTACTTCCGGTTCGGGTACGCCTCGGCGATCGCGGTGGCCCTGACCGCGATCATGGTCGTCGTCACCGCGATTCTGTTCTACGTGATGCGCAAGCGCACGGAATATTAGGCCCGGAGGAGCATCTGTGACTTTGAAAATCGGAATCCCCAACCCGCTGCCGCGCCGCTTCTTCACCAAAAAAGCCCTGCGAACCCTGGTCCTGTGGCTGGTGTTCCTGCCGCTGGTCTTCGTCGTGATCGTTCCATTGCTGTATTTGTGTTCGATGGCTTTCACGCTGGAGTCCAAGCAGCTGAATTTCCCGATCGAGTGGATCCCTTCGCCGCCCTCTGTTTCCAATTTCGTGCACATCTTCCTCGATAAAACTCTGCCGATCGTGCGCTGGTTCACCAACAGCCTGCTGGTTTCCTCGGTCGGCACGGTGATCGTCGTGTTCCTCTCTTCGCTGAGCGGGTACGCCTTTGCCCGGCTTGAATTTCCCGGCAAAAAAGCGCTGTTCGCGCTGTTGCTGTTCAGCCTGATGATTCCGGCGGCGGTCACGCTCATCCCGGCGTTCCTGCTGCTTCGCGATCTTACGCTGCTGAATTCCTATCACGCCATCTGGTGGCCGGCAGCCGCCACGGTAACGGGGATCTTCCTGATGCGCCAGCATTTCTACGCGATCCCCAGGGACCTGGAAGATGCCGCGCTGGTGGACGGCGCGGGGCGTTTCCGCATCTATTGGCAGATCTGCATGCCGCTGGTGACGCAGGCGCTGGTTGCGCTTTCCATTTTCACCTTCCTGGGCCTGTGGAACGATCTCTTCTGGCCGCTGATCGTGCTCAGCGACCGCCCGTTGCTCACGCTGCCGGTCGGGTTGTTGGTCATTCAACAGGGGAGCTACATTCAGCGCGGGCTGGCTTTCGCGGGCGCGTTCATCGCCTCGGCGCCGGTTCTTGTGTTCTATGCGATCTTCCAGCGGAGGATCATCGCCGGGATCACCACCACGGGTATGGCGGGGCAATAGCGGGATCGTCCGGGAACGACCGGACGGCACCCGTTCCCCGCCGCCGGCGATTGCTCCGGCACCCCTGATTTTAGAAAAATTTTTAACCAAGGATATATTCCGACATGGCGTCCAATTTAAAGGCCTTGATCCTCCTGGATACCCAGCGCACGATCGCCCCCATCTCCCCTCTGCTCTTCGGGGGTTTTGCGGAGCACATGGGACGCTGCGTATATGAGGGGATTTACGATCCCGCGTCGCCGCTGGCGGATTCACATGGGTTCCGGAAGGACGTTTTGGCGGCGCTGGCCGAACAGGCTTACACCGTGATCCGCTACCCGGGCGGCAACTTCCTGAGCGGCTACAACTGGCTGGACGGCGTCGGCCCCAAAAAGGACCGCCCGCGCCGGCGCGAGCTTGCCTGGCAGTCGCTGGAGACCAACCAGTTCGGCACCAACGAATTCATGGACTTCTGCTCGGCGCTCCGCGCGGCGCCGATGCTGGCCGTCAACATGGGCACCGGAACGATCCAATCCGCGGCCGATCTGGTGGAATACTGCAACGCGCCGGCGGGATCTTATTGGTCCGATCTGCGCGTCCGCCACGGTTACCGCGACCCGCATAACGTCCGCTACTGGTGCGTCGGCAACGAGATGGACGGTCCGTGGCAGATAGGCCATCTGGACGCCGCCGCCTACGGGGACAAAGCCCTGGAAGCCGCCAAAATGATGAAAATCCAGGATCCCACCATCCAAACGGTGCTGTGCGGCTCATCCAGCAGCCATATGAACACCTACCCGGAGTGGGACCGCACAGTTTTGGAAACCGCTTGGGAGCAGGTGGATTTCCATTCCATGCACTACTACGCCGGAAATCCGGACGGAGACACCGACAGTTACCTGGCCAGCGCGGTCCTATTCGAACGATTCGTCGATACGCTGGAAGGGACGCTGCGATTTGTGAAAGCCAAGCTCCGCAGCACCCATGACGTCCATCTTTCATGGGATGAGTGGCAGGTTTGGTACAAGAACGACCCGGTCCAGGGAAACTGGGCGGAAGCCCCCCACCTGGCGGAGGAAATCTACAACCTCGAGGATGCCCTGGTCGTAGCCCAGTGGCTGAATGTGTTCCTGCGCAAGAGTTACGTGCTCAAGATGGCCTGCGTGGCCCAGATCGTCAACGTCCTTTCGTGGTTGCACACCCGCCGCGACGGTTTACTTAAGCAGCCATCCTTTTATGCGTTCAAGCTTTTCAGCAATCTCGCCCGGGGGGACGCGTTGGACGCCGGAGTCAAAGCCCCCCTGCTGGAAACCAAGCGCTACGGAGCTGTCCCCATGCTCGACGTCTCCGCCAGCTTCGACGCCGGCGCGCAGCGGGGCGCGGTCTTCCTGGTCAACCGCAATCCGAAGGAACCGGTGGTTGCCGAAATCGTCTGGCAGGACGGCAAGGCCATCCGGATCGACAAAGCCTGGCAACTGGCCGGCGGCGACCCCAAAGAAACCAACACCTGGGAATCGCCCAACCGGCTGACGGCAAAGGAATTGCCCATGCCGCAGGTTGAAGCTGGCCGCGCGACTCTCCGTTTGCCGCCGCTCTCGTTCACCGTACTGTCCACCCGGATCCCCTGAGGGAAAGAAACAACCGATGTGCGGTGATCGTGTCGCCGGATGGAACCCGGGGCTTCCAGGTCGACTCCGGCGATGGAATGGACGCCTCCGGCATCCGCGAACGGCGGTCGGCCGTCGTTCCCATTCCGTGAGGCAGGCGCTCTTTGCCGCAATTCAGAACCTGCCGGGAGGCTCCCATGATCCGACCCCTGCCCGCCAGCATCCTGACCGCCCTGCTGCTTGCGGCCTGCCAGACAGCCGCCCCACAACCGGCGCCGACCATCCAACCAACGGCAACCGCGGCGGAAGCCGGCCCGGAGGCCGTGATGCTCGAACCGCAGGGCTTTATCCAGCGGATTCACGATCCGGTGATCGCCAAAGAGGGCGGCCGGTATTATGTTTTTTCCACGGGCAGCCGGATTCCGTTCATCTGCTCCAACGATAAAGTCGCCTGGGAATTCTGCGGGCGCGTCTTTGAAACCAATCCGGCCTGGACCCGGGAGATCAACCCCGACCTGGTGGATATCTGGGCTCCCGACATTTCCTTTTTCAACAACCGCTGGCATCTCTATTATGCGGTTTCGAGTTTTGGAAGCCAGAATTCCGCCATCGGCCTGGCGACCAACGCCACCCTCAATCCCGACCGCCCGGATTACCAGTGGGTGGATCAGGGCGAAGTGTTCCGTTCCCGGCCGGGCGACCCGTGGAATGCGATCGATCCGAACCTGGTATTGGATGAAAACGGCGAACCGTGGCTGGCGTGGGGCAGCTTCTGGAATGGAATCTTTATGCGGAGGTTGGAAAGCTCCACGGGCAAGCCGGCCGCTGACGACTCAACCGTTTATCGCCTCGCCGACCGTACGACGGGCCCCGACCACATCCCCGATATTGAAGCGGTGTTCATCGTCCATCGCGCCGGGAAGTGGTACTTGTTTGCCTCTTTTGACAGGTGCTGCCAGGGCGTCAACAGCACGTACAACGTGCGCGTGGGCCGCAGCGATACATTGACCGGCCCGTATGTGGACCGGGCCGGCGTCCCGTTGTTGGAGGGCGGGGGTACGCTGATCCTATCCGCATACGGCCAGTGGAAGGGGCCGGGCCATAACGGCATACTTGTGGAAGAAGATGTCTACTGGATGGTGTATCACGCCTACGATGCCAATCAAATTGGGATACCCAAACTGCGCATTGAGTCGATTTCGTGGGACGCCGATGGCTGGCCCGCGTTGGCCAGCCAGAATCAGGGGACTTAGCAAGCAGTGTTAAGTCTTATCCGGAAACGGATCCGGATCGGTTGGTTTGTATCCATCCCCTGGCGGAGAGATAGGACTTTTTGAAGACATTTATTTTATGTGCCTTTGCGGGATGCCGCCCGAGCGGGTGAAGCGGAGTGTTGAGGGGCTTTTGATCCAGGGAAAGCCTATTCCTCCTGCACCACGCGCGGAAGGATCCGCGCGCCCCCAATCATCCAGGATAACGGAATCACCAACCGATAGTCGGATAGGTTTTTGCCCAGCGTCCGATAATACACCCCCATTTTCTTTTCCATCCCGGGCAAATTGGCGGCGGCAATTTTGCCCAGCGTATCGTATCCACCCCCGCAGAGATGCTTGACAGTTTTACCGCGCACATAGGCCAAGCGTGAAATATCCGCTTTGTGCACCAGAGCAGTGATAAAAGCCATGCGGATTCCCGTCAACCTTGCCAACCGAAGCCTATCCGCTTTCGTCCGGCCCAATTCCAGGAGATCCAGATTGGACCCAACCCCGTGGTGTTTTAATGCCTCCAGATATTTGAGTTCGGCAACCCGATCGGCGTCAAGCAACTCGCGCACCGGCGTTTTGAAAGGCAATACCCAGCGCAAAAGATAGTGGAGTGTTTGAATCAACGGAGCAAAACCGAAATCGGTTCGTTGGAGAAAGGCCAGGCAACACTTCCGGGTTGAGACTTGATCGACGAGTTGGGAGTACGTTCCAACCCGCAGGGTCTCCAGCTTTTCAAGATGGGCAGCCATTTGGTCGATATAGGCCGTCGTTTCCCCCCGGTTTTGCAGATAACCCGAGCGCACTTTTCTCGCGTAGCGCCGGGACTGCTTCATCGTATGATTGTAATGTTTCCGTACAAAGCCGTAAGCCAAAACATCCTGAAGTTTCTTAATCAGGTCTTCATAGCTCCAGAGAGTCTGCTTTTTAACTTGACCCCAGTCGATTTTCATTCTGGTATGCCCGTTACGTAAAAATAGAGGTTCAATGCCCCGCGCCCGCGGCCTGGCCGCGTTGCCTGCCCCAAAGCCCATCAAGACTTACGTTTTATAAATCCGGACGGACGCTGGCGGAAGCGCGCGGCGCCGGATCCGCTGCGGGGGGGATTGGGCAACCCGCTGCTCGGAAACCCATGCGCCGGAACCGCCGCTGTTGACCATGGGGCAGGGCCTTTCTTCAACCCTGCTTTTGCGCCAACGCATCGCCGTTGGAGATGTGGACATTAACGGCCGGTTCGCCAAAGTTCGGCGTGCCGTCCGCGTTCCAGGACAGCGGTTGCACGCGCGTGTGACGATTGGGGTCGTTCAACGGGTCGCCCGCGATGCGCTCATAATCGCGCCCGTGATACACCAGGATATCTTGCGCTCCATCCGGCGTTACCGTGAACGAGTTGTGACCCGGTCCATAGACGCCGTTCGCGCTTGTGAAGACCGGCGTGGGGGATTTACGCCATGCGTTTGCGTCCAGCAGGTTGCCGGTCTGCGACGCCGTCAGCAACCCGATGGCATAATGCGCATCCGTCGCGCTGGCCGAGTAGGAGATGAATATCCGGCCGTTGCGCTTGAGCACCGCCGCCCCTTCGTTGACCCAAAACCCGATTTTCTCCCAGTCCTGTTCGGGCTTGGAGATCATCACCTGCTCTCCGCGGATTGTCCACGGATTGCTCATCGCGGCGATGTACAAATTGGTGTTGCCGCCGATTTTCGGATCGTGTTGCGCCCACACCAGATACCGCGAGCCGCCGTGCTCGAATGTCGTCGCATCCAGGGAGAAGGACTCCCAATTGGTTTCAAGCCGGCCGCGTTCCATCCAGGCTCCGTCCAACGGATCGGCCGAAGCATTTTCCAGCACGTAGATCCGAATGGCCCACGCGTCCCGGGTGCTGCCGGCGGCAAAATAGATGTACCACTTGCCGTCGATGGAATGCAGCTCCGGCGCCCAGATGTGCGCTCCCATGACGCCGCTGGCATGTTTCCGCCAAATGACCTTTTCGGATGCGGAGCGGAGTTCCGGAATGGTGGCGGCTCTTCTGAGCGGGATCCGGTCGTACTCCGGGGCGGTTGCCGTGAAGTAGTAATATCCATCGGTATGGCGATAAATCCAGGGATCCGCCCGCTGTTGCATAAGCGGGTTGGTAATCGGGATGGCGCTCGAGGCGGATTTATCCGGCATTCCCTTCACTCCATATTCCCTTTGCCAGTGTTATCGGTGCGACTGCGATATCCACCGAAAGATCGATGCGCTTTTCAATATGACATGCCCCCATAGCACAACCCCCTTTTGTCGGCGCGTTTGGATTTCCCGGAACCGGAGCCGGGTGGTTCTCCGTTGCATCACGGGATCAAGGCGGTCGTTGCTTTCGGCTTGTCATCCGGCAGGAGCCTGCCGATCAGTACGCCGGTCGCTATAACGGCGAAGACAATTCCGCCGTATGCCAGGAATAATCCGCGGCCGCCGAGGATTTCCAGGAGCGGGCCGCCGAGAAAGCCGCCCGCCGCGCTGCCGATTCCGAAAACCACCGCGCTGAACATCCCCTGGGCGGTGGTGGTCAACCCGGCCGGGGCGCGTTCGTGGGCATAGGCCACTCCGGCCATCCACATCGCGGGGAACGAGAGCCCATTTAGGAGCTGGATCAGCGGGATCCAATCCGGGGAGGTATTCAACCCGAACAGGAGCAGGCGTACACCGGTAAAGACCATAGCGATCATGAACAGCCCGTACGGTTTGAAATACCGGATCAGGCGATTGCCGAAAAAGAGCACGGGGAATTCCAGGACCGTCCCGACCGAGAGCGCGATCCCCATCAGCGATTCTTTGGCGCCCAATTCCTTCATAAGCGGGAAGAAGTAATTATTGGCGGCGGCCATGGAAAGGCCGCCCGCAAATGCGATCCCGAGGAAGAGGATCCAGCGCGGATCCCGCAGCAGCGTGCCCGCGCTGTGCGCCACCGCAGGCTTTTCAACCGAGGTGCCGTGATTAAAGTTCTGGCTCGCGAGCATGGCCAGCAAGTACATGACACCGGCGAGCCAGAAAGCCGCGCGCAGGCTGGTATTCTGGACGAAGATGCCCGCCAGCGGCGCGGCCAGCGCATAGCCGATCGTCCCGCCCAGCCGGATGCGGCCATAGAGCTCCTTTTTATCGCCCAACGTGTGCATGGTCGAGTTGTCGGCGAAGGAGGACGCGGGCGCCATGAAGAAACTCAGGATCATCCCGGTGACCAGGATCGGGGCGAAGGTGCGCAGGAGCGGCAATATGCAGACGGCGAGGATCCCCGTGGCCATCGTCAGGCTCATGATCAGGCGGTGCCGGCGGGTGGAATCCGCGAGCCTCGTCCAGAACGGCGCGCCAAGGAATGTGATCAGGGGCGAGATGCCGGTCAGCAGGCCGATCTCCGCGCCTGAAAAACCCAATCCCTGGTAATAGACGACGATAAACGGAAAGGCGGAGGCGTACCCCGCAAAGAGAAATACATAAAACAGGAACGGCCGGGCGAGTTTAATTCTATCCTCCAAAGGGGAAAAATTTTTTTCGTTTCCACGCGTAAGGTGGCGCAATCATAACGCAAAATATGGAGAAATAGGATTGGTAAAAGGAGATGAATTTCTCACCGCAAAGGCGCAAAGAACGCCAAGGAATTCTTAACCTATAGGAATCTTGGCGCTCTTCGCGGATTTGCGGTGAGTTTTTTTATGCTTCGGGCGGCAATCGTTTTTCGATCAGCGCGACGAGTATAACCGTGCCCAGCACAATACAACTGAAGATCAGGAACAGGCCGCGACCGCCCAGACTATCCAGGAGCATTCCCCCGAGAAACCCGCCAATGGCTGTTCCAAAGCCGACGACCGTCGCGCCGAAGAGTCCCTGCGCCGTGGCGCTCATCCCCTCGGGAGCGTGCTGATTGGCGTAGGCCACGCCCGCTATCCACGTCGCCGAGAAGGCGAAACCGCACAACAATTGTACGAGGAGGATCAGGGTTGGGGTGTTGCCGAAGGCAAACAGCAACAGGCGGATGCCGAGGACGGCCATGGCCAGCATGAACAGCTTGTGGGGTTTCAGCCAACGGAGTAAATGGTGGCCGAAGAAAAGCATGGGGATTTCGGTTACGGCTCCGATGGCCAGCGCGATTCCCATCGTCGATGTTTCCGCCCCCATCTCCTTCATATACGGCAACAGGTAATTGTTCGCCGCGGCCAGAGCCAGGCCGCCGGAGAGCGAAACGATCAGAAAGAGGATCCATCGCGGATTGGCCAGGAGGATGCGGATCCCATCCCGGTTCGGCGGAGAAGCTTTCGAGTGAGCGTGGACGAACCCCCGGCTGACGAATAATCCGAGCAGGAACGCCAACGCCGCGCTCCAGAAACCCGCCCGCAGGCCGAAGATACCGATAAGGACTCCCGCCAGTGGTGCAGCCAATGCGTATCCGATCGTCCCGCCCAGGCGGATTCGGCCGAAGTATTCTTTTTTCTCGCCTAGCATGAACATCGCGGCGTTGTCGGCGAAGGAGGGAACCGGCGCAAAGAAAAAATTAATTACGATCATGACCGACAAGATGAGGAAAAAACCGCGCAGGAACGGGAAGAGGATGTACCCCGCAATCTCCACCAACAAGGCCATCGTCATGATCATCCGGTGACGGCGGGTGAGATCCGCCAAGCCGGTCCAAAACGTTGCGCCAAAGAACGTGACCAGCGGCGTGATTCCCGCCATCACGCCGATTTCCGCGCCGGTGAATCCGATACTCTGGAGGTAAAGCACAAAGAACGGGGATAATAATGCGAAGCCCGCGAACAGCAGGAAGTTGAACGCAAACAAGCGGAAGAAACGGATGGGGGCCTCCGTTGGGAAAAGACCGAAAACCAAACCCTTTTTACCGGAAAGAAAAAAAGATCGCAAAGATTCGCAAAGATGATTAAAGAGAATCCTTCGAAAGTGTCACCCTGAGCGCGGCGAAGGGTTTAGAAACGCAGGAACATATTCTTCGCTTCGCTCAGAATGACACCCTTTTTCAGAGGTTTCAAAGAATAATTCTTAGTGTTTCTTGGCGTCCTTTGCGCCTTTGCGGTGAGATTTTTATCTTTCTTTCCTGAGCGATGGCGTCATCCGGCTGATTTCATTGAGGTGGACGAAGGGATGGCGCGCCGCCGGCATGAGCAGGAGGTTCGCATTAGGATTCCCGCCCCAGAATTTAAGCAGCCAGGCGGCATTCTCCCGCAC
>JBAVFZ010000363.1:0-11607 GCA_049684495.1 Anaerolineales bacterium | reverse complement strand
GAATTGCACAAAATAATTGAAAATAATTCATAATTACCAGAGACCTTTACTTCCACCTCAAAATTATTCGAATGAGAAGAAAAAAATAAACCCTTGTGATTTGTATTAATCCGATCCACCTCGCCTTTTAGAGGAAGGATATATTCTTCAAATCGTTCCAGTGGTGTAGGCATATTGTCTCCTCAAGTGTATATTAAAAAATTGCGATGATGTGCCTTTTATTTAAAATTACCTTTTGCTCACCCAACCCATTCCGATTCAAGAGGTTTTAAATTATTCCAAATACCACATGTGGCGAGTTTGAGTTTAAATGCATTCTTGATGATTATTATTGCGCCCTCTTCCCCACCTGTAAAGATGGACATCGTCCAATATATCAAAGTCCAATCCCAATCTTCGCTTAACATCATCATCATTAAATTGAATGTTACATCTCCCATATCACTGATAGAGGCGGCCCCGCCAAATCCAAAAAGGGCATCTAGGCATGTGGACATATCGGAACAATTTTTACATGAATCCTCTAATTTTTGCCAAATGGCCCATGGATATCCAGATTTATTAACCATATTCCAAAATTCATCAACGCCTGACCTGAATCCATTTATTTCATTGAGGTGTTGTTCGTAATCGTCTGAGTTTTTATAAATCTTTGTGCTTTCACCATTGCACCAGAGGATGATATATTCATCTGTTTCTTCATACCCGCAATATCTTGTGCCCACAATGCCGTCATCAGACAATAAAATGGATGTATAACTCGAATCTCGGAGTAATTCCTGATTTTGCTGTAGATGCGCAACTACTTGATTGTCCACCTCCTCAAACGCCTGCGCCGTTTTCCGCAGTGATTCCGCATTGCTGGATAGACCGGCTTTTATCTCCCGGCAACCGGTCTGGATCTCATATCCCGCCTTGCGGGCCGGACCGGAAAGCTGACCGTCGTAACTCGGCATCGACAACGCAGCGGCCAAAATATCATCGCCCGCTTTATTAATTGCATCGGCGGCCGATTCGAAATCCTTAGCCTTCGCCTTTAGGTCTTCCGTATTAACCCGGATGCGCGTCATATCCCCTCTTTGTAGATCTCAAAAAACCACCGAATGTAATTCTTCTGATAAATAATTTATATCATGGTTTATAATCCAAGGCAAATAAATTTGCAGGAATTCAAGCGACAGGTTCCTCTACCAATAACATCGAAGGAACCCCAAAATTCGAACGGAATAAGGTGGAACTTTATGCAATTCACGCGCGCCCTGACGTTTTACATTGGAGATAAACACTGGTTTCGGAAGATCCTGACTGTGGCGGCCTGCCTCTTTATTCCGCTCCTGGGTTTGGCGGCGGCGACGGGCTGGGCGCTGGAGATCTCCCGGCGGGTGATACGAAACCAAAAAGACGATCTGCCGGGGATGGACCTTCGCCGTTCGATAGCGGACGGCCTTGCGCTGTGGGTGATCGGCCTGGGGTATATCCTGCCCGTCGTGGCATTATCGGGCGCGGGCGGAATACTCTCGGCGCGATTTTTCCCGGCGGGCAGGAGCAGCGCTCCAATGGCGTTCGATTCCTACTGGTGGGGAATCGAATTCATTGCGGCCGCCCTCCTGCTGGCCGCCGCGCTGGGGATGATCGCCGCGGCCGGCCGGTTCGCCGAAACCGGTTCCTTCCGGGCGGCGTTCCAACTGCGGAAGATCCTGTCCGCCATTAGGTCCGCTCCGGTCGTTTATCTTCAGATTGTCCTGATCGGGGTTCCTCTGGGCTTGCTGGCGATCTCGGGGATCGCGGTTTGCGGCGTGGGATTGTTTTTTACGACGGCCTGCGCTCTCGGGTCGGGGTTCCACCTGGCCGGGCAGGCGCAGCGCCTGGCCGCCGAAAGGGCCGCTTCCGGGCCGATACCGGGTCGGGTGTAACAACCGGGTGGGTTACCCGTACTAATATGTATAGGACGCCGACCCGGCGTAAATCCAAAACTATTGTTCACATTGTGAGGAGAATTAACCATGGAAAACCCGACACCCGTACTTCCCAGCCCGTCACGGCCGCCGAAGCTTCAGACGATCGGGATCCTGATGCTCGTCAGCGGGGTCCTGAATGTCATGGCCGGCCTGGGCATCGTCACCGGCTTCGCTCTGTCCGTCGTCCTGATCTGCTGCATCCCGATCGCGGCGCTGCCTCTGGCGCTCGGCGTGTTCGAGGTGATCTACGGGCTGCGCTTGGTCGGCTCCGGTCAGGAACCGGTATCACGGGATACTCTGCAGACGGTAGCGATATTGGAGATCGCCTCGATCCTGGGGTCCAACATCGTCTCGTTCATCGCCGGAATCATCAACCTCGTTCTGCTGAGCGATACCGAGGTGGTGGCGTACTTTAAAAAGTAATCGTTTCACCGGGATTGCCGATTTAAAAGGATCGGGCGGCCATGTGGCCGCCCGATCTTTTTAAGAATGCGGATAACGCCGCCCGGATCGCTCTTCTCCCGACTACTGCCCGGTGGGCGGGATGAGGTTGTTGATCTGCAGCCGCAGCGCCATGGCGTTGGAGATGAACGGGAACGGCTGGACGGTCCCGCCGCTGCCCTTGACCGTGATCGTCCCGAAATTCAGGAGCCGGCCCCAGAACGGCTCATCCACGCTCACGCTTTCTATTTTCGAGAGCATCACCTCAAGCGACCTTCGCCGCAGCAGGCCCGATTTTCCGATCACCCGTTTGTTGGTCACGGCGAATTCGGTCGAAAAAAATATAACGACCCTGGAAAGCAGGTTAAGGAACGCAGCCAGCAGATACAACAATGCGATGCCGCCGCAGCATACGCCGGCCAGCGGTTGAAGCATGCTGTAATCATACTCGCTCAGTTGGAGGATCCCGATATCGGCCAGTGTTTTATAGGGAAGAAGAAAAGGAACCACCGAGAGCAGCAGGAACAGGAAGGCGGTAATCATCCCGAGCAGGGGGTTGATGAACATGCCCCAATGCAGCCGCGCCTTGAGAATGATCCGTTCCCCGCTGGACAGGCTTTGTTCCACGTAACCCATCGTTCCTCCTTGTTACCAGGTTTCCCAGTGTACGATCTCGTCCAGCGCCTTCCGGCCGGGATGCAAAACGCCGGAGGGCGTTTGTTTTTGCGGATCGAAATATCCGAAGGAAATGGCGATATGCGCAAACCACTCCGGCGGGATGCGCAGGATGCGCCGGACCTCTTCGGTTTCGTACAGGCTCGCCAGGCACGAACCGATCCCGAGTTCCCAGGCGGCCAGCTGCATGTAGGCCGCGGCCTGCCCGGCGTCGAAGGCGACCGTGAATTTTTTCGCCGGGTCCGGCACGGCGATGACCACCCCGAGCGCGGCCCCGGCGAGGTGGCCGGCCCATTTTCCGGTGCGGGAGAGTTGTTCGAGGGTTCCCCGTTCCCGCACGGCGAGAAAATGCCAGGGCTGGGAGTTTTTCGCGGATTGGGCGCGCCGGCCGGCGCGCAGGATTTGAAGGGCGATGGGATCGGAAATGGGGTTTGGAAGGAACGACCGGATGGCGTGCTTTTCGCGGATGGCCCGGGCGACGTCCATGTGGCTCCTGCTATCGGGGAATTACTCGATCGTCTTGCGTTTGAATTCGGGAAGGGCGCGGAGGTAGACTATCCGGGCGTCGAATTTTTCGATGCGGCCGTTCAGGCGCAGGCGCTCGAGTTCGCTGTCTTGTACGGGGTGGCCGAAGGCGCCCTGCCGGAGAAAATCCCCGGTTTGGACATCCTGGAGGTTCCCCTCTTCCCACTCAATCACGATCGTGCCGTCCTGAAGGACGTACACCCAATCGCGATTTACCGGTGTGCCACTCGTCATAAAAAAACCTCCATCGGCTCGAACGCCGGTCCGGCGAACAGGGGTTAGTGTACCATGCGCGCTCGCGCTCGGCAAATGGACGTCCTTTCGAGCGGAGTAACCTGTCCCGAGCGTAGCGAGGGAAGGAATCGGTGTCGCGTGCTCGAATATCCAGAGTCGGACGGGATCCCACCCAATATAAAAGCGTTACCGATTCCTCGGGGCTTTGCCCCTCGGAATGACCCGCTTTGGGTGTCATCCCGAGATCCCTTTAGGGATCGAGGGATCGGTAACGCAGGATCGGATGGCCGCCTGCGGCGGTCAATGCGAGCAGATCCACTCCCGGCAGTTGCCCCACATCGCCTCGGTGGTGGTGTGCCCCGCGCCGGGATGCAGGGTCACCCGCAGGCGGTCCGGATTCGCGCGGTACGTTTCCCGCAACGCAGCGCGGAACTGCAGCGCCGTGTCCGGCGGCACATGCCGATCCTCGGCGCCGAATTCGAAATCGATCGCCGGCATGCGGCGGTAATGATCAAGATGCGTGATCGGATCCAGCCGGTCATAGAAATATTGGGCATAGGCATCCGCCTTCCCCGGCGGCAGATCCGCCCCGTTGCGCAGCCAGTCGGGCGAAGAGCCGCTGACCGCGGCGCAGACGATCCGTAAATCGATCCCCGCCGCGGCGACGGCGGCGACGCCGCCCATCGAGATTCCCCCGACGCGGATCGCTTTTTCGACGTCCCATTCACGGACCGCCCAATCGATGATCCGCAGGATCTCGAGCGCGGTATGCCCGAAGATCGGCCACATGTGCCGGCGGTAATCGCCGAATACGCGCGTCCGCAGCGTGTCCATGCTTTCCGCGGCCCGCTCCCCGTGCTGCCACGGATCGAAACTCAGCGCGAAGAATCCACACGCCGCCAGTTCGCGCAGGTACGGCTGCATGTCCTCCTTGCGGCCGGTGAAACCCGTAAGCCAGACCGCCAATTTGCGAGGGCCGGTTTTTTCGTCGGGTTCGATCCAAATCGCGGGGATATGATCGATCAAGGTCGCGGAAGTCGTATGACTGCCCATTGAAACCCTTTTACCGCAAAGCCTGCCCCGGTTGGGGTAGGCCGGGTCGCAAAGGGCGCAAAGATTTAAAAATAATTAATACTTTGCGTTCTTGCGTCCCTCGGCCCGACCACCGAGGGCGGGCTTCGCGGTGAGATCTACGCCAGGTAACACGCCGCCGAGTGGCCGGGCTCTTTATCCTCGAGCGGCGGATGCGGGGTCGCGCGGCACACGTCGGCTGAAATCGGGCAGCGCTCGAGGAAGCGGCAAACCGGAGGCGGGTCGATCGCCGCCTTCACCCCGCCCAGGATCCGCGGCGGCTCGCGCCGCACGCGCGGATCCGGAATTGGAACGGCCGAAAGCAACGCCCGGGTGTACGGATGAAGCGGCCGGGAGAGGACGGCTTCGGTCGGGCCGGTTTCGACGATCTTCCCGAGGTACATCACCGCCAGCCGATCGCTCATGTAGCGCGCGACGGCGAGGTTGTGGGTGATGAAGAGGTAGGAGATGTTCATCCGCCCGGCCAGATCCAGCATCAGGTTCATGATCCCGGCGCAGATCGAGGCGTCCAGCATCGAGGTGGGTTCATCGGCGACGATCAGGGCCGGGCAGAGCGCGAGCGCCCGGGCGATCGCCACGCGCTGGCGCTGGCCGCCCGAAAGTTCGCCGGGAAAGCGCAGGCGGAAAGACTCGGCCGGGGTGAGACCGACGGTGGCGAGCATTTCCGCGACGCGCTCCCGCCGGCCGCGCGCATCGGTAATATGCTGGATGGCCAGCGGTTCCTCGACGATATCGCCGACCGTCATGCGCGGGTCCAGCGCCGCATACGGATCCTGGAAGATGATCTGCACCTGCGAGCGGAACGCCTTCATCGGCGCGCCGTTCTTAATCGAGGCGAGGTCGGTTTGTATCCCGTCCGCGCCGGTAAACAAAATCTTCCCGGAGGTGGGATCCAGCAGCCGGACCAGGAGCCGCGCGGTGGTGGTCTTCCCGCAGCCGGATTCGCCGACCAGGCCGAGCGTCTCGCCGCGGCGGATCTCAAGCGTCATTTCGTCGACCGCATGCACGCGGGATTTACCGCGCGCAAACAGCCCGCTTTCGACGGGGAACAGCTTCGTCAGCCCGTTTGCCTGCAGCAGCGCCCCTGCGGGCGGCCGGTTGGTCATGCATCCCTCCCGGCCGGATTCCAGCAAGCCGCGAAATGCCCGCCGCCGAAATCCTTCCACTCCGGATCGCGTTCGGCGCACACGGCGAGCGCGCGCGGGCAGCGCGGGTGGAAGCGGCAGCCGGAGGGCGGATGCAAAAGATCCGGGGGCTCTCCGGGCAGGTTCGAAAGGCGGACCCGCGATCCGAGCAGGCTGGGAACGCTCGCCATCAGCGCGGCGGTGTAGGGGTGCAGCGGGAGGTCGAACACGTCCGCGGTCGATCCCAGTTCGGCCAGCCTCCCGGCGTACATCACCGCGATCCGCCGGCTGATCTCGGCCAGGACGGCGATATCGTGCGAAATGTAGATCATGCTCATCCCGAACTGCCGCTGCAGGGTCTGCATTTCGCGCAGGATCGAATCCTGGACGATGACGTCGAGCGCGGTGGTCGGCTCGTCGGCGATCACCAGTTCGGGGTTGCAGGCGAGCGCGAGCGCGATTACCGCCCGCTGGCGCATCCCGCCGCTGTATTCGTGCGGGTAGCGCTCGGCGAGGGCCGGATCCAGCCCGACCAGGCGGAAGAGTTCGGCGATGCGGTCGCGGGCCTGCTCGCGGGTAATGTTCCGGTCGCCGGCCTCGAGCGCCTCGCGGATCTGATCGGCGATCGTGTAGACGGGATGGAGCGAGTTCATCGCGCCCTGGAAGATGACCGCCAGGCGCCGCCAGCGCAGCGGGCGCATCGCATCCTCGGAAAGCGGGACGAGGTCGGTCCCGTCCAGCAGGATTCTCCCGCCGGCGATCCGCCCGTTGTCCGGGAGGAGTTTCAGCAGGCTGAGGGCGAGCGTGGTTTTCCCGCAGCCGGATTCG
Source organism: Anaerolineales bacterium (assembly GCA_049684495.1). GTDB lineage: Bacteria > Chloroflexota > Anaerolineae > Anaerolineales > RBG-16-64-43 > JAFGKK01. The sequence continues at coordinate 4,730 of JBAVFZ010000363.1, read as the reverse complement.
CCCGCCAGCCCGAGCACCTCGCCGCGCGCCAGCGCAAACGATACGCCGTCAACCGCCGAGACCTCACCCGCCCGGGTGGCGTAGCGCGCCGATAAATTTTCAACCGCGAGAAGGTTTCCGTCCATTCCCGTTCCCTAGCGCGCCCGCAAACTTGGATGCACGATTCCGTCGAGCGCGCGCCCGACGAGATAAAACGAAGAACACAGCAGCGTGATGCTCGCCCCGGCCGGCAGCACCAGCCACCAAACCTCCGGCCGGAGCAGGTAGCCGGAAACCGCCGCCGAATGGATCATCATGCCCCAGGTCATCTTAACATCGATCAGCCCGAAGTAGGAGAGGACCGCCTCCGCAAACACCGCCTCGGTCACGGTGAACATCATATACAGGAGCGAGATCGGCGCGAGGTGGGGGATCATGTGGCGCAGAAGGATGTAGCCGTCGCTCCCTCCATTGGCGCGGGCCGCGTCGATGTAGGCCCGGTTTTTAATATCCAGCGCCTGGGCTTTCACCACCAGGACCGTGCCGCCCAGCCCGGCAAAGACGCCGATCCAAACCGCCAGCGGCAGCAGGCGCAATTCGAAGAAGGCGGATAAAAAAATCAGGATCACCAGCAGCGGGGTCATGAGGATCAGATCGGCCAGCCGCATGAACACGGCGTCGAACAGGCCGCCGTAATACGCGGCGGCCGCGCCCACGCCCGTCGCCAGCACGACCGTCACGAGCGCGGCGACCGTTCCGAGCAGCAGGGCCGAGCCCGCCCCGTACATCAGCTGGCTGAGGACGTCGCTCCCGTACGGATCGGTTCCCAGCCAGTGGTCGGCCGAGGGCGGCGCGGGATTGGGCGGCGGATGGGGCCGGGAGGGCGTGAGCGGATCGTACACGTTCGGATCCCAGACCGTGGCCAGCAACACCGGATGCAGGAGCGCGAGCAGGCTGAAGAAGGCGATCCCGCACAGGCCGATCAACCCGATCCGGCTCTCGGTAAAGAGGGAGAACCATCCGCCGGAGCGGGGGAAAATATTCGCAATCCATCGGGTCGGACGATCAACCATATCGGTCCTTTTACTTGGGGAACCTTTCGACACCCTAAGGGTGGAAAAGGGCACCCTAAGGGTTGGTGAAGTACACCCTAAGGGTGGAAAAAGGCACCCTTAGGGTGCCGTATCCCCCTATCCATACCGGATCCGCGGATCGAGGAACGCATACAGCACATCCGCCGCCAGGTGCGCGGCCAGGACCAGGAGCCCGGTGCAGGCCAGCGCGCCCACCGCCAGCGGAACATCGGAAAGCGTCACCGCTTCCATCAGCGTGTAGCCCATGCCTTCCCAGGAAAAAATCGATTCGGTGATCACGCCTCCGCCCACGGCGAACGCCAGCGAAAACACGAGCGTGGTGACGACCGGCAGAAGCGCGGCGCGGGCGATGTGCCGGTCGCGGACCTGCGCTTCGGTCAGTCCCTTGGCCCGCGCGGTGAGGATGTAATCCTCGTGCATCGTCTCGAGCATGCTTGAGCGGGTGAGCAGCATCGTCCCACCGAAGGAGATCAGGGTGAGGGTGAGGACGGGCAGGGCCATGTGATACAGGATGTCGAGCGCGTACACGGCCTGCCGGGTGGCGATCCAATAACCGCAAAACACGCCCAGTCCCGCGGCCAAAGCCGCGATGCGCACGGGCGGCTTTCGTGACGGGGGCAGCGGATCGGTCCGGCGCAGGATAACCCACGCGAAAAGCGCCATCGACAATCCGCCGAGCAGCATCTGCCAAAAGACGGCGTTGGCATCCGGCGCGTCCGCCCCCCACATTTCGTAGGATATGAATTTTCCGACCGGGAAGAGGCGCAGGGCGTAGGCGAAAATCCACAACAGCCACAGCGCGAACCACGGCGTGAACACCGTATAGAGCGTGATCCCGCCGACCGTGGTGATGGTTTCGAGCGCGGTCCCCCTGCGCATGGCGAGGATTTTGCCGGTGAAGAATCCGAGGGAAAAGGAGAGCAGGGTGGCGGCGAGGAACAACGCCAGCGTGCGCGGCGCGCGTTCGGCCAGGATCTGGATCACCGGGCGCGGGTACTGGCTGAGGGAGATTCCGAGATCGCCGCGCAGGAATCCCCCCATCCACTCCGCAAAACGTTCCGGCGGCGTTCCGTGCAGGCCGAGTTGCGCGCCGAGCGCGTTCAGCTGCGCGGCGGTCAGCCGGCTTTCGCCGAACAGCGCGCCCAGGAAATTTCCGGGAAGGGCTTCGAGCAGAAAGAAGATCAGGACCAGGAAAATAAAATACGTTAAGGCGATCTGCCCGATCCGCAGGATGACGTACCGCCGCATGACCGCCTCGCTTTTCCACCCGCGCGGAACCGGGATCCATCACCCCGGACCGCGGCCCGGGATTACTGCAGCGCGACCACCGAGGGCAGACCGTACAGGTATTGCAGGCCGCCCAACGTTTGCGTGTACGGGAAAGCCAGCCGCTTGTTATACACCTCGTAAATGCCCGTATCGAAAAGCGGAATCCACGGGACGGCGGTGGCGATCAGCACCTGGATCTGATCGGCGACCGGTTTGCACTCCGCATAGGTCTCGCACGTCAGCAGCTGGTCCGAAAGCTGGTCGAACGCCCGGTTCGAATACCCGCCGGCGTTCCGGCCGCCCTTGACCGACTCTTGGCTGTGCCAGAAATCCCGCAGGTAGGCGGGGAACAGCCCGGCCTGGTTGCCGAGGATGAACATGTCGAAATCCTGTTCCTGGATCGTGCGCGCGATCAGGGCGTTGAAGCCGAGCTGCTTCACGCGGACCGGGATCCCGACTTCGTTGAGCCACTGCGCGGTCCAGATCGCGAAGGTGGCGCGCAGCGGATCGTAACCGTAGGAAAGCGAGAGCAATTCGAGCGACGGCATCTCCTCGCCGTCGGGCAGCACGAGCGTCCCGGTCGCGGCGGCGGCGCCGTTTTCCGCATCCCAGACCGGGATGGTGTCGTCGGACCACGAATACCCGGCCGCGGTGAGAATGGCGACCGCCTTGTTGACCCGTTCCTCGCGGGTCATCGGCGTTCCATCGGCAAGGTAACCCCAGCGCGGGAGATCGGGCTTGTACCAGGCCGCGTTCGCCTCGGGGACGAAGGATTGGAGCGGATAGGCTACGCCCTGCAGGATGGTATCGGTGAGGAATTCCTTGTCCAACAGCGTGGCGACGGCTTGCCGGAAAGCGGCGTCCTTCATCGGATCGCGGCGGGTGTTGAAGGCCAGGAACCGGAAGGCGACGGATTTGTTCTTCACCACCGCCAGGTTCGGGTCGCTCTCGACCGATTCCGCGAGCCCGCGCGGCAGCCCCTGCGGATTGAGGAGGATGTCGATCTCGCCGCTTTGCAGCGCGAGGACCGCCGCATTGAGGTCGCCGTAAACCGAGTAGACCGTTTTGGAGACGAACGGCCCGCTTTTATATTCATAGCTTTTTTCGCCTTCGGGGGTTCCGTACGCGGCGAACGAATAGCCCTTGGGTTTCGCTTCCTGATAAGCGCCGTTTTCAAAACCGGTGAAGGCAACTCCGGAGAAGAAATAATTCTTGTTCGCCGCGAGTTCGATGAAGCTTCCCGGCTCTTCCTTCGAAAACACGAATGCCCCGGCGGCCGGCTCGCCTTTGTCGGCGAGGGCGAACAGTTTTTCGGCCGCTTCGGCCTGGCGCGCCCGGTACGCCTCCCAGATCGCGTCGTCCGCGCCCGTCGCCGGCCGCTCGAGGCCCGTCACTCCCTCCATCGCCGCCTCCACCAACGGCTCCCAATAATGCTCGGCGGCGATCGACGCCTGGAGCGTCCCCCATTCCTGGCGCGCCATGCCCGGCTTGGAGGAGTAGATGAACTTCACCGTCAGATCGTCCGGCGCCTCGACGGCGCGCAGATAATCCGCGTCCGCCCAGGCGCTCCAGTTCCCCCCGGCCAGGCCGAATCGCAGCGCCGTGTTCAGCGTGAAGGCCACGTCGTGCGCGGTGAGCGGCTTGCCGTCGGACCAGCGGATCCCCTCGCGCAGTTTCACCGTGCTGACCCATGTATCGCCTTCCGGAATGAGCGGCGAGGCGAAGTCGGCGGCCGCCTGCGGGATCAATTGAAAGCGCTGGTCGCTTACGCCGTACAACGATAGCCGCATCGGGCTTTGCACGGCCAGATCCCAGTAGTTGGCGATGGCATTGATCCCCCAAAAGTTGCCGGCCGACGGCTGGGCCAGGATCCCGATGCGGTAGATGTTCTTCGACTGGGATAATCCCCCGCATGCGGCGAGCGAAAGCAGAATCGCGACGGTCAGTCCGATCTTGGTCAGTATCCTGCGCGTCATGGGCATTTCTCCTGAGGGATGAACTCGGATTAAGTCCGGGGAAGTACGGGATCGGGAGAGGGCGGCCGGATGACACCGTAACCCTGCGGCAGCGAACGATCCGGCGCGGACGGTTCGCGACTCGCCTGCCTTTTGGATGATGCAGGGGGCCGACCCAGCTCCCGGCGAAATCCCGGGAATTCCTTCCGGAAAGGAATTGCTCCTACTATATACGAAGTGCAAAAGGCGCGTCAAGACGAGAAAGGCTGTTGGAAGAGGATTTTTATAACGGTCATTGCGAGGAGTGGCGGCGGAAGGTTTTTCCGCCAGCGCGAAGAAGCAATCTCCCCCTTGTATAAGTATGGGATTGCTTCGTCGTGTGGGCGGCGAGATCCCGCCGCCCACACTCCTCGCAAAGACATTTCGATTGGAT
>JBAVFZ010000362.1:0-19020 GCA_049684495.1 Anaerolineales bacterium | reverse complement strand
GTCCTGGCGTACGGCACGGCGGTCGTTGTGGAAAAAGCATAACCGCCCGCGTCCCCGCGGACGGGAACGAAAGGAATCCCGATGCTGTCGGAAGCAAGTAAAAACAAATTGCTCGCCATCGCCCGGGATTCCATCGCCTCGCAATTGAGGGATAAAATCGAAATCCGCCTCGACCTCGCGTCTCTCCCGCCGGAGCTTCAGGCACCGGGCGCCTGTTTTGTCACCCTGACCCATGCTGGAAATTTGCGCGGATGCATCGGCAGCCTGGAAGCCCGCCAACCGCTTGCCGCGGACGTCCGGGAACACGCGGGCGACGCGGCGTTCCGCGATTTCCGCTTTCCTCCGTTGAGCGAATCCGAGTTTAAGGATCTTCACATCGAAGTGTCCGTGCTGAGCGCTCCAGTGCCCCTTAACTACGCCAATCCGGAGGCGCTCCCCGGGCTCCTGCATCCGGGCGACGACGGCGTCATCCTCGCCCGCGGGATGCGCCGTGCCACCTTCCTCCCGCAGGTGTGGGAGCAAGTGCCCGATCCATATTCGTTCCTGGATATGCTGTGCGAGAAAATGGGATTCGATTACGACCTATGGCGCCGCGAGAAGCTGGATGTGTCGATTTATCACGTGGAGTGTTTCGAGGAGTGAGTCGCGCTTTTATACATGCAGATCCGACCATTGACCATGGACGATGGACCATCGCCATTAATTGATCGAGAATCGGGTTCTCCCGTCCGATTAGCACAAAAACCAATAGGTGAGAGCCACATACCAAGGTCGCGAGTAATCGGAACCCTTTCATGGATCGGCCATGGTCCATCGTCGATGGTCTATGGTCTGTGGGTTAACGCCAATTCCCATCCTTCCGGATTAATACTTTTTAAACACCTCATGCTTCGTGCCGCACACCGGGCACACGTCCGGCGCAACCCCTTCCATGGTGTATCCGCAGACGGGGCAGACGTAATAATCCACCGCGCCGATGTCCTTGCCGGCCGAAAGGTTGGCCGATGCGCTGCGGTACAACGCCAGGTGGATTTTCTCCGCCTGCAGCGCATGCTGCATGGAACGGAGCGCCCGTTTTTCGGCCTGCTGCTCGGCGATCGTGATATACGAAGGGTACATCTCCTCGATTTCGAATTCCTCGCCGCCGGCGGCAGCCGTCAGGTTGGATGGCGTATCCTGGATTCCATCCAGCGCCTTGAGATGGTTGCCGGCGTGGATCTGCTCGGACGCCGCAGCCGCTTCGAACAACCGCGCGATGTTGGCCAGACCGTCTTTTTTGGCGCATTCCGCAAAATACGTATAGCGGATATGAGCCTGGCTTTCACCGGCGAAGGCCGATTGCAGATTGACATTCGTGATTTTCTTCATGGCTTCCTTCCTCTCAACAGAGGCGCAACTTCAACCGCGCCTCGACACGGAATTTGTCCGGCCAACCGAAAAAACCGGGAAAATGAAAAGCGGTGGATATATCGGTTCGGATCGTTGCCGTTCCCGGATCATAATTGTACAATACCCGTCAACGGTGATGCCGCGGTCCGTCCTTGTCCTCCTGGCGTTCGTTTCCCTGCTGACAACTTTCCGCTCCCCTCCCGTCCTCCTGCGATGGGAGCAGGGGGAATGGGTTGCCGCATCTCCCCGTCCCGCCCGTCCCGCGGTTCCGGCACTTGAAGCGGACCTGGATTCGGACGGATCGATCGAGCGGATCGTAGCCCGCGGCGGGCAAATCACCGTCCTGCGGGACGCCCTCCGGCTGTGGACTACGCCGCCGGCGTGGGATGTAACGATGGTTCAGATGGCCGACCTTAATTGGGACGGACGGCCGGAAGTCGTCATGTCCGTTTGGCGGCCGTTCCGGCCGTGGCCGGTCGATGCCTGGCTCCCCCACGGCGGGCGGATCGCCGGATTTCACGATGCACAGAATCGTTCTTGTCATATAATCCTTTGGGGATGGGGGGGAACGCGTTACCGCGAATTATGGGCGGGATCCGCGATGGCGGAACCCGTCCTCGGGTTTTTCGCCGCCGACTGGGATAACGACGGCCGTGACGAACTGATGACGGTGGAAGGCGCGTACGAGCTTCCCGCGCAGGGCAGGGCGGTCGCGTTGTGGGAATGGAACGGATTCGGTTTCTCGATAACGGACCGCTGGAAAACCGGCATTGGCCGGTTCGTCACGTTGATGGATGAGAACGGTCATCCCGGCGTCTTATTGGTCCCTTGACCTGATGATTCGACACAAGGAGCTGACATGATTAAAAAACGAATTACCTCCGTCGCGGGCTTTATCTTCCTCATTGCGGGAACGGCGCTGGCATGCAACCTGATGCCCGTATCCTCCACGCTGGAAGCGGCGACCGCCGCCGCTACCGGCGCGTCCTCCCAACCGACGTTTACCCCTCCCGCCAATGCGCATTTGGCCGCCTTTGCCGAATACCCGGCCATCACGGTCACCCTTCCGGCCGCCTTTTCCGGCGGGTACACGCTCCCGGTCGATCTCACCCAAGTGGCAGGCGTGGATTCATTTACCCTGAGCGCCGCGCAGAAGAGTGGCCTGTCGGCCAACGGGTTCGTCGTCCAGCCGCCGGTGCCCGGCCAGTTTAAGGAGTTCTACCAGGCGTATGAATCGCTTCGCTACAATGAAAATCCGGTTTTCGTGACGACCGATTCCGTTTATCACGTCTACCATCTGATCTTCGACAAGATGCTCCGCGACCTGGAGCGGGAATATTTCATCGCCACGCTTAAGTCGCTTACCGCCACGCTCGTCTCCGCCTCGCACGAGCAATTCGTGCAATCCCAGGGAACCGCGCTCGAGGAGCCGGCCCGGCGCAACGTCGCCTTCTTCGCCATCGCCGGAGTCCTTCTGGGGTTGCCGGATGCTGTTCCCGCGGAAGCCGCCGATCTGGTCTCCGCGGAATTGGCGCTGATCAACGCCGCCGCCGGGGTGGAAATCTCGCCGATCTGGGACCGCGCGGATCTCGCGCCGGATAAGAAGCTAATCGAGGACTACAGCCAGTACATCCCGCGCGGCCATTACACCAAGAGCGAGGAACTGAAGCAGTATTTCAAGGCGATGATGTGGTATGGCCGGATGACCTTCCGCCTGCGGGATGCATTCGAAACCCAGCGCGCGCTGCTGGCCACCCAGGCTCTGCGCACCAGCACCGCACCGGACGGCACGTCGGCCGAGACGTTGTGGAAGAACATCTACGAGCCGACCGTCTTCATCGTCGGCAAGGCGGACGATCTATCCTTCACCGAATACGGCGCGCTTGCGGATTCGGTGTTCGGCGCCGGGGCGCCAATCTCCGCCTATGCGGGCGAAGCCGGGATCGCCGTATTCATGGAAGCCGCCAAATCCCTCCCGCCGCCGCAGGTCAACTCGATGTGGGTTTGGATCTGGGAGGATAAAACCGACGCCACCAAGGGATTCCGGCTGATGGGGCAGCGCTTCACCCTCGACGAATATGTCTTCGGCCAGATGATCTGGCGCAATGTCGGCACGCAGAAAAAACCGCGCGGCCTGCCCAAGGCGCTGGATTTCTTCGCGGCGCTCGGTTCGGGCGAAGCGCTCGCGCTTCTGCGCGGGATGGGCGAGGACAAATATGATAACTTCGACAAGCAGATGACGAAAGTGCAGGGGGAGATCTCCGCGCTCCAGGCCGACACCTGGACCCAGAATCTCTATTACGCGTGGTTGTACTCATTCCAACCGCTGATCTCGGTCAAGGACGCCCGCTTCCCCGCCTTCATGCAAAATCAGGCATGGACACGGAAGGACCTTCACACGGCGCTCGCTTCCTGGACCGAACTCAAGCACGATACGATTCTTTACGCCAAACAGGTCATGGCCGAGTTGGGCGGGGGCGGCGCGCCGGAACCTCCGCATGGATACGTCGAGCCCAATCCGGAAGCCTATGCCCGCTTGCGGGCGCTGGCGATGATGACCCGCACCGGCCTTTCGGCGCGCCATCTGCTCTCGGAAACCACCGGCGGGAACCTGGATAACCTGATCAACCTGTTGGAGTTCCTGCAATCGGCTTCGGAAAGGGAACTTGCCGGGCAGGCGCTCACCACCGACGAATATTCGCGGATCCAATATTTCGGCGGCACGCTGGAAGCCCTCACCCTGGCGGCTTCCGACCGCGAAGGCGATACCAGCTTCCGTGACCTTTCCGACCAAAAAGCCGCGCTGGTCGCGGACGTCGCCACCGGGCTGGATTCGAACAGCGATCTGTCCGTCCTCGAAGAGGGGGTCGGACAACCGACGCTGGTCATCGTCATCCTCCCGGATTCGCCGTGGCGGATCGGCATCGGCGCCGTGTTCACCTATTATGAGTTCACCGTCCCGCCCGCCGGCCGTATGACGGATGAAGCCTGGCAGGCGATGGTGGAGGGCGGCACCGCGCCTCCCGCACCGGATTGGACGTCGCTGTTCATCATTCCCTGACCCGCCACCTGCTTTCGGCGGGGAAGCGGATGAGCCCGGGTGAAAACCCGTCGCGCATGCAACCCTTAGTGAAAACCAGCCCTTCAAATACCGGAGGGCGCGCCACAACGGTGCGCTGTCTGGTATGTTCGATTGTTGCGGCGGCTTTTCTTTCTTCCGGAGAATATCAACCGTCCTCAAGCCTCGTGTTCCTCGGCGATATCATGCTGGGCAGGGGAGTGGCGGAAGCGCACGCCGGGGAAGATTGGGAATCAGTCCTGCAATCCCTGCGGCCCGTTACCCGCGCCGCCGATCTGGCATTGGCGAATTTGGAATCCCCGATCGGTTGCGATTCCACCGCTCCTTCCGATCCGCGGTCGCTTGCCGCGCCGCCCGCGGCCGCCGCGGCGCTGGGATCCGCCGGGATGGATTTTCTTTCAACGGCGAATAACCATGCGCTGGACGCCGGTCCCGAAGGCCGGCGCTGCACGAACGATGCGCTGGCCGCGCTCGGGATCGATGCGATTACCTCATTTTCCATTCCGGTAGAAAAAACTATTCGCGGATTGAGAATCGCCTTCCTGGCGCTTGATTTTATTGGTGACGCGCCGCCGGATGCGGCCGGGGAGCTCGAGCGGGCCGTCCGCCGGGCGCATGAGGCGGGGAAGGTCGTCGTGGTTTCGCTGCATTGGGGAATGGAGTATCAATCCGGGCATGATTCGTTTCAGGAACAAATCGCCGCGCGGCTGGTGGATGCCGGCGCGGATATCCTTTGGGGGCATCACCCCCATGTCGTTCAGGAAATGGAGTGGCGAAAGGGATCGCTTATCCTGTACAGCCTGGGCAATACGGTCTTCGATCAGCAGGAACCGGAGCCCGTCCGGCGCGGTGCTCTAGTCTGGGCGGAGGCCGACCGGTCCGGCGTCCGCTCGATGATGATCCTCCGCTTCGCGATCGACCCGCGCCGTGGGGAAACAGGGGCGCCGGATTTTTCTTCGTTAAGGTTTTCATCTTCCCCAAGCCTTACCGCACGGGATATAATTACCGGACCTTGGGGCAGGCCGTGATCCGTAGGCCGTCGATCGCCGGAACCGCCTGCTTCCAATTACCTCGGGAGAATCCATGGAAAAAACGAATTACAAAGGCTGGGCGAATGCCGTCCGCCTCGCAAATAATTCCCTCGATCTGATCCTGACCGCCGACGTCGGCCCGCGGGCCATCCGGTTCGGTTTCACCGGTCAGGCCAATGAATTCGCGGAAGACGAGGAGTGGGTCGGCAAGACAGGCGATGCCGAATTCCACTCGTACGGCGGTCACCGCTTGTGGCACGCCCCCGAATCGATTCCGCGGACCTATGCACCCGACAACGAACCCGTGAAGGTTGAAGAAACGCCGGAGGGCGTGAAACTTCTGCCGAAGGCGGAATCTTCGACGGGAATCCAAAAGGAATGGCTCGTCCGGCTTTTCCCGTCGCAGCCGCATGTCCGGATCCGCCATCGCCTGTCCAATACGGGGCTTTGGCCGGTGCCGCTGGCGCCGTGGGCGATCACCGTGATGGCTCCCGGCGGCGTCGGCATCCTGCCGTTTCCGCCCCGGCGGCCGCATGCCGAAAGCCTCCTTCCAACCAGCCGCTTGGCCGTCTGGTCGTATACCGATATGACCGATCCGCGCTGGTATTGGGGGGAAAAATACATTCTCCTGCGGCAGGATCCCAAGCGGATACATTCCCAGAAGCTCGGCATCCTCGGCAGCGAGGGTTGGACCGGATACTGCCGCGCCAATAACTTTTTCCTCAAAATATATGACTTTCGGCCGGGGGTCGAATATCCGGATCAGGGTTGCGCCGCGGAACTGTTCACCAATGGGAAGATCCTCGAGGTAGAAACCCTTGGGCCGATGGTTCGCCTGGATCCCGGCCAATCGGTGGATCACTGGGAGGATTGGTTCCTCTTCGATTCGGTTCCCGTCCCGGCCAATGATGCGGATGTGGATCGTAACGTCCTGCCGAAGGTCCGGCAGGCGCGCGCGCTGCTCTCCGCGGACAAGTAAACGCCGGCCGCGGGAATACCGTTCCGCGGTTGACAACCGCTTTGCGATCAGTAGAATGAGCAACAACACGTTAAGCCAGCCGTTATCACGGAACGCAATTCCGGATCGTACGACAAGAAAACTACAGGGGCGTTGACACCCCGCGTAAGCGGGATAATTCCAAACCTTGGAGATGCGGGAGCCTCGATCTCCCGCCGATCGGCCACAATTCATAGCACGACCTAGGGGTCAGGGGGAATCCTTTCTCGGGAGCCTGACCACCCATGCGCCTGATTCGTCGCCGCAAGAAAGTCGCCTTTTCCTCAGACGTGTTGGACCGTATTTCGAATCTCCTCGCCGAATGCCGGAAATCTTCCACCCAGGAACAAATTGTCGACCATGCCGTCGATCTGCTCATGCGATCGGTGCCGTCGGATTCCATCCTCCTGCTCGGCTATCCCCCGGATACAAATTCGGTCGAGATCCTGCATGCCCGCGGAATGTGGGCTTCCCTGTCCGGGGAAACGATCGAACTCGACCGGAAGCCGGACGGGCAGGACCCGGTCAGCCGGATCCGCGGGCTGCCGCTGGACGACGCGCTCGGGCAGGCGGGGACCATGCCGCTGCGATTATGGAACACGCCGCTCCGCGCCCGCGACCGGAGCCTCGGTTCGTTATGGTTGGGACGCAGATCCTCCTCGTCCCGGGATTTTTCCCGGGAGGAACGCCGGATCGCCGGAGTGATCGCCGATATCGTCGGTTGCGAGCTTCTCCAATTCCGCCAGGCTAGCCGGACGGAAGACCTGGACGCCCAGCTCCAGGCGATACACTCAGTGGAGCGCGCGATCACCAGCAGCATGGATCTTCACGTTACGCTTAATGTATTCCTGGATCATGCCATAAAGCAGTTGCGTGCGGATGCCGCCTCGGTCCTCCTGATCGACGCTCACGGCCGCGAGATGACGGTGGTTGCCACGAGAGGATTTCGAAAAAACAACCGTCCGCAATCCAGATTCCGCCTGGATCACAGCCTGGCTTCCCAGGCCGGTTTGGAACGGAAAACGGTCTTGCTGGAGGGGGAAAAACCCGGGGATCCGGCGCTCGATAGCCAGCCGCTGATGAAGGAAGAGGGGTTTGTCACGTATTCCGCCACACCGCTGATCGGGCATGGCCGGGTCCGCGGTATCCTTGAGGTCTTCCACCGGTCCGCCGCCGATCCGGCTCCCGGACGGGCGGACCTGTTGGAATCGCTTGCGCTGCAGGCCGCGATCGCGATCGATTGCGCCGAATCTTTTCAAAATCTACAAAAAACGCGTTCGGAGCTGTCGATGGCGTGCGATTCGATGATCGAGGGATTCTCGCGCGCCGTGGATCTGCGGGCCCGGGAGGCGGAAGGGCACAGCCTGCGGGTTTCGGAACTCTCCCTGCGCACCGCGGAGAAGATGGGAATATCCCCGGATCAGATGCCCGCGCTCCGCCGGGGCGCACTCCTGCACGACATCGGCAAGATCGGAATTCCCGACCGGATCCTCTGGAAGCCCGAGGCGCTCAGCGACGAAGAATGGCAGCTGATGCGCCAACATCCGAAATTCGCCGAGCAGGTTCTCGCGCCGATCGAATTCCTCCGTTCGGCGATGGACATCCCGAAATTCCATCATGAACGGTGGGACGGCGGCGGGTACCCCTACGGATTATCGGGAAATGCCATTCCCCTTTCGGCCCGCATCTTTTCGGTTATCGACGTATGGGATTCCCTGCAGGCGCGCAGGCCGTTCCGCGCGCCCTGGAACGCCGCGGATACGGCGGATTATCTGAGGCAGTCTTCCGGAGGACAATTCGATCCGGAGGTCGTCCGCACGTTCATGCAAATCCTACGCGAGTCCGATGGTTGAATAATTCTTCCACGAAGGACACGAAGAAGTACTATTAAATCCTTCGTGCCCTTCAGGTTTTTGCTTTGTGTTACTTCGCGGAGTCAGACTTTCTTTTTCCCCAATTTGGAGGCCAGGGTATCCAGCGTCGATTGGTGCGCCACCGCCAGCACCTCGTCGGATTCCTGCAGCACGGTGGTTCCATGCGGGAGAATCAAGTCTCCCTTTCGGATGATGGCGACCAGGACGCATTCGGTGGGGAGGTCGAGATCCCGGATGGCTTTGCCGCTCGCTTCGGATTCCGGGTGAACCTTTTCCTCCACGAGCGAGAACGCGCCTTTGCGCAGCTTGATCAATGTCATCATGTCGCCGAGCGACATCTCCTCCGCGATCAGCCGCGCCATCATGTCCGCCTGGCTGATGGCCACGTCCACGCCCATTTCCGGCGTAAACAACCAGCCGTTCTTGGGATTGTTCACGCGCGAGATCACCCGCGGCACGCGGAATTCGAATTTGGCGAGAGTGGTGATCACCAGATTGGCTTCGTCCTTGTCGGTCACCGCCGCCAGCACGCCGGCCTTGGTAATTCCCGCCTGTTCGAGCGTGGCGGGCGAACTCATCTCCCCAAACACGACCGTTCCTTCCGGCAGCTCCTTGTGCAACCGTTCGATGATCTCCATCCGGTCATCCACAACCCGCACAGTGTGGCCGCCCTGTAATAGGATTTCCGCCAGATGCGAACCGACTTTTCCGCCGCCGACGATGATGACGTTCATTGCGGGCCTCCTTCCCCAATCCCCAACAGTTGTTCGAACCGGGCCATGGACGCGGCCAACACGACATAATGGATCAGATCGCCCGCCCGGATCTCGGTCCCGAGGACGGGGATAAACGCTTTATCCTGGCGCGTGATCGCGACGACGGAAATCTCGCCTGGAACGACGATGGAATTAACCGTCCGGCCGACCAGGGCCGGCGAGGCTTCCAGCGTGAACAGGGTCACCTCGCCGTTGCCGTAAGTGCCGCGGGCATCCAATTCGGAATGGGTGAGCACCTCCCGGATCCGTTCGGCGCCCCAGGCGGTGGATGAAATGGTGGAGAGCCCCAGCCGCCGGTAGATCTCCGCGCGCTGCGGGTCGTACAACCGGGCGACGACCCGCGGCACGTGAAATATATTGCGCGCAATCCGCGCCGCCACGATATTGGCATTGTCGGAATCGCTGGTGGCGGCAAACGCATCCGCCTGTTCGATCCCCGCCCGGATCAGCACGTCCCGGTAGAATCCAACGCCGATGACAATCTTCCCGCGGAATTCGGGCCCCAGCTTTTCGCGGATGTTTTCGTCACAATCGATGACGGTGACGTCATGTCCCTCCTCCGACATCAGCCGGCCGACTTGCATGCCCACCCTTCCGCATCCCATGATGATGGTTTTCATCAGGCCGTCCTTTCCATTGCCTTGCGGCGATTGTCTATTCGCCCGCCGACCGCGGAGGGATCCGCATCTCCCGGCTCCGCGAGAATATGCCGCGGCGGACAACGGTTTTCCGGATTTTTTCAAGAATGTATACCGCCGGACCGAACAGCACGAGCAGCGCCCATATAACCGGCGGTATCGGGAGAAGTTCGAACAAATCGTTCAAAAATGGAACGTAGATCAGGGCAAGGATCAGCGCTATTTCCAATGCCACGCTGAGCAGGAGAAGCCGGTTGCTCCAGTACCCCAGTCCGCTCACGCGCTCGCGGGTTGTCCGGCAGGCGAAGGCATTCCCGATCTGGCAGGATACCACCCCGGCGAGGAATACGGACGTGGCCAGAATGTACGTCCGGCCGGATACCGTGCCCAGGAGATCCGCGTATGGGAGCCACATGGGCTGTAAAAAACCGCCGCGCCAATTAACCGGATCCATCCAATAATACACGAAAAAGAAACCGACATAACACAACGCGGTTTCCAAAAATCCGAGCCACAAACTGCGGCGCACAACCTCCTGATCCAGCAGCGGCTGATTCCGCCTTCGCGGCGGACGGGCCATCACGTCGGGTTCCGGCCGCTCGCTTCCGAGCGCCAGCGCCGGCAACAGGTCGGTTCCCAGGTCGATGGCGAGTATCTGGACGACGGTCAGCGCCATCGGAATATCGAAAAGCGCCGCCAGGATGAGCGGGATCATTTCCGGGATATTGCTGGCGAAGATGTAAGTGGAGAATTTTCGAAGATTGTCGAATACGGTGCGGCCTTCTTCGACCGCCCGGGCCACCGCGCCGAAATTGTCGTCGGTGAGGATAAGATCCGCCGCTTCGCGCGCGACGTCCGTTCCACTGATCCCCATCGCCACGCCGATATCCGCCTTGCGCAGGGCGGGGGCGTCGTTCACCCCGTCGCCGATCACCGCCACCACATCCCCCCGATCCTGGAACGCCGACACCAGCCTCAGCTTGTGCTCCGGCGCCATCCGCGCGAAAATGACTTCCTCCCGCAGAAGGACCTGCAGCTGGGCGTCGCTCAGCTGGTCCAGCTCCGCGCCGGTAAGAATGCGCGGGTTGTCCGTGGTCAGCATGCCGATCCGGCGCGCCAATGAATCCGCCGTCAGTCCGTAATCCCCGGTGATCATCACCAGGCGGATGCCGCCTTTTTTACAGCGCTCGATGGATTCGGCGACTTCCGGACGCGGCGGATCCATCATCGCCGCAAGCCCCAAAAATACCAGGTCGCATTCGACGGATTCGGAAGAATAATCCGATCCGGCGCCCGTTCGAACCGGCAGGATGCGATAGGCGAGCGCGAGCACCCGCAGCGCATGGCGGGCGTAGCCGTCGTTGGCCGCCAGGATCCGTGTCCGCAGGTCCTGGTCCAGCGGCCGGTCTTCCCCGTTCATCCGGATGTGCGAGCACAGATGCAGGACTTCGCGCGGGGCGCCCTTTACCAGTGCCATTTCCTCATCGCCGCGCCGGTGGATTGTGCTCATCCGCTTTCGTCGGGCATCGAACGGGATCTCATGGATGCGCGGATAGGACGATCCCGCTTCAACATCGTTCACGCCCGCCTTGAGCGCCAGGACGCGCAACGCCGCCTCGGTTTGGTCGCCGAGGTAGGACCACTTCGGCCGTTCCGGAGCGGGGGGCAGCAAACGGGAGTTATTGCAAAGCGTGGCGGCGGTGAACAGCAGCCGGAGGTCTTCTTTGGCCGGACCGGCTGGTGCGGGAATGCATTCCCCGGTCGGTTCATAACCCGAGCCGGAAATCCGGAAGCGGCGGTCGCCTGCCCAAACTTCACGGACCGTCATCTGGTTCTGGGTGAGGGTACCGCTTTTATCCGTGCAAATGACGGATGTGGTCCCGACCGTCTCCATCATGGCGAGGCTCTTTACCAGCACGCCGTGGCGTGCCAGGCGCTGGACGGCGATGGCGAGGGATAGGGTCAGGGTGGGCACGAGGCCTTCCGGAATGACCGCGACGATGATCCCGATCGCCAGCAGGAAAGCGCTGAGCCAGGGTATCCCCTCCTGCCATATCCCCCAGGCGAAGGACAAAGCGCCGATGCCGAGCGCCGCCAGCGTAAAGGTACGCGTAATCCGGTGCATCTCCCTCTGCAGCCGGCTTTCCCGCGCCGGAGTCTCCTGCGTCAAGCGGGCGATGCGGCCGAATTGGGTCTGCGCTCCGGTGGAATAAACCACCGCCCGGGCGGTCCCGGAGGCGACCGATGTCCCGGCGAAGACCAGGTTCGGCCGTTCCACTTCGGTAAGCTCCAGGCGCGCGGAAGCTTCACCGGATTTCCGGACCGGAAGCGCCTCGCCGGTCAGCGCGGCGTTGTTCACCCGCAACCCGAATTCCTCCACAACGCGCGCGTCGGCCGGGATGTTATCCCCTTCGGCCAGAACCAGAATATCGCCCGGGACGATTTCCTTCGCCGCCAGACTGGATTCCGTCCCCTCGCGGAGCACCCGCGCGTAATCGGGCAGCAGTTTCTCCAGCGAGGAGATGGCCCGTTCCGCGCGGTACTCCTGCCAGAAGGAGAACACGGCATTGACCAGGACCACCACCCAGATGGCGATTCCCAAAACCGGACGGCCGCCGATCACGGCGGTCAGACCGGCGATCAATAACAGGATCGCCATCGGATGCGAGAGTTGGGCCAGCAGTCGCTGATATTCGAGGGAGACGGGTTTTATGACGTGCAGCCGGTTGGGTCCGTAGAGGGAGAGCCGGGAGGCGGCTTCCGCGGCAGATAGCCCTTCCGAACCGGTTTCCAAGGCGGGATAAACTTCATTCGGGCGGAGGGAATAGATAGGCGCCGAAGGCATGGCTGCCGCTACGATGGCCGGTGAGGCCGCCCCAGGAATGGGTGGCCGCGCCAAAGTACGTTATGCATCATCGTTATCCGGCCCCGCGGTTTCCTTGGGCTTTCCGCCGGCCTGCGGTTCCGCGGGAGGTTTGCTCTCAAGATATTGTTCCAGCAGCGACGCCGCTCCGGGATGATCGACATGAACCGCTTCGTTGTAATCGCCCGCGGAAATGGGCGTTTCGTACCGCAACGGACGCCGGACGCCGAACAATTCAAAGAATCGGCTGATCCCCACCAGAATTTGATACCGGTACTCCTGCATGCGCAGGGATTGCCATTCGACAATCGACGCCATGGAACCCTGGACTCTTGCCTTTTCGCGGACGATGCGATGTATTTTTTCAGGGGAGCGCGAGCCTGCCGGGGAGATCAATATAATATGCGCGCCCAGAACGAGCAGGCTGAATGTGATCAACACGACCCAACCGCCTTCATCCCATTTGCCGACAATCTGGCCGATAAAAACCAATCCGGAAAGCAGCCCCGCGAAACCGGCGGCCAGCGCGCCCCAGAAGCGTTTTCGCCCGGTAAAGGTCCGAAGGATATGCTGGCGGATGGCGAACCCCATGACCATGATCGGCATGAAGACGCCGATCCCGTAGTAGGGAACCGCCAGCGATTGTTTGGCGCGCACCAGCAGCATGATAATTAACGCCAAGATAAAACCCGCCGTCACGGACCGGGTAAAGGTTCCCGCCCGATTGCGGTACACCACGATTTCCGGAATCTCGCCGATGGCGACATCCCGCCACGCCGTAGCCTGCAGGTCCTGAAAGGCGGTCATCGAGGCGGAGGCCAGAAGAGCAACGGCCAGGATTTGATACACCCAGAATAAAAAAGAACTGCCAAGAATTTCGAACCCGGGAATTTCTTGAAACCCGATAAACGCCAGGTTGCCGACCAGCGTCCGGCCCCAGGTCTGATCAAATACATTAAAGCGGATGGCAAAAAAAGCCAGGAGGAATGTGGTAATTCCCCCGTAGAAAAGAAACGATGTCTGGACAAAACGGCCAATTCCGGACTTGCCGGAATAGAAATCCCACAGCCCTTTCAATTTTGGCAAGTGCTTCCTACCCCAGGCTACCGGGCCCGCATCCTTGTCCATGACAAATTGGATCCCGTTCGACATCGCTTCCAATCCGGATAAGGCAACCAGACCCTTCATCGAAGCCGTCAGCATATGGGCCATCGCTTGAAGCAGGGTCACCGGTTGGGGATCGATCGTGTTTGGCATGGGAGCCACGCCGCGCAAATCCGCGGCGAATAACCCGGCGAACATGGTCACGGTCAGGAACCCGAATAGCGCGAGCAGAAGAAACGTTATCCTCGCCGATTCTCCCCGGCCCCGGATGGTGAGGTACCATGTTCCCGAGACAAGGATCGCTCCGAGGAGGACATGCCAAATCCAATTGATATCGGTAGCCTGCAGGACGGAAAGCAATTGATCCACGCCGGACAGGGAAGAAACGACGATGGTGAAAATATAATCCTGGATGAGGACCACGGCCACCACCAGGCTCAAGGTCGGAAGGAGATAGCGCATGGACGCCGTGTAGGATCCGCCGCCCTCGTTGAAAATCCCAAGCGAGTACATGTAGAGAAGCCCAAAGACGATGTTGGCAACGGCAATCACCGCCACGGCAATATAGGCGTATTGCTGCAGCCCATAGGGATGCAGCGCTCCCATGAGTTCTCCGGTGGCGTAATAGTAGGAGGTGAAGTAATCCACGCCGAAAAGCGCGACTGCCGCGAGCAGCCCGATCTGGCCGGCGCCGTGAACGTGCGCATCTTCCTGCCGTTCGCGCGGGGAGAGGCGGTAAGCTATGTAGACGAACGCGATCAGGAGAAAAACGGATAGCATGGGCTGGATGACCTGATTTCTATCGGAAAACGGATAATTGAACCCGGTTCCGGTTACTTTTTAGATGATTGAAACGCGTCTTCCAGGGTGCACAGCTCGGCAAGGATGTGGTTGCGGGTCGAGCCGCTCAGGCGGGTATCCTGGGCGATCTTGACCGATTCCTCCTGCGCGGCCCGCACGACGAACGCCGGTACGAACATGATCCTTCCGGCCGGGATGACTTCGAAGGGATAATCCTTCATCCGCAGGCTCTGGTCGTCGAAATAGGGCAGGGAGATCGAGAGGCCGCGGTTCAAATCCCCCGCGGCGGCGCGCCGTTTGATTGTTTCAATGATCTCTCCCGTCTGGTAGTTCGCCAATGCCCGTCCCTGGTTGACCAGCTGGCCGAGCATGCCGTAGCGCTTGCGCTGATACTCCTCGTCGGCCACGAAATACGCGGCCAGGCCCACCGCCGTATGCAGGACCTGCAGGAAATGCTGCATCGACGAGACGTTGGCTTCCGCTTCGGCCACGCCGCCCACCAGGAGTTTGCCGTCCTTGTCGAAGGCAATCCATTGCGGCAGGAAAAACCGCCGCGCATACGGAACAAACGGAACCTGCAGCGCACCGCGGTTCTGGTCCGGCCCGCCTTCTTCGACGATCGCATCGGTCGATTCCGTGATGGCGGACCCGACGTCGGGCGTAGAGGGATCCGGCTCGGAGGGGATCTCTTCGCCCTCAAGCAGGATATATTTTACGGTGCGGCCTCCGGGGAGCATGTTGCTGATCATGTGGCGGCAAGCGGCGAAGCGCAGCACGCCGGCGGCAACGGCGATTCCCCGTTTGGGCTGCTGTTCCAGTTCCTTGAACCTTGCCCGCAGCACAACCGTCAGATCGGTGCGGGTGAGCCGATCGACCAATCCGCCGGCCATCTGTTCCCGTTCTTCCCCTGGGATGGTTTCGGTTTTGCCGGTTTTGGCGTCTATTACGACCTTATCGGGCAGGGAGAAACGTACCTGGGAGGGTTTCTGCAACAGCGTCTCCGCCACCGATCGTGCCTGCGCCTCGAAGTAACGCTGCAGCATTCCCGGTTGGGCATCGAACAACTGTTGTTGGGTGCCGTATTCCCGGTGGAAGAATTCCGTCGTTCTATCGCTTAGGGATGAATGATGTTGTTCCGCCATGGATGCCCTGCCTTTATTTGAATATGCACTGCTAACTTGGGGGCGCGTTCCCCATTCCTCCAAACGCGATACCCGACTTTGCGGGTATGGTCGATGGCCGCGCCGCTGGTATCCCCAGCCGCAATCAGCGGCTGCGGTTCTACCTGTGTTCACCATCGCGGCTACAGAATTCTATTCGATCGCGGCTTCGAAGAGTCGCTCGGGATCGCGTCCGCGCCAGCATTCGATCCGTCCTGTTCCCGCCGGTCACAGGCGCGAAGCCGGATTATACGACCGTGGATAGGCATGTCAATCCTTGCTCAGGCGATGCAAGGGCACAACCCAAAAACCGCCTTTCGGGCGGGGAATTCGCATAGCAGTTGCTTTTTTCGATTTAAGCATGGAGAAAACCAGGAGAGAAGGTTACAGGCTTGACGGCCATCCGCCGTCAAGACTGTATCTGAACGAAGACGGAAAGGTTTAGTTTGCTCCCCGATATACGCGTATCAATTGCTCGAAGAGATCCAATGCGGCTTCCCGCGAGCGTTGAAAGGCGTTGCGGCCGATCATCTGACCGGCGGCGCCGGCGTTGCGGATCGCAATCGCCTCGTTGAGAATGATGTCGACATCGCCCCGCGGACCGCCCGAAAACAGAACAATCCGCCGGCTCTGGAAGGCTCCCTGCAGAACATGCCGGATGCGGTCCTCCAGCGTTCCCAATTTGACTCCGTGCTTTTCATAAAGGATGCGCGTGTCTTCGTGCTCGATCCGTTCGGTCGGAAGTTTAAGGTAGAGGATGTGGGCGCCCATCTGGGCGGCGAGGTGCGCGGCGTAGGTGGTGATATCGGCGGCCGTCTCCGCTTCCTTGGGGATGTTGGCGCCGCGCGGATACGACCAGCAAATCACCGGGAGGCCGACCCGCTTGGCTTCGCGCACCACCTCGCGCAACTGCTCGTAGAGGATGCGCCGGTTGTTGGTGCCGGGGTATATGCCGAAGCCGACGGCGGTGCAGCCCAGCCGCAGCGCGTCTTCCACCGTCGCGAATTGGGCCAGCATCGGATCCGGATCCTTGTGCAGCAGGTCGCGGCCGTTCAGTTTCAGGACGAACGGTATTTGGCCGGCGTAATCGGCCGCCACGGCCTCCAGGAACCCCAGCGGGGCGACATAAGCGTTGCAGCCGGCTTCGATCGCCAATTCAATGTGATACCGCGGATCGTAGGCGGCCGGATTGTTGCTGAAGGAACGCCCGGGACCGTGTTCAAAGCCCTGGTCGGCCGGCAGCATCAGAATCCGGCCCGTACCGGCCAGCTTGCCATGGCAAAGGATGCGGTACAGATTGGTCCGCACTCCGGGATTCTCGGAGGAATACCAACTCAGCATCTCGTCGATTCGGTTCATGATCCACTCTCCACGCGGAAATCCGCTGGCGGAAAGCCGCCGGGGGCGGGGTGCCTGGCTTTTTAGTACAGGAACATCGGCTTGCCGAGCATGTCGCTGACCCGCGGCCGGTAGTTATCCTTGTCGTAGAGGGCCGAGACGTCCACCCGCTTTTTCCCCTGGATGATCATATCCAGCGGCACGGTTGTGTAGATTCCCTGCTGTAGCGCGACCATCCGGCCGGTGTGGCCAAGCGCCACCTGGTCCAGTGCGAGGTTGCCGAAGGAACTGGCCACCATCCGGTCCAGCGCGTCGGGCGCGCCGGAGCGCATGATGTAGCCCAGCTGCTGGTACATGATGTTTACGCCGGTCCGGCGCTTAACCTCTTCGGCCGTGTAATGGCCGATTCCGCCGAGTTTCTGGTGGCCATAGGCGTCTTCTTCCCCGCGCTGATGGATGCCTCCTCCGGCTTCCGTCGCGCCCTCGGAAATGGTCATGATCGCGTAATGCGAGGGCGAGGCGTTCCGGTCCGAAATGAGAAGCTTGCAGAGTTTGTCCAAGTCAAACGGGACCTCGGAAATAACCGCCCGGTCGACATGAGATAGATAGGCGGCGAATAGGGAAGTCTCCCCGGAATTTCGGCCGAATAGTTCGACGACTCCGAGCCGCTCGTGCGACCCGACCGACGTGCGGAAGTTGGTGATCGCGTCCACCGACCGGGTCACGGCGGTGGAAAAGCCGATGCAGTAATCCGTGCCAAAGACGTCGTTGTCCATTGTCTTGGGGATCGCGACGGCGCGGAAGCCTTCCTGGTGCAGCCGGCTGGCAAAGGAAAGCGTGTCGTCGCCGCCGATCGGAATGATCGCTTCCAGCCCGAGCGCTTCCAGGACCCGCAACGCGTGCTTGGTGCAATCGACGGTGCCTTTGGCGTTGTTGACCCGGTCTTCCGTCCGGACGTGCTCCGGAACATCGGCCGGTTTGACGTTCGAGGGATTGGTGCGCGAGGTGTGCAGGAATGTGCCGCCGGTGCGGTCGATCTTGCGGACGGTTTCGGGCTCGAGGGAGAACGAGTACTTGCTGATTGATTCCGGGTCATCCGGATTGATCCGCAGGACGCTCATCCAGCCGCGCCGCAGGCCGACGACTTCGATATTATTTTCCTGAGCGCGTGTAACCACTGCCTTGATCGCCACATTCAGGCCGGGGACGTCTCCGCCGCCGGTTAGAATGCCGACTTTAAACTTCGGTGCCATATCCGAACTCCTCCTGGGGAAAGTATATGCTAAAAAACAGGCTTAAACTCGTGCCATTGTACAGCGGGATCCGGTTTTCTCCAAGGGAATCCGATATGTAAAAACAGTCCCGTTGCCGCCTCCCGCGGCATTCGCCTCCTGTCCCGAGGGTAGGTATAATAAGCGTACAAATTTCGGCCGCCGATGGATTAAACCGGCCGGGAAATTGCCGCGGGAGAAAAATGGCCGAGGGAATTTCAGTCATCAAGCAGAAATTAAACCAATTCCTTATCGCGGAGTTTGGGATCGACAGCGAAGGCGGTACGCGCCCGGCGACGGATTCTTGGCCGTTCGTCCTGATGCCGGTCGGCCGCATCGCACCGGGTCCGGGCGAACCGGATGTGTTCCGGTTCGAACTGGAAGAACCCTATTTTGTAATCGATATCGGGTCTCCCCATTGTTACCCGGTTGCCGGTATGGTGCTTTCGGATCTGGCGCAGCAATTTGCCGGCGCGAGTTGGCTGGCGGCGCACGAACCAATCGACTTATCCACCTCAGCGACCGGCCTGCTCGGCGTGCCTTCGATCCCCGAACGCCGTGAAGCGGTCACATCCCTCGTGACGAACGCTTTCGGAACGGAAGCCAGCTTCAAGATCCTGGAATGCATCTACCTCCGCCAGGAGCTGCATTATTACGCACTGGTGGAAATGTCCGATTCGAAGATCATCTACCTGATCG
>JBAVFZ010000361.1:0-1805 GCA_049684495.1 Anaerolineales bacterium | reverse complement strand
CTGATGCGCGAGCTCACCCAGGTGCGCGACGAGACATCCGCATGGCGCGGGCTCGAACGGCGCGTGCAAGACGCCATCGAGCTTGCTTCCCTCGGCGACGAATCCCTGCGAACCGAACTGGAGAATGAAACCGCCGCGATCGAAGCCGAAGTGTCGCGAATGGACCTCAATGCGCTGCTTTCCGGTCCGTACGACGACGCCGACGCCTTCCTCTCGATCCACGCCGGCGCCGGGGGGACCGACAGCCAGGATTGGGCGGAGATGCTCGAGCGGATGTTCCTGCGCTGGGCCGAGCGCCGCGGATACCCGGCCGAAATCCTGGACCGGATGCCGGGCGAAGAAGCCGGGATCAAGAGCGTCACCCTTTCGGTGAAGGGCGCGCACGTTTTCGGCTACCTCAGGGCGGAGAGGGGAGTCCACCGGCTGGTCCGGCTCTCGCCGTTCGATTCCGCCAACCGCCGGCACACGTCCTTCGCGCTGGTCGAGGTCTACCCGCAGATCGAACAATCGGAAGGGATCGAGATCCCCGCCGCGGACTTGAAAATCGAAACATACCGTTCTTCCGGCGCCGGCGGGCAGAACGTCCAAAAGAACGAGACCGCCATCCGCATCACCCACCTCCCGTCCGGGATTGTCGTCACCTGCCAGAACGAACGCTCGCAGAGCCAGAACCGCGAGAACGCGATGCGCGTCCTGCGCTCCAAGCTGCTGGATATCCAGCGCGAGACGCAGGAAAAGGAACTGGCCGCGATCAAAGGCGACCATATAAAGGCCGAGTGGGGCAGCCAGATCCGATCCTATGTCCTGCACCCCTACCAGATGGTCAAGGATCACCGTACCGAATACGAAACCGGAAACACCGCCGCGGTCCTTAACGGCGAGATCGACGGGTTCATCGAGGCCTACTTGCGGTCGAAGATCGGGGAGAAGAAGTAGCGAAAAATAAATACGGCCGCCATCGACGCATTATTCCTGTAACCGCGATCGCCGATCGCGGTTATTAGTTAAAGTTTTAAAAATTCGGGCTTTCATCAGCGGATATATACAGGCGCGGGATGTCGATCCCGCGCCTCACCTGCCGAAATATCGCATTTCCTATTGCGCACTGGCACCGATATAATAAATAAACATAAACCCGCCGCAAACCCCCATCAGCATTATGAAATTCAGGATGACGCCTATTATCCCCAAGACCTTGTTGGAGGTTTTTCCGAATAACGCGCCTATGCCGACCACAAGCCCCACGGTGGAAGCGACGATAGCGGCGCAGATCAAAGCGATCATCCCAAACCCGAGATTGGCCAATGCCTCTCGACCCATTTGTTCCGACTGATAATTGGCCGCGCTACCGGCGGAATAGACCAGAACACAAATGGCGCAGATGAAAAGAACCGGAAAAACAACTGTGATGACGGAAATAATTCCAAGAAATGGGGGCCAGGATTTCTTTTGCTGGGGAGGTAGAACAGGCTGCATATTCGCATCGTACATTTCGGTCTCCTTTTTATCGCGGGACGGATAGTGTTTCTCCCTCCTGGCCCGGAATAGACCGGCGGCCCGAATGGGAAAGTCGATAACCGGAATACGCTTCGGCCACTTCGCCTACGCATACCAGTATATAGCGGAAAACCCTGCTCGGCAAACGAGCCACACGGTTTCGCGACCCGCAAATCGAATTTACCACCGCATGCGGCGGTTTTTTCTTGCAGCCGCGATCGCCGATCGCGGCTGCATTCATTAAGGATCGCGGCTGCTATTTCCGGAAAATCCGATATACTAAAATATATGGAGG
Source organism: Anaerolineales bacterium (assembly GCA_049684495.1). Lineage (GTDB taxonomy): Bacteria > Chloroflexota > Anaerolineae > Anaerolineales > RBG-16-64-43 > JAFGKK01. Next base: position 13 of record JBAVFZ010000361.1, on the reverse strand, counting down.
CCTCATGACCAAA
>JBAVFZ010000360.1:0-5457 GCA_049684495.1 Anaerolineales bacterium | reverse complement strand
GAGCAGGAGGTTCGCATTAGGATTCCCGCCCCAGAATTTAAGCAGCCAGGCGGCATTCTCCCGCACCCCTTTCTCATCGACGATCCGCTGAAGGCGTTCCGGCGCGGGTTTTTCCCAAAGAGTTTGGGATTTCAATTTCATCAGGATGCTCTGCGTGCGCTTGCCGACCGCGAGCCTGTAGGCCAGCAGAGCTTTGGCATTCATTAACCTGCTTATTCTCGCCGTGGCGGCTTCCGGCATGCCGTTGCCGACATCCACATAATCGATTCCCAACCTCTCCAGCCATTTGCCGTTTAGCAGTGAATGCTTCGCACCGGCCAGCAGGAGGTTAATGGTGAGATCTTCAATCCGGGTGATGTGCCAAATCTTCCAGATGACGGATTGGCCGCCAGTGGGAATAACCCGATATTGCGTTTCGGTCAGCGGGCCAAGAACTTCATCCTGATACGACCAGCGCCCGCCCAGCTTGCGCGAATGCACCGCGGCGTGGTGCTCGAGCAGAAGCGGGAGCGCCTTCCGGTAATTCTTTTCATTCATCAGGATCCGGCGTATGACGGCGTGATCTTTATTCCAAGCCTTTTGATGGGTTTCTATTTTAAAAACCTTTCTCACCGCAGAGCCCGCCCTCGGCGGTCGGGCCGGGGGACGCGAAGACCGCAGAGGAGTACAAAAGTTTTAATTTATTCTCTGCGTCCTCTGCGGTGAGATTTACGTTTATTCCGGATACAACCCCTTCGGTATCTTCCGCGTCCCGGCCAGTTCGGCATACAGCTTGGCGTCGTAATCGCGGGTGCGCACCACCACCGGCATCGGCACCGCATGCCCGAGGATCAGCGCCTGCTGGCGCGTATCCAGCCGTGCCAGCACCTCGCGCAGCCCGCCCGCGCCCGAAACGCCCGAGAGCACCGCTTTCACGTCGGCTTCGTTGTCGAGGAGGCAGGTGACGCGCGTCCCGATCTGGCTCATCACTTCCTCGTCGATCGCCGACGGGCGCTGGTCCACCACCAGCAGCGTGACGTTGTACTTGCGCATCTCGCGCGCGATCGAGCCGAAGATCGTGAAGCGCGCGAGCGACGGATCCAGGAACTTGTGGGCTTCCTCGATCACGATCGCGAGCGGCTTCGGCTCGGCGGCGTTCCCGCCGGCGGCGCGGTTCTTGCGTTCGACATAGCGCGCGTGGATCCGCCGGGTTAGGTAGTTGGCGACCAGCATATAGGCCTCGAGCTTGTTCCCGTGCTGGCCGAATTCCAGAACCACGCTGATCCCCTGGTCGAGCGTGGCGAAGATCTCCTCGACCGGATCCTTTTCCGGGGCCTTATTCTGAAGGAACGAGAGCCGGCGCAGCATCTCGAACTTGCGCTGGATCGCGCTGAGCGTGGATTGCAGAATGCGTTCGGTATCCACCATTTCCTTCAGGACCGGATCCATCTCCGCGTCTTCCTTTAAAAGCTTCACGATCCATTCTTTTCCCAACTTCCGGTAAAGGATGTACAGCGCGCCCACCTGCACCTCGTTAAGGGGCAACAGTTGGGCGATCAACTCGATGTCTTCCGGCTCGATCTCATCCATCCCGATCCGCAGCACCCCGTCGACCTTGCTGCCGCGGTGGCGCGAGGTTTCCGGGTCGAGCGTGTAGACGCTGACGCGCGAATCAAAGATCTGGCGCAGCCCCTTGAACTCGCGCCCGGCTTCGTCGCGCACCGCCCAGCCGTAATCGTTGTGCATGTCGAAAATCAGGCACGAGGCGATCTGCGAGCGGATCAGGCCCGCCAGGAGGATCCGGGTGATGAAGGATTTGCCGGTGCCGCTCTTGCCGAACACGCCCGACGAGCGCTCGACCAGCCGGGAAAGATCCAAGTTGACCCGCGCGTCCTCCATCTCCAGCGGCGAGCCGATGTTGAAGTGGATCTTATCCTCCTCGCCGAAGACCAGGTTCACTTCCGTCTCGCTGGCTTCGTCGACCCGCGAAAAATGCGCCGGGATGGTTTTGATCGGCCGCACTTCGTGCGTCCCCTCCTCGAGCACCAGCATCGGCGAGACGTGCATCGTCCCGTAGGCCATCGTCCCGAGGAACACCTGCTTGGAGAATTCGTCCTCGGCGGCCGGCGGATTGGCCGCGAGGGAAGGGTTGAGGCTTTCGAGGCGGATGTCGGTGACCATCCCGAAGAAGGTTTTCCCCGTCTGCCCGCGCAGAACAACATAACGGCCGACGGCGAGATCCTCCAGCACGCTTTGCGGATGGAGTTTGACGGTCAGGCCTTCGGTCAGCGATCCGCCGACGACGATCCCGAGCGGATGGCGTTGCGCAGAAAGCGGCGCGCGGTTGAGGACGTTATCGAGTTCGTTTTCGGGCATGGGATCTCCCTTGGTCATCCCGAGGGGCCTTCAGGCCCCGAGGGATCGGTATCTCTTGTGGAATTATCGAACCTGTCCAAATGGTTGGTTAATTTCGGAAACGAGCCGATTCCTTGGGGCCTAAAGGCCCCTAGGAATGACGGACTGCGTAGGTCATCCCGAGAGCCCTTCAGGGCTCGAGGGATCGGTTGCGCATTCACCCCGCCAGTTGCGGCAGCAGGCTGTACAACCTTTGCAGGTCTTCCGACAGCAGCCGCGTGAGTTCGCGCGCCGCTTCCTGCAGGAAGCGCTTTTGCGGATCGGCCGGCTGGGCCGCGGACGCCGCGCGGACGCATTCGGCCAGCACCTCGTTCGAGGCGTCCGCTGAAATCAGGATCGAAAGAAACGCAAAATTCCATCCGCCGCCTTTGGCCCGCAGGAAGTTCCGGATTGCATCCCCGTCGCAGGCATAGACCGCTTCGAGCGCGGAAGGCGGCCGCGGCGGCAGGCGGTGGGTTGCCTCGCCGCCCCGGGGGAGATAACCGGCCTGCAAGACGCGCACCTCGAGCGGCGTGAGCCGCCGGTCGCGCTGTTCCTTGATGTAAGCCGCCTTCGCGTCGCCGGCCACCAGCTGGCGGGCGAAGGTGTCGTCGACGATGCGGATGTCGGCCACCACGCCGATCGATTCCGCGCCGCCCGCCTCCGCGCGCAGGAACGCGCCGATGCGCAACGCCGCGCATTGGTCTTCCACGCAGCCGCACAGATATTCCGTGGCGCCGCCCGAAAGCACGCGGCCGATCGGGATGGGATTCTTATCCGGCATGATTTTTTCTCCATCTGACCCCTCCCGGCACACTCCCTCACCCCCGACCCCTCTCCCGGCGCCTGCCCTCGCGAAGCGGGGGTATGCCGGGAGAGGGGTCGGGGGTGAGGCGGGGGGTTAATGTTTTCTCGCTCTTCCCTTGTGCGAAAGTTTTTCGGAGCGGCTCACGCGCAGCCCTCCGCGGATCAGAGCCACCGCCATCTGCTCCTCGAGGAATTGCTTCTCCTCGCCGGAGACGAAGGCTTCCTCGTCGGCGCGGATCAGGGCGTAGGGATACGGATCGTTCAGCGTGACCGAACTTTGTTCGACCAGCGCCGCGTGCACGCGCTCCACCAATGCCGGCTCCCGCGCCGCCCACTCGGGAATTTCCACCCGGGCGATCACCGGATAGCGCCGCCCGACATTAAGATAGAAGAAGTGCGCGCTCTGATTCGGCTCCCGGTTCCGGTACAGGTCGTTCCAATAGGCGGCGAACTCGAACACCGCCGAGCGTTCGCACGGCGCGAGAAGGGTTTCGAACAGCACCCGGTCGTCGAGGCCGGGGAAGGGGGAGCGCCCGCCCTTTCCGCGGCTGGCTCCCGCTTTCGGCGAAGGGTCCAGCGCCAGGTCGATCAGCGCGAGCACCGGGTATCCGCCCGGACGGGCGATGTAACCGGCGACGGGGATCTTCTCCGCCGCCAGGCTGTCGATCGCGGAAAAGAACCGGTTTTGCAGCGCCTCGCGTTCCGCGGGCGGGAAGGCCTTCTCGTCGATTCGCAGCGCAAAGCCGCCATCGGCCAGCGCGAAAACGGGCCGCTCCGGGGCGGCGGCGCGTTCCGCGGCGGCCAGCCGCGCCAGCGCAGCTATCTCCTCCGCGGTGCGGCGGGCGTTGAGGATCGTGTTCGAGATCAGGTTCCCTTCCGGAAAGAGCGAATCGTCCTCGAAGAAGACCGCCGGCTCGGAATCGGCGGCGGTTTCACCGCTATCGGAGCGCAGGATGAAGTGGCCGATGTTGATGGCGTAGAACAGGGATGCGGAGTGCCGGTCCGGATACACCTGCGAGCCGTCGACCGCGACGAGGGCGAGCGCGGCGGGCGCGGAGGGCGCGCCTTTTCGGAAGGAAATCGATTCACCGCAGGCGGGCATCGCGCCGTTCCAGCCGCGTTCCGCCTCGGTCTTCGCCTTTTGGGCGAGGTCGTCCCGCTGCGCGGCGAGATCCAGCGCGCGCCGGACTTTGGGCAGGTCGGCCCGCAGCTTTTCGGCGCGCGCGACCGCGCTTTCCTGCAGGTGGTCGATTTGTTTCGATACTTTATGCAGTCGAAGCGTCATGGGAGGGCGGGTATCCGGTGCTAACGATAGGTTATCCACCCGGGATTGTCAAGCCGAAACGGCAACATCTTACCCGTGGAGAATTTGTAGGAGGGATGTTCCCTTCCCGTTCGGCACAATATTGCCTTTTTTCTTTCCCCATTATTCGATAATGGGACCGCGGTTCAAGAGGAATGATGAAAATATCGATGGATCTCGTCAATCACTTTTCGCTTTCCTATATACAGCCCTGCCAGACCAGAAAGATACAAAACGATGAGAAAGAAAAAATAATACGTAATACCAAGACCATCTTCGGGAACAACCCCTTTGGCGGATATAATGGTATAGCCCATTAGTGCAAATCCTACGATCTTGGTAAAAATCCATCCCAGAAAAACTCCTATTAGTGGATATTTCCAAAGTCTATTGATAACGTACCCTATGTACTTATTTCTATAAATACGGTTAACGATTATCGCTAAAATAAAAAAGATAAAAGGTAGTGTCGTATATCCGATTAGCCATTGATATAAAGAAAGAGAAAGTAGAAATGGAATAGTCAAACAAAGTAGGAACCTAAGGAGAATGGTTTTATGATAACTTCGAATATCTTCTCCATTGATCTCGTTGGCTTGGAATAATTTCGAATACTCTTCAAATTTGATGATGGAATAGTCGGTTTCTTCTGATCGGAAGTTATAACCGCAGTCGCATATCTCCGCCATCTCCGAATTCCATAAGTGGCATTTTGGGCATTTCTTGTCAGTCATTAAATCCTCCGCTATATATTCATGCCGTTAAAATCGTATCGATTATTTCGACCCGTTGTTCTGGAAATAAAATGAATTTCCGCAATGCATATCATCGTAAATGTCCTCCCTGGGAAAAATATTTATTGACGGCTCCCTGGAAAATTATTTTTATTCTTTGTCGACTTGTCTTTATATAATTATTTATTCCGTCTTTTATGTCATTTACTATTGTTTCTTTATTCGTAAGAAGCATAAAAT